>NZ_JAGGOW010000158.1 GCF_018614135.1 Streptomyces sp. ISL-66
GGCCGGCGACGAGCGGGCCACCGGCCTGGCCCGGCTCGGCGAGATCCGCGCCTCCGCCGACGCGCACGCCGTCTCCGCGGCGGGCGCCGGCCTTCCCGACGCCGTACGGGCCGCCGCGCGGCACGTCCTGGAGGAGGCGGGCCGCCACGACCCGCCCCTCGTACTGGACTACCTGGCGCTGGTCGACCCCCAGGACTTCACCGAGGCAGGCCCCGGCTTCACCGGGCAGGCCGTGCTGGCCGTCGCCGCGAAAGTGGGCACGACCCGGCTGATCGACAACATTCCATTGGAGTTCGGAGCACACGCGTGAGCACCCCAGGCAGAGGTCCCGCAACGGCGGGCACCACCACCGGCACCCGCATACGGCTGCACGCCCAGGCCCCCGGCTGGACCGTCGACGCCGACGTCGTGGTCGTCGGATCCGGAGTCGCGGGCCTGACCGCCGCACTGCGCTGCGCCGCCGCGGGCCGCCGTACCGTCGTGGTCACCAAGGCCCGCCTCGACGACGGCTCCACCCGCTGGGCCCAGGGCGGCATCGCCGCGGCGATCGGTGAGGGGGACACCCCCGAACAGCACCTCGAAGACACCCTCGTCGCGGGCGCCGGCCTGTGCGACGAGGCCGCCGTACGCCTCCTGGTCACCGAGGGCCCCGACGCCGTACGACGCCTCATCGACGCCGGAGCCGTCTTCGACACCTCGGCCGAGACCGGCGAGATCGAGCTGACCCGCGAGGGCGGCCACCACCGGCGCCGCATCGCGCACGCGGGCGGCGACGCCACCGGCGCCGAGATCTCCCGCGCACTCGTCGAAGCCGTCCAGGCGGCGGGCATCGAGACCGTCGAGAACGCCCTCGTCCTGGACCTCCTCCAGGACGAGCGGGGCCGTACCGCCGGCGTCACCCTGCACGTCATGGGCGAGGGCCAGCACGACGGCGTCGGCGCCGTCCGCGCCCCCGCCGTGATCCTCGCCACCGGCGGCATGGGCCAGGTCTTCTCCGCGACCACCAACCCGTCCGTCTCCACCGGCGACGGGGTCGCGCTCGCGCTGCGCGCCGGCGCGGAGGTCTCCGACCTCGAATTCGTGCAGTTCCACCCCACCGTGCTCTTCCTCGGCGCCGACGCCGAAGGCCAGCAGCCCCTGGTGTCCGAGGCCGTTCGCGGCGAGGGCGCGTACCTCGTCGACGCCGACGGCGTCCGCTTCATGACCGGCCAGCACGAGCTCGCCGAGCTCGCCCCCCGCGACATCGTCGCCAAGGGCATCATGCGCCGCATGCAGGAGCAGGGCACGCAGCACATGTACCTGGACGCCCGGCACTTCGGCGCGCGGATGTGGGAGCAGCGCTTCCCCACCATCCTCGCCGCCTGCCGCTCGCACGGCATAGACCCGGTCACCGAGCCCATCCCCGTGGCCCCGGCCGCGCACTACGCCTCCGGCGGCGTCCGCACCGACCTGCACGGCCGCACGACCGTCCCCGGCCTGTACGCGTGCGGCGAGGTCGCCTGCACCGGAGTGCACGGCGCGAACCGGCTCGCCTCCAACTCCCTGCTGGAGGGCCTGGTCTTCGCCGAGCGCATCGCCGACGACATCATCGCGCGGGCCGCACCCGGCACCGTCCCGGCCGGTCCCGCCGTCCCCGTCCCGGCCACCGGCCCCCTCCAGCCCGCCGAGGCGCGCTACGAGATCCAGCGCATCATGACCGACGGCGCGGGCGTACTGCGCTCCGCCGAGTCGCTGCGCCGGGCCGCCGCCGCGCTCGAAGCCCTGTACGCGACGGCGGCGGGCGAGCTGGAGACCCGCGGCAAGACGGCCGTCCCCGGCACCGAGACCTGGGAGGCCACCAACCTGCTGTGCGTGGCCCGGGTGCTGGTCGCCGCCGCGCAACAGCGCGCGGAGACCCGCGGCTGCCACTGGCGCGAGGACCACCCCGACCGGGACGACGCCCACTGGCGCCGCCACCTCGTCGTACGCCTGTCGGAGGCGGAGCGACGGGCCCTGGTCGTCACCCCCACCGAATCGGCGGACTTCCCGTCCGTACAGATCCCCCTGAGCAACGACAGCCTGGAGCAGTAACCGTGAGCACGCACGAGCACGACCACAACGAACTCCCCCTCGTCGACCAGAGCGAGGGCGGCTGCGGCGAGGACTGCGCCTGCGGCGACGGCGAGGAGTCCGGCCTCGACCCGGCCCTGGCCGAGCTGCTCGAGGAGTCGGGCCTGGACCCCATCGAGGTCGAGGACATCGCGCACATGGCGCTCTCCGAGGACCTCGACGGCGGAGTCGACGTCACCACCGTCGCCACCGTCCCCGAAGAGGCCGAGGCCATCGCGGACTTCGTCGCCCGCGAGGACGGCGTCGTGGCGGGCCTGCGCATCGCCGAGGCCGTGTTCTCGATCGTCTGCACCGAGTCCTTCGAGGTGGAGCGGCACGCCGAGGACGGCGACTCCGTCAAGGCCGGGCAGGTCCTGCTGTCCGTGCGCTCGCGCACCCGCGACCTGCTGACCGCCGAGCGCAGCGCCCTCAACATCGTGTGCCGCCTGTCGGGCATCGCCACGGAGACCCGCCGCTGGGTGGACGCCCTGGAGGGCACCGGCACCAAGGTCCGCGACACCCGCAAGACCACCCCGGGCCTGCGCTCCCTGGAGAAGTACGCGGTGCGCTGCGGCGGCGGCACCAACCACCGCATGTCGCTGTGGGACGCCGCGCTGGTCAAGGACAACCACGTGGTCGCGGCCGGCGGCGTCACCCAGGCCTTCAACGCCGTGCGGGAGGCCTTCCCGGAGGTCTCGATCGAGGTCGAGGTCGACACCCTGGAGCAGGTCGGCGAGGTCCTGGAGGCCGGTGCGGGCCTGATCCTGCTGGACAACTTCACCGTGGAGCGGACCGCGCAGGCCGTCGCCCTGGTCGCGGGCCGCGCCAAGCTGGAGTCCTCGGGCCGCCTGGTCCTGGACACCGCCCGCGCCTACGCCGAGACGGGCGTCGACTTCCTCGCGGTCGGCGGCCTCACCCACTCCGCCCCGATCCTGGACATCGGCCTCGATCTGCGCGAGGCGGTGTAACCGGTGCTCCTCACCATCGATGTGGGCAACTCCCAGACGGTGCTGGGCCTGTTCGACGGTGACGAGATCGTCGAGCACTGGCGCATCTCGACCGACCCGCGCCGCACGGCCGACGAGATGGCCGTGCTCATGCAGGGGCTGATGGGCATGCACCCGATGCTCGGCACCGAGCTGGGCGACGGCATCCACGGCATCGCGATCTGCTCGACGGTGCCGTCGGTGTTGCACGAGCTGCGCGAGGTCACCCGCCGCTACTACGGGGACGTGCCCGCCGTCCTGGTGGAGCCGGGGGTCAAGACCGGGGTGCCGATCCTGACCGACAACCCGAAGGAAGTCGGCGCGGACCGCATCATCAACGCGGTCGCCGCCGTCGAGCTCTACGGCGGCCCCGCGATCGTCGTCGACTTCGGCACGGCGACCACCTTCGACGCGGTGTCCGCGAAGGGCGAGTACGTGGGCGGGGTGATCGCCCCGGGCATCGAGATCTCGATGGAGGCCCTCGGTGTGCGCGGCGCCCAGCTCCGCAAGATCGAGCTGGCCCGCCCGCGCAACGTCATCGGCAAGTCCACCGTCGAGGCGATGCAGTCGGGCGTGGTCTACGGGTTCGCCGGCCAGGTCGACGGGGTCGTCGCCCGGATGGCGAAGGAGCTCGCGGGCCCCAACGGAGACCCGGACGACGTCCGGGTCATCGCCACGGGCGGCCTGGCCCCCATGGTCCTCGGGGAGGCCTCGGTCATCGACGACCACGAGCCCTGGCTGACCCTGATCGGCCTGCGGCTGGTCTACGAGCGCAACGCGCCCAACTTCGAGTAGGGCCGGACCGGCCGGGACCACGCCGTACGCGGGGTCCCGGCCGGCTCCGTACGCGAGCCGTGCCGGGCCCGCACGCGGCCCCGGCACGGCTCGGCAGCGCTTCGCTGCCGCTTCGGCACACCCGCTGACGCGCCGGGGCGATTTCCGCGGAAACCAGGGGCGGGAGGCCGGCGCGGAGTTAACGTCCTCCCACGAGAAATACCGGGAACTCGTCCACGGCGCCGGACGCGCCCGTGAACGGAGGAGACACCATGACCACTCAGTCCGCCTGGCAGAAGTCCTCGTTCTGTAGCGAGGGGGACAACTGCGTGTACGTCAGCGCCGCCCCCGGCACCCTGGTCCGCGTGGCCGACCGCGCCGACCCGGCCCACCTCGTCCTCGCCACCACCCAGGCCGCGTGGGCGGACTTCCTCCGCGTGATCAAGCAGTCGGGCTGATTCCGGCCGAGGCCCCGGCCGCGCCCCGACCTCATCCTGCTGCGCCGCGCCGCGCCGCGTCCGTGTCCGGTCAGGGGATTTTGTCCGATTAGCGCGTATCTTCGGCCCATGCCCACGCCCTACGGATCCCGCGGCGGCATGGCGTTCAGCGCTGATGAGCTTCACGTGCTCAGGCGTTCGCTCGCTCACGCCCTTCAGTCCTCTACGGCCCCCCTGTCGGCCGTGGAGGTCCAGGACTGCCTGCGCCTGGCGGCGTCGGTGGATGACGCGGCGCAGGAGGCGGGCCGGCTCAGAGCGTTCCTCCTCGCCGACCTGGCCCGGTACAGAGCCGCGCTGCCCGGGAGCCTCTCCGGCTACCTGGAGCTGCTGCAGGACGCCCTGGCCGCCGGCTACGAGCCGGTTCCCGACGACCTCGCCGCCCTGCGGGCCCTGCGCGCCAACCCGGTCGCGGCCGCCGTGCTGGAGCGGGCCCAGGGCGTCGCGGAGCGGTCCGTGCGCCGCAGGCTCTCCACCGCGCCCGCGCCGCGGACCCGGCTGCTGGCCATCGCCGGCGGCTCGGGGTCGGGGTCGGCGTCGGCGTCGGGGTCTGAGCCTGAGTCGGGGTCGGGTTCGGCCTCGGGAGCCGACTCGGGCTCGGGAGCCGGCTCGGCCTCGGGAGCCGGCTCGGCTTCGGGAGCCGGCTCGGGCTCGGGCTCGGGCAAGGAGAAGGAGCCCGCGGAGCCGCAGCCGAGGCCCGACGACCGGCCCGCGCGGCCCGTCCCGACCCCCGGCGAGGTGTTCCCGCCGCGCCGCAAGCCCGGTCCGCCCCCGGCGGCCGGGCGCGCGGTCGGGTAGCTAGGCTTGGGGCATGGACTACGTTTCCGCGCTCGTGCCCCCCTTCGTGATGGCCGTGTTCTTCATCGCGCTCGTCGTGACGATCGTGAAGAGCCAGGGCGGGGCCAACAAGGCCAAGGAGGACGCGGTGGTCGATGCCGTGCTCGCCCGCGCCGAGGCCGCCCAGCAGCAGTCCCCTTCCCGGAAGTAGCCCCCGCGGGGGTCCCGACGAACACGGAGGGCGTACGGCTCCCGAGCCGTACGCCCTCCTTCGCCGTCCGCGGCCCCGGACTTTTCGCGCGTTGCCGTCCGAATAGCCGCGCAATTCCTGACATTCCGCACTATCGTGCTGCTGTGCCTCGCCCCTTGGGAGAACTCGAAGACGCAGTCATGACGCGGGTGTGGCAGTGGAACCGCCCGGTCACCGTTCGCGAAGTCCTGGAAGACCTGCAGCAGGAACGGTCCATCGCGTACACCACGGTCATGACCGTTATGGACAATCTTCATCAGAAGGGCTGGGTCCGCCGGGAAGCGGAAGGCCGCGCCTACCGGTATACGGCGGTTTCCACCCGCGCCGCCTACTCGGCCGCACTGATGAACGAGGCCTGGTCGACGAGCGACAATCCGGCCGCCGCCCTCGTGGCCTTCTTCGGCATGATGTCGGCCGAACAGCGTGAGGCGCTCCGGGACGCCGTCCACATCGTGCAGCCGGCGGAACCCGCGGCCCAGTCCGCACCCGAGCCGGCACCCGAGACCGTTCCCGAGGCCCCGGCGGCCGGTCCCGCCGCGGATCCCACCGCGGAACCCACCGCGCCGGCGGATCCCGCCGCCGAAGGCGACTCCGGCGGGCGGAGCGCCGAGCCGGGGCGATAACGTCCGGGCATGGGAGAGTTTTCCGCTGCACATGCAAAAACAGTGACGATCCGCCGAGCGCGCACCGGTGATGTTCCCGCGCTGCGCCGCCTGCTCGACCAGTACGTGCAGCAGCGCATCCTGCTCGACAAAGCGCCGGTCGTCCTTTATGAGGACATCCAGGAGTTCTGGGTCGCGGAACGTGACGGCGACGGCCAAGTGGTGGGCTGCGGCGCACTCCACGTGATGTGGGAAGACCTGGCCGAAGTCCGCACTCTCGCCGTCGACCGCGAGTTGAAGGGCGCGGGAGTCGGTCATCTCGTGCTCGACAAGTTGTTGCAGACGGCCCGCCGGCTCGGTGTGAGCCGGGTTTTCTGCCTCACCTTCGAAGTGGACTTCTTCGCGAAGCACGGCTTCGTGGAGATCGGCGAGACCCCGGTCGAGACGGATGTCTACATGGAGCTCCTGCGTTCCTATGACGAGGGTGTCGCCGAGTTCCTCGGTCTCGAACGAGTGAAGCCGAACACCTTGGGCAACAGCCGGATGCTTCTGCACCTCTGACCGATCACACGGGATTTTCCCCCGGGCCCCTCGCCTGTGGCCTATGTCCGAATCGCGCACGTTTCCCGACCCGTTGCGGACCCGAACCTCTCACGGGGGGTTTGTGTTTTCCAGGCAAAAGCGGTTTCCTTTCCGCGTACTGCTTTTCGATGAAAGGAAATCCCGGTGGCACAGAAGGTTCAGGTCCTTCTTGTCGACGACCTCGACGGCGGCGAGGCGGACGAGACGGTGACGTTCGCTCTGGATGGCAAGACCTACGAGATCGACCTCACCACCGCCAACGCTGAAAAGCTCCGCGGCCTGCTCGACCCGTACACCAAGGGCGGTCGCCGCATCGGTGGCCGCGGCGCCGCTACCGGCCGCACCAAGGGCCGCGCCGCCACTTCGGCGGGTAACCCGGACACCGCCGTTATTCGCGCATGGGCCAAGTCGCACGGCTACAGCGTGAATGACCGCGGCCGCGTTCCCGCCGAGATCCGCGACGCCTACGAGAAGGCCACGGCCTGATCGGTCCGGCCCGTCCGGACGGTCCGCCCGAGCCGCGCCCGGTGGCATTCCGTCGCCGCCGCCGCGACCAGGCGTACGAGATCGGGCCCGCGCGCGGGTCCGGAGCCCTGCCCGGGAGCGGGCAGGGCCGGTAGCAGTGCCTCACACCCCTGCTCGGGGGGCCGCAGCCATACGGCGGCCCCCCGAGGGCTTCCCTCCGCGTCCACCGGATGCCCCGGGGGCGCCGGAGCGGTGATCCGGCCACCCGTACCCAGGGCGGCGAGATCCAGGGCGACCCCGCCCCACTCCAGCCAGTCGAGCAGCCCCTCCAGCTCGTCGGCGGCCCCCGCGGCCACCAGGAACCGCATCCTGCGGCCCATGACCGCCACCGGGCCGGTGGGCACGGGCCGGCGCAGCACGGCGGCCCCGGCATCGGCCGGCAGCTCCAGGACGTCGAACCGCACCCCGGTCACCAGCTGGGCGGGCGGTCCCCAGACAACGGTCCAGCCGAGCACGCGTTCGTACCAGGACGCCGGATCGGGCCCGCCGTCGAACGGGGCGCGGGGGATCGGGACGGTGACGGGCGGCGCGGTGAGAGCCATGACCGGAGCAACTGCGCAGAAGCGCGGGGGGTTACGCGTGATGTGACGTTCCGCACTCGAGTCAATGCGGAACGTAAACGTCCGTCTCGGTGGAGTCCCACATTCGGGACGGAGGTCTGTTCGCCCGTAGCGGAGGGATCCGTCGTCCATCCACGTGAACTGTCACTCCTCACGGGTAAGACATTCCTAGTGGATCGGGGCGACAGGCTGATTTGCGGCGTCTGTGACCGGCTTCCGTTCGCCATCGGCGTACACGTGTGACGGGTATCTGCCTGGCCTGCGGGAACATCGTCTCGCACCATCGGGTTGGAGCAGTTGTCGGCACTTACAGCCGGGTTTTCTCACGGACGTGAGGGTGAGCCGCGGACGGATGTCGGCAGTTGGAATGAGCTGTCCCGCCCCGCGGGACTAGCATGCGGAAGGACAGGGCGGGGACCGACCCCGAACTGCCCGACCGCTCTGAGGAGCGATAAACGATGTTCGAGAGGTTCACCGACCGCGCGCGGCGGGTTGTCGTCCTGGCTCAGGAAGAAGCCCGGATGCTCAACCACAACTACATCGGCACCGAGCACATCCTCCTGGGCTTGATCCACGAGGGTGAGGGTGTCGCCGCTAAGGCCCTGGAGAGCCTCGGGATTTCGCTCGAGGCTGTTCGCCAGCAGGTTGAGGAGATCATCGGACAGGGGCAGCAGGCCCCTTCCGGCCACATCCCCTTCACCCCGCGGGCGAAGAAGGTCCTGGAGCTTTCGCTCCGAGAGGCCCTCCAGCTCGGCCACAACTACATCGGCACCGAGCACATCCTGCTCGGCCTCATTCGCGAGGGCGAGGGCGTCGCAGCCCAGGTCCTCGTGAAGCTGGGCGCCGATCTCAACCGAGTCAGGCAGCAGGTCATCCAGCTGCTCTCCGGCTACTCCGGAGGCGGCAAGGAGTCGGCCACCGCCGGCGGCCCGGCCGAGGGAACCCCCTCGACCTCGCTCGTCCTGGACCAGTTCGGCCGCAACCTCACCCAGGCCGCTCGCGAATCCAAGCTCGACCCGGTCATCGGGCGCGAGAAGGAGATCGAGCGGGTCATGCAGGTGCTGTCCCGCCGGACCAAGAACAACCCGGTCCTCATCGGCGAGCCCGGCGTCGGCAAGACCGCCGTCGTCGAGGGCCTGGCCCAGGCGATCGTCAAGGGCGAGGTGCCCGAGACCCTCAAGGACAAGCACCTCTACACCCTCGACCTGGGTGCCCTGGTCGCCGGTTCCCGCTACCGCGGTGACTTCGAAGAGCGCCTCAAGAAGGTGCTCAAGGAGATCCGCACCCGCGGCGACATCATCCTGTTCATCGACGAGCTCCACACCCTCGTGGGTGCGGGCGCCGCCGAGGGCGCGATCGACGCCGCCAGCATCCTGAAGCCCATGCTGGCCCGTGGTGAGCTCCAGACCATCGGTGCCACGACGCTCGACGAGTACCGCAAGCACCTTGAGAAGGACGCCGCTCTCGAGCGCCGTTTCCAGCCGATCCAGGTGGCGGAGCCTTCCCTCCAGCACACCATCGAGATCCTCAAGGGCCTGCGCGACCGCTACGAGGCCCACCACCGCGTCTCCATCACGGACGAGGCCCTCGTGCAGGCGGCCACCCTGGCCGACCGGTACATCTCGGACCGCTTCCTCCCGGACAAGGCGATCGACCTGATCGACGAGGCCGGCTCCCGGATGCGCATCCGCCGGATGACCGCGCCGCCGGACCTCCGCGAGTTCGACGAGAAGATCGCGAACGTGCGTCGCGACAAGGAGTCGGCCATCGACTCCCAGGACTTCGAGAAGGCGGCTTCCCTCCGTGATTCGGAGAAGCAGCTGCTGGCGGCGAAGGCCAAGCGCGAGAAGGAATGGAAGGCCGGCGACATGGACGTCGTCGCCGAGGTCGACGGCGAGCTCATCGCCGAAGTCCTGGCGACCGCGACCGGCATTCCGGTGTTCAAGCTGACCGAGGAGGAGTCCTCGCGGCTCCTGCGCATGGAGGACGAGCTCCACCGTCGCGTCATCGGCCAGAAGGACGCCATCAAGGCGCTCTCCCAGGCGATCCGCCGCACCCGTGCGGGTCTGAAGGACCCGAAGCGTCCCGGTGGCTCGTTCATCTTCGCCGGCCCGTCCGGTGTCGGTAAGACCGAGCTCTCCAAGACGCTCGCCGAATTCCTCTTCGGCGACGAGGACGCACTGATCTCCCTCGACATGTCGGAGTTCAGCGAGAAGCACACGGTTTCCCGTCTCTTCGGTTCGCCCCCCGGCTACGTGGGCTACGAAGAGGGCGGCCAGCTGACCGAGAAGGTCCGCCGGAAGCCGTTCTCCGTCGTCCTCTTCGACGAGGTCGAGAAGGCGCACCCGGATATCTTCAATTCCCTTCTCCAGATCCTGGAGGACGGTCGCCTGACCGACTCCCAGGGCCGGGTCGTGGACTTCAAGAACACGGTCATCATCATGACGACCAACCTGGGTACGCGGGACATCTCGAAGGGCTTCAACCTCGGCTTCGCGGCCGTGGGAGACACCAAGACCGGGTACGACCGGATGAAGACGAAGGTCAACGAAGAGCTCAAGCAGCACTTCCGGCCCGAGTTCCTCAACCGCGTCGACGACACGGTCGTCTTCCACCAGCTCACCGAGGAAGACATCGTCCAGATCGTCGACCTGATGATCGCCAAGGTCGATGACCGCCTGAAGGACCGCGACATGGGCATCGAGCTCAGCGCCGAGGCGAAGGCCCTGCTCGCCAAGCGCGGCTACGACCCGATCATGGGTGCCCGACCGCTGCGTCGCACGATCCAGCGGGAGATCGAGGACATCCTGTCGGAGAAGATCCTCTTCGGTGAGCTGCGCCCCGGTCACATCGTGGTCGTCGGCAAGGAGGGTGAGGGCGAGGAAGCCAAGTTCACCTTCCGCGGTGAGGAGAAGACCCCGATCTCGGACCTTCCCCCCATCGAGGCGACGGGCTCCGGCCCGGACCTCTCCAAGGGTGCGTAAGCGCTAGCCGCTCAGAGCGGTACGAAGGGGCGGCCCCGGGACCGAAAGGTTCCGGGGCCGCCCCTTTTTCCGTGCGTACCGATGCGTACCGGTGCGTACTGGTCAGTTCCCGTAGGCCTGCGTCACCAGCCCCAGCTCCGCCTGCGGAAAGCGGTGGGCCACCCGTGCCTTGAGGTCCGGGTCCCACATCTCTTCGTCGTCGTAGACCATGACGGTCCGTAGCGAGGGCAGGTGGGCGTACGAGGCGAGGCCGTCCAGCGCCCTGGTGTGCACGGCGATCTCCCGCAGGTCCTCCAGCGCCGAGAGCTCCGCCCAGGCGCCCTTCCCGCCGGGGCGCCAGTCGAAGCCGAGCCGCAGCCGCCGCAGGCTCGTCAGCCGTCCCAGGCCGGTCAGGTCCGGGTCCGCGTCGTCCAGGTCGAGCACGTCCGGGCGGGCCCCGGGGGCGAAGTCGGTGAAGGACCACGGACCGCACGAGTGCAGCGTGAGCGCGCGCAGCCGGGGCCAGGCGGCAAGGGTCGGGCCGAGGGGGACGTCGTTGCCGAGGTCGAGGGACACCTCCTCCAGGGGCAGCCCGTGCAGCGCATTCAGGTCCCGTAGTTCGGGCCAGGTGTCGATGGTGAGCCGCCGCAGCGAGGTGTGGCCGCGCAGGAACTCGGCGTCGGTTCCGCCGGAGAATTGCTGGAAGGCCAGGCCCGCCACCGGCTGGCGGGCCAGGAAGTGGGTCAGGGCGCCCCGGCTCACCCTGTGGAGGACGTACAGGCCGGGCGGGCCGGTGAAGCCCGTCAGCGCCGCGAGGGCGGCGTCCGAGGTGACGACGAGGTCGTCCGGGGGCGGGACCATGCGCGCGAGCACCTCGGCCGCGTAGTGCTCGGTGTCGAACCGTTCCCAGACCCCCGTCAGCGTCGCGCGGATCTTTTCGTCGCGGTGGTGGCAGTAGCCGGCGAGGTATCCGATCGCCGCCTCGGAGCCGGTCTCCGCGGCCGCGATCACGAAGCGGCGGGCGTGGCGATGTGCCTCCGCGTCGAGCGGCAGCAGATCCAGGATCAGCGGCCCGATCCGGCCGAGCGCGTACGCCGCCTGGTCGTCCCGCGGCGGGATGAGCCGGCGGGCGGCCGTCCGGACCTCCCGGCGCAGCTCGGGGTCCAGCTCGGCCGCGTACTCCAAGGAGGCGAGGGCCAGCAGCACCGCCCGGTCGGAGTCGCGGACCAGCAGGTCGCCGATGATCGCCGCGCGGTCGCGGGGGCGGCCCTGGGCGACGGCCATGCGGATGACGTCCTCCCACTGGTCGTCGTCCGCGTGCCGGGTCAGTTCGCCGAGGCCGCCCTCGTCCAGGGCCGCCCGGGCCCCGAGGAAGTCCTGGAAGGTGCGGTGCACGAATTCGAGGGTGTCCTCCGTGGGGGCGCGCAGGAGTCCGGTCCGCTCCAGGAAGTGCCGCAGGACGGCCGGGGCCTCGCCGAGCACCTGGGCGGCCGGTACGGCGGGCAGCGCGGCGGCGATGAGGTCCTCTGCCCGGCTCCGGCGGAGCTGCGTGCGGCCGTTGCGGATCAGCCAGTACGCCAGCCGCTGGAGCAACTGGAGCTGGGGTTCCTCGGCGAGCTCCGGCAGGCGCAGCTCGCGTTCGCGGTCGCGGCGGTGCAGCAGCATCGACAGGGCGGCCGTGTAGAGCTCCTTGCGGCCCGAGGGCAGGAAGCCGTGCCGTTCGCGGTGCAGGGCGCAGATCAGCCCGCACAGCAGCGGGTTGGTGGCGAGCCGGGCCAGCTCCGATTTGGTGCGCAGGGACGCCAGCAGCTGGTCGCGGAGGTCGTCGCCGGCTTCGGCCGCCCGGTGCCAGCGGGTGACGAAGCCGGCCACGTCGGCCCGGTTCATGGGGGAGAGGGTCAGCTCGGCGAACTGCTCGGAGGCGAGCCAGTCCTGCGGGACGGCCGAGGGGCGGGAGGTGACCAGCCAGCGGTTGCCGGGGTAGGCGGTGAGCAGCTCGGTGAGCCAGTCGCGGGCCCGGGCCCGCTCCGTCTCCGGGATCTCGTCGATTCCGTCCACCAGGACCAGGCCGCGTCCCTCGCTCAGGACCCGGCTCTCCCACCCCTCGGGGGCCCGGCCCTTCAGGACGGTGGCGACCAGGAAGTCCTCGGGGGCGGGCAGCCGCTCCCCGTAGCGGGTCAGGTTCCGCAGGGGCAGTACGAAGGGGACGAGGCTGCCCTCGGGCTCGTCCCGGGCGGTGGAGACGGCCAGCCACTGGATCAGGGTGGTCTTGCCGGAGCCGGCCTCCCCGCGCAGCAGTATGCGGGGCTCGAAGGCCAGTAGGTCTCCGGTGCCGAGGGGGGACGAGCCGTGGGCGGCGCCCTGCGCCGGGACCGTGGCACTGCCCTCGCCGCCGACGCGGCGGGGGCGAGGGGTCGCCTCCAGGCTCACGTACGCCGCGTCCAGCGGCCAGCGTGCGGAGCCGGGCGGCAGGTCGAGCCCGAAGATCGTCAGGGTGCTGTGCCGTTTGGCGAGGTACTCCAGGTACCTGGCCTCGAACTCCGCGTCCCGGCCGCCCTGGCGGGGGATCCGCGCGAGCAGGGCGTCGATCTTGGCGATGGTCTCGGCCTGGCGGCGGGCCTGCTCGACCAGGGCCGCCGGGATGTAGGTGGAGCGGCTCGTGAAGAAGTGCAGGACGTGCAGGCAGGTGGTTACCAGCAGCCGGTCGTGGAAGAGCTGCGCGTCCCGCCCCAGGCCCGTGGCCGGCGCCGCCTTGCGCAGTTCGGCGGCGAAGGCGCGCGCACCCATCTCGACCGCCTGGGCGTCCTCCAGGGCCAGGTCCCCGAGGGAGTGCAGGGTGACGGCCAGCGCCGTGGCGACGCCCGCCTCCTCGCCCGGTGGCAGCGGCTGCTCGCCGGGGACCCGCAAGGCCTCCGCGACCAGCTTGTCGGCGAGCCGGCGCAGGTCGTCCCGGGACAGCACGCGCTGCTCGCGCAGGGAGACGTACGAAGAGATCCGCACGGGCCGGTCGACGAGGCCGGCGCCCGCCCCCTCCCCGCGGAAGAGCTTCTTCACGAGGGGGGTCATCACCCCCGAGGCCAGCCGGATCCCCACCACGGATGCGTCCACGAGGCGGAGCGTAGCTCTCGTGTGACGCGGGTCGCAGGGCTTTGGTCCCGGCGAGGACGGGCGGAGGTCCCGGGCCGGTGACAAGCCACACAGGGCAAATCGGACCTACTAGGAGCATCCGTAGAGATCGACGTCCGATTTGCCCCACCCTCGGGCCAGTGGGGAGGCGGTCAACAGGGCTGAGAGCCCCTCCGCATCTACGAGTGCGGGTAGTAACGGGGTGGTTTGGGGAAGCCGGGGGGCACGGGTTACCAAGGATGAGCGAGCGAGCCCGGCACCCTCTGAGCGTGCCGGGTCCTTTCTTGCCCGAAGCAGCGAAGCACCGCATCGCCGCAGCACCGCACCGCAGCACCCGTCCTTGTCCCCGGCCCCGGAGGTCTCCTTCATGTCCGCGAAGCGCGTCAGCACCCGTCGTACCCGTCTCGCCATCGGCGCCACCGCTCTCGGTGCGGCCCTGGCCCTCGGGGCGGGAACGACCGCCGCCTTCGCCGACGAGGCCCAGACCGCCCTGGCCGGCACCGCCCGGCTCGTGTCCGAGCAGGCCACCGCCCAGGCCGCGGCGGTCGCCGCGAAGCCGGCCGTCCCGGCCTGGGAGAAGCCCGTTTCGAGCTACACGCTCTCCGCGACCTTCGGCAAGGGCGGCAGCATGTGGTCGCACAAGCACTCCGGCCAGGACTTCGCCGTCCCGGTCGGCACCCGTGTCGACGCCGTTTCGGCGGGCACCGTCGTCAAGGCCGGCCCGAACGGCGGCGGCGACGGCCCGGCCTACGGCAACGCCATCGTGATCAAGCACGCGAACAACACGTACTCGCAGTACGCGCACCTCTCCAGGATCCAGGTCAAGATCGGCCAGAAGGTCGCCAAGGGCCAGAAGATCGCTCTGTCGGGCAACACCGGCAACTCGAGCGGCCCGCACCTCCACTTCGAGATCCGCACCACCCCGAACTACGGCTCGGCCGTGAACCCGGTCGCCTTCCTGCGCAAGGTCGGCGTCACCGTCTGATCGAACGGCCGAACCGCCCGGCCACAGCACTAGGCCTTCGGCACGATCGGGTAGCTCCCCGACGCCGTCGGCGCGTGCTCCGGGAGCCACAGCACCGCCACCGCACCCGCGGCCGCGCCCTCGCGGGCGGGGCCGCCCGGGGCCGCCACGTTGCGGAAGGTCAGCCGGGCGCCCAGCACCCGCGCCTGTCCCTCCGCGATGGTCAGCCCCAGCCCGTGGCCCACCCCGGCGCGGTCCGTCGAGCCGGTCCGGAACCGGCTCGGCCCCTCGCGCAGCAGCGCTTCCGGGAAGCCCGGCCCGTGGTCCCGTACCCGTACGACCCGGCCCTCGACGTCGACCTGCACCGGCGCCTGCCCGTACCGCGCGGCGTTCGCCAGCAGGTTCCCGAGGATCCGCTCCAGTCGGCGCGGATCGGTGCTGACGATCTCGTCCGCGACGACCCGTACGCTCGCCTCCGGCATCAGGGAATTCACCCGGCGGCTCACGAACTCGCCCAGCGCCACGTCCTGGAGCTCCGCCCGCTCGGACGCGCTGTCCAGCCGGGCCACCTCCAGCACGTCCTCGACCAGCGCCCGCAGCGCCTGCGCCCGGTCCCGTACGAGCTCGGTCGGCCGACCCGGAGGCAGTAGTTCCGCCGCCGTGAGCAGGCCCGTCACCGGGGTGCGCAGCTCGTGCGCGATGTCGGCGGTCACCCGTCGCTCGGCCTCCAGTCGCGTCTGGAGCGTGTCCGCCATCGCGTCGACGGCCCGCGCGAGGTCATCGGTCTCGTCGCGCACGACGCCCCCGACCGCGTCCCGGACCCGTACCTCCGGATCCCCGTGCGCCACCCGCTGCGCGGCCGCCGCGGCCTTGCGCAGCCGCCGCGAGATCTGCCCGCCGATGAGCACGCCGAGCGCCGAACCGCCGATCACCACGGCGAGGGAACCGACGACCAGGGCCCGGTCCAGGTCGCGCAACATGTTGGCGCTCTCCCGGAACGGGGTGTGCAGCGACAGCACCTGCCCGTTGCCGAGCGGTACCGCAGCCCACACCTCGGGAAGACCGCGCGGGTTCTCCTGGATGTAGGTGCCGCGCCGCCCGGACCGGGCCTTCTCGCGCAGGTCCGCGGGCAGGTCGGGATCGTTGAGCTTGGCGCTCATGGGGGGCTTGCGGCCGGCCTCGGCGTTGCGGGAGATGAACTGCACCCGGTCCAGCTGCACCTCGCGGGCGCTCTCCAGCATCGACACTCGGGCAGCGCTGTGCACCACCAGGCTCAGTGCGAGAGCGGTGAGCGCGCCCACGGACGCGATGGCGAGCGTGATCTTCCAGCGGATCCCCGTCCGGAGAGTGAACCGCTTCATTCCCGCTTCATCCCCGTGCTCACGTACTCATCCCCCGACTCTTCGCATGTTCATTTCCTCGGGCCGTCGGCCTCGTGCCTCAGGCCTTCAGCTTGTATCCGAAGCCCCGGACCGTTTCGATCCGGTCCTGCCCGATCTTGGTGCGCAGCCGCTGCACGTGGACGTCCACCACCCGGGTGTCGCCGCCCCAGTCGTAGTCCCAGACCCGCTCCAGCAGCCGGTCGCGCGAGAGCACCGTGCCGGGGGAGGTGGAGAACTCCAGCAGGAGCCGCATCTCGGTGGGCGTCAGCGCCACCGACGCGCCGGCCTTGCGCACCTCCATGCCCTCCGTGTCGACCTCCAGGTCGCCGAAGGCCAGGACCCCGCGCTCGGCGTCGTCGCCCTCGTCGGCCGCGCCGCCCCGCGGGCCGCCGGCGTGCCCGAAGCGGCGCAGGACCGCGCGGATGCGGGCGACGAGGACGGAGCCGTCGAAGGGCTTGGTGACGTAGTCGTCGGCGCCCGCCTCCAGGCCCAGGACCACGTCGATGGAGTCGGCGCGCGCCGAGAGCATGATCACGGGGACGGTGGACTCGTCACGGATGCGGCGGCACAGGCTCACGCCGTCCATGCCGGGCACCATCACGTCGAGCAGGGCGATGTCGGGGCGGTCGGCCCGGAAGGACTCCAGTCCGGACAGTCCGTCGGGCATGGCGGTGACCACGAAACCGTCGCGCTCCAGCGCCAGCGTCGTGGCCTCACGGATGACGTCGTCGTCCTCTACGAACAGGACATGGGTCTCTGCCATTCGGGAGCCTCGCCTCGCTTCGGTACTCGGTACTTGCTCAGTGCTCAGGGGCCGGTGATCAGGGGCCGGTGCTCCGGGTCCGGTCCACGGTCCCCGGTCCTCGGTCCTCAGCCCTTCGGGCTGGCGGACGGCGCGGGGGCCACCCCGCCGTCGACCACGTTGCTGTAGTCGGTGTGCACCCGGTCCTGCTCGGTGAACCTCTCACCGTTCCAGCGGTACGTGATCAGGTCCTCGCCCGACGGGTAGGCGAGGGCGTCGCTCTTGCCGTAGACGGGTTTGGTGACGACCAGGTCGCCCCGGTCGATCTCGGCGTAGACGGGCGGCTGCTCGTCCGAGAACACATTCTCGTACCTTCCGTCCTCCGCGCGGTACACGTACGAGCCGCGGCCCAGGGCGTCGGCGCAGGACAGCACGTTGACCACGATGTCGACCGCCGGGCCGCCGGTGACCTTCCCGTAGCTGACGTCGATCGGGTACTCCTTGCCCGTGCAGGGCTTGAGGTCCCGCTTGACCTCGGGGCTGACCTTGGGGTCCGCCTTGAGCAGCTCGACCGGGTCGACCTTCTTGCCCGGCGTGCCGGAGGCCCGGGGGCTGAAGGGGGCGGCCGTCCCGTCGGGTTCGGCGGAAGCGGGAGCGGAGGACGGGGCGCCGGTCTTGGCCACCGACTCGGTGCGGGCCGGGCCGCCGTCCCGCAGGCCGGTGCCTCCCGTGGAGCAGCCGGCCGCGAACAGCACCGTGCCGGCGAGGACGGCAGTCCCCGCCGACATGAGTACCACCGAGCTCTTGCCAGCCAGGCGTCCCGCGCCCGGTGCCGGGCCGCTCGGTGTCCGACCGTTCAGCTGTGGGCCGTTCAGGCCGCGCACCGCTCACGCCCCTCGTACCGGATGGTGTGGTCGCCGCGGTGGTCACCGCGCTCCAGCGCGCGCATGTCCAGGTCCCGGCTCTCCAGCTCCTGCCGGAGTCGGGCCAGTGCGCGGTGCAGGGTGCTCTTCACGGTTCCCGCCGACATGCCGAGCGCCGAGGCCGTCTCCTCGGTGCTCATCTGCTCCCAGTGTCGCAGCACGACCACGCTGCGCTGCTTGGGCGCGAGCACCTTGAGGATGTCCATCAGCAGGGCGCGGTCGGCGCGCTGGTCGGTGCCGTCCTCGACGGAGGCGTCGGGGAGCTGCTCGGTGGGGACCTCTTCGAGCTTGCGGGCGCGCCACCATTCGGTACGGGTGTTGATCATGACGCGGCGCAGGTAGGCGTCGGCGAGGGACTTGTCGGCGATGCCGTCCCAGCGGCCGTAGGTGCGGACGAGGGCGGTCTGCAGGAGGTCCTGCGCGTCGGTCGGGTCCGGAACCAGGCGACGGGCACTGCGCAGCAGCGCGTCCTGCCGGGTGCGTACGTACTCTTCGAATTCGAGTACCTCGCCGTGCGCCATCTCAGACCGCCTCCGCTGCCGCTGCCGTTCAGCCGTTCACCCGCTGCCTTACGGATGCGACGTTACGGAGGCGTTGTCACGGGCCTGTGCGGGTCAGCCTTCGGTGGGCGCACGGACACCCATAGATTGTGTAACGACGGTCGTGAGCTGCGGGTTTCCCGGCGACAAGCGGAATCCTCCCGTCAGCTTCGAGGGGGCGTGGGGACCCCCGCGGGAAGCCGGTACATCTGCCCGGCCAGCGGCTCCACGAGTCCGTCCGAGACCAGCCCGTCCAGCGCGCGGGCCCGCTGCACGGGCTCGTCCCAGACCGTGTCCAGGACGGACCGCGGTACCGCGCCGACCGCCTCGCGCAGCACCGCGAGGAGCTTGCCGCGCACCTGCCGGTCCGTCCCCGCGTACGTCTGCCCGCGCCTCGGCGGCCCCTCGTGCGCGGGCTTCCCGGCGAGCCGCCAGGCGCACAGTCCGGACACCGGGCAGCGCCCGCAGTCCGGGCTCTTGGCCGTGCAGACCAGGGCCCCGAGCTCCATCGAGGCCGCGGCCCAGCGGGCCGCGGTGTCCTCGTCCTCGGGCAGCAGGGCCCGCGCCAGACGCCGCTCGGCGGCCGTCGTGGCGTTCGGCGGGTACTCGACCCCGGTCGCGGTGCGCGCGAAGACCCGGCGCACGTTGGTGTCCAGGACGGCGTGCCGTTGCCCGTACGCGAAGGAGGCCACGGCCGCGGCCGTGTACTCGCCGATCCCGGGCAGCGCCAGCAGCTGCGCGTGGTCGCGCGGTACGTCACCCCCGTGCCGCTCCGTTATCGCGGCGGCGGCGCCGTGCAGGCGCAGGGCCCGGCGCGGGTAACCGAGCCGCCCCCAGGCCCGTACGGCCTCGCCGGGGGCCTCGGCGGCCAGGTCGGCGGGGCGGGGCCAGCGGGCGAGCCACTGCTCGTACACGGGCAGGACCCGGTTGACGGGGGTCTGCTGGAGCATGAACTCGCTGACCATCACCCCCCAGGGGCCCGCCTCGGGGCGCCGCCAGGGCAAGTCGCGGGCGTGCGCCTCGAACCAGGCGATGACGGGGGAGTGCAGCGCGGCCGGGGCCGCCGGGGCCGCCGGGGCCGCGGCGGGCGGCGCGGCCGGCGTGGGCTCCGGGGGTGTCGGGGGGTATGTGGGGGATGCAGTCATGGCAGACGGCATCCTGGCACGTTTCACCCCTGCCGTGCCGGGTCCGGGCCGGTGATCAGGACAGCGGCGCGGATGCCGCTCGCCCGCATGGCGGCGACGACCCTGACCGTCGGCCCGGTGAGCGCGAGGACGGTGAGGGCGGCGAGGCTCGCGCCCAGCAGCAGGCCCAAGGCCACGTCGTGCGGGTAGTGGACGCCGACGAACACGCGGGAGAAGGCCATCAGCAGCGCGAGGGAAACGGCCGGCAGCGCGAGCCGGGGTACGGCCAGGGCCAGTGCGACGGCGGCGGCGCCCGCGATCGTGGCGTGGTTGCTGGGGAAGGACCAGTCGCCGGTGGCCGGGCAGGTGATCAGCGAGGCGGCCGCCCCGGCCACGGCCCGGCACGGGCGCTCCTCGTCCACGCTGGACTTCACCAGCTCGGAGACGGCGTACGCGACGGCGGTGGCCAGGGGTGCGAGCACCGCGAGGGCGACGGCGCGAGGGTCGGGGCAGGACCGGGAGCGCCACCACACGGCCATGAAGAGGACGCCGAAGGCGAACAGTCCGTACTCCGTCCAGAACTCGGACGCCGATCGCACCCAGGCGGGGGTGGAGCGGGCGAAATCGGTGATGTCGAGATAGAGGCCAGAGCTGTCCATGGTCACTGACCGTACCCAAAGCGGAATGACACGCCCGCCAGATATCCGGCCGATTCAGGACGGTCCCCGAGGCCCCCGGCCCACCCCGCGGGATGATCATCGGCAAAACAAGCCGCGTGCGCGGCATGTGGGGCACGGATCGCGCCGCGAACTCTCGTAAAGTTCCCTCCGTGGGATCTCTGCGCAATCCGGTCGGGCCGCTCCCCTCCTCCATCTACTGGCGACGGAGGGCCGTGCTGGCGTCCGTTGCCGCGCTCCTCGCGCTCCTCGCCGTATGGACCGTCAGTTCCGGCGGGGGGAAGCCGGGTGCGGACGGCAAGGGCCAGGGCGGCTCGGACCCCGTCACCCAGATCACCCCCGGACCGTCCGGCTCCGGTCCGGCGATCAGTCAGGCCCCGGGCGGCCGCGGCGAGTCGGGCACCGGCGGCGGTACGGGCACGGGCACCGGCGCCGATGCCGGCGCCGGGTCCGCCGGCGCGGGCCCGGGCAAGAACGGCGAACCGGGCTCCACGCCGGGCTCGGCGGACGGCGGCGCGGGCACCTCCGGGCAGAACCAGGTCGTCCCGGCGGACTCGCCGGTGCCCACCTGTGCGGCCGGCGCGCTGCAGTGGGAGGTCAAGAGCGTGAAGAACGAGTACGAGGCGAACGAGAAGCCGCGCCTCGAACTCATCGCGCGCAACGTCTCCGGCACCACCTGCAAGGTCGATCTCGGCCCGAAGCAGGCCGTGCTGACCATCACTCAGGCGAGCAACGCCAAGCCGGTCTGGTCCTCGGCGGACTGCCCGACGGGCGCGGCCAACGTGTTCTTCCGGGTCCCCTCGCAGGGCGAGACGAAGCAATCGCTCGAATGGGACCGTCACTTCAGCGCCTCGACCCAGTGCCAGTCGCCTCCGGCGGACGTGGCGGCCCCCGACACCTACGTGGTCGAGGTCAAATCCCCGGGCATGCCGGTGGCCAGGACCTCGTTCGTCCTGAAGCAGAACTGAGGCGGGGGAGTCCGTACGGCGTACGGACGGGACCCGGGCCGCACGCGGCCCGGGTCCCGTCCCCAGGTCGTCTCACACGTAGCGTTCCAGGATCGAGGACTCCGCCAGGCGGGACAGGCCCTCGCGGACGCTGCGCGCGCGGGCCTCGCCCACGCCGTCCACCGTCTGCAGGTCGTCGACACTGGCGGCGAGCAGCTTCTGCAGACCGCCGAAGTGCTCCACCAGCCGCTCGATGATCGCCCCGGGCAGCCGGGGAACCTTCGCCAGCAGCCGGTAACCCCGCGGGGACACCGCCGAGTCCAGCGTTTCCGGCGACCCCGTGTACCCCAGGGCCTTCGCCACGATCGCCAGCTCCAGCAGCTCCGGATGCGTCAGCGCGTCCAGAGCCGGCAGCGCCTCCTCCACCGTGCGGGAACGCTTCGGCGTCGGCTCCGGCACGTAGTCCCGGATGACGAGCTCCCGCTCCTGCTCGATCCCGACCGTCAGCTCGTCCAGCTGGAGCGACAGCAGTCGCCCGTCCGTGCCCAGTTCGATGACGTACTCCGCGATCTCCGTCGCGATCCGGCGGACCATTTCCAGCCGCTGCGCGACCGCAGTGACGTCGCGGACCGTCACCAGGTCCTCGATCTCCAGCGCGGACAGCGTTCCCGCCACCTCGTCCAGGCGCAGCTTGTACCGCTCCAGCGTGGCCAGCGCCTGGTTCGCCCGCGACAGGATCGCCCCGGACTCCTCCAGCACGCGCCGCTCGCCGTCCACGTACAGCGCGATCAGCCGCATCGACTGGGACACCGACACCACCGGGAACCCGCACTGCTTCGAGACCCGGTCCGCGGTCCGGTGCCGCGTGCCCGTCTCCTCCGTGTGGATGGAGGCGTCCGGGACCAGCTGGACGCCCGCGCGCAGGATCTTGGTGATGTCCTTGTCCAGGATCAGCGCGCCGTCGAGCTTGCACAGCTCGCGCAGCCGGGTCGCGGTGAACTCCACGTCCAGGACGAAGCCGCCCGTGCACATCGCCTCGACGGACTTGTCCATGCCGAGGACGATCAGCCCGCCGGTGTTGCCGCGGACGATCCGTTCCAGGCCGTCGCGCAAGGGCTGACCGGGTGCGACCGCGCTCAGCGAGGCACGCATCATGGCCTCCTGCTTGGAGCTCGCGCCCGACTTTCCGGATGCTGCTGCCCCGTCCTTGGCTGCCACTGCACTCCTCCGGTCGCGGTTGTACCGCCTGCGTACGGCCGGGCGGACCATCGCGAAGTCTACCGGCGCGGCCCCGGCGCCCGCCGTGCCTTGGCCCGCATCACTCCACGAGGACCCCGTACGGCCCCTGTGACCTGCTGTTCGGCTGTTCGGCGTCCCGCTCCTTGGCCGCGGTGCGCGAGCGCCCGCGCGGCAGCACCCGCAGCGCGTCACCCATGTCGGCGACCTCCGTCACCTTCATCCCGGCCGGCACCTTCCCCGGGTCCGTCGGCACCAGCGCGTGCGTGAAGCCCAGCCGGTACGCCTCCGCCAGCCGCCGCTGCACGCCCGTCACGCGCCGGACCTCGCCCGCGAGGCCGACCTCGCCGATCGCGACCAGGTTCTTCGGGAGCGGCACGTCACTGGCGGCCGAGGCCAGCGCGAGCGCGACCGCCAGGTCCGCGGCCGGCTCGGTGAGCTTCACGCCGCCCACGGTGGCGGTGTAGATGTCCCGCTTCCCGAGCGCCGTGATCCGCCCGCGCTGCTCCAGTACGGCCAGCATCATCGAGACGCGCGAGGTCTCCAGTCCGGACGTGGTCCGGCGCGGCGAGGGGATCTGCGAGTCCACCGTCAGCGCCTGCACCTCGGCGACCAGCGGGCGCTTGCCCTCCAGCGTCACCGTCAGGCAGGTACCGGGCACGGCCTCGGCGCGGCGGGTCAGGAACAGCCCGCTCGGATCGGCGAGGCCGTTGATCCCCTCGTCGGTGAGCTCGAAGCAGCCGACCTCGTCCGTGGTCCCGTACCGGTTCTTCACGCCGCGCACGAGGCGCAGGCGCGCGTGCCGGTCGCCCTCGAAGCTCAGGACGACATCGACCAGGTGCTCCAGCAGCCGCGGTCCGGCGATCGACCCGTCCTTGGTGACGTGGCCGACGAGCAGGGTGGACATCCCGCGCTCCTTGGAGGCCCGGATCAGCGCCCCGGCCACCTCCCGGACCTGCGCCATGCCGCCGGGCGCGCCGTCGATCTCGGGGGAGGCGACGGTCTGTACGGAGTCCAGGATCAGCAGCGAGGGCTTCACCGCGTCGAGGTGCCCGAGCACGGCGGACAGGTCGGTCTCGGCCGCCAGGTAGAGGTGGTCGCTGATCGCGTTGATCCGGTCGGCCCGCAGCCGCACCTGGCTCGCCGACTCCTCGCCCGTGACGTACAGCGTGCGGTGCTCGTCGCTGGCCGCCTTCGCCGCGACGTCGAGCAGCAGCGTCGACTTGCCGACGCCCGGCTCGCCCGCGAGCAGCACGACCGCCCCGGGGACGAGGCCGCCGCCCAGCACCCGGTCCAGCTCGTCCACGCCGGTGCTGCGCGCGGTCGCCGTCCGGACGTCGACCTGCCCGATCGGCACGGCGGCCGTGGTGACCCGGCCGGCCGCGGTGGTCCGCACGGCGGGCGCGCCGCCGAGCTCCTCGACGGTGCCCCAGGCCTGGCACTCGGGGCACCGGCCGAGCCACTTGGCGGTGGAGTACCCGCATTCGGTACAGCGGTAGGACGGCCGGTCCTTGGCGGATGAACGAGATGTACGGGCAGCCATGCGGCCCACCGTAGCCGCCGCCACCGACAGCGCCCGTCCGGCGGGGGGCGGGACGGACGGGGGCGGGGGCGGGGAGGGGAGGGGAGGGGAGGGGATGAGGGCGGCGGATGGTGGACGGCGTCAGGGTCCGCGTCAGCGCAACCCCGTTCTGTTCACCCGTAAGGGCTAAAACCGGGTAAGGCTTCCGGACCGTCACCGGCGTGCCGCCTACGGTCGCCGAGTGACCAGCAACAACCAGGGAGACCCCGCTTCGCGCACCGGCGCACACCGGGCGCACGGGCGCACGCCCACCGAAGGGACCGGAGCGGAGCAGCAGCAGCCGCGGTTCCGCCACGAGCCCTACCTGGACGGCCTGTTCACGTACTGCCTCTCCGTCCTGTGCGACCACGACACCGCCACCGACGTGCTCGGCGACGTCCTCGCCGTCGCCGAGCGGCATCCGGGCCGCTGCCCCGACGAGGGGGACCGGCGGGCCTGGCTGTACGCCCTCGCCCGCTGGGCCTGCCTGCGCCGGCTGGCCGAGCGACGGCGTACGCGGCACGGGCGCGGCCAGGGCTACGGCTACGGCCATGGCCATGCCCATGGCCGCGGCCACGGGGGAGCGCATTCCGCCCGGCGCGCACCGGAGCGCGCGAGCCGCGACCGAGTGCCCGATCCCGATCCGGTGCACGCGGGCGGGACCGCGGGCGCCGACCTGAACGCCGCGCTGAACGCCGCCGCCGCGGGCGCGGCCCCCGCCGGCGGCCTCGACGTATCGGCCTACCGCCGCACCGAGCTCGCCCGCCTCGCCTGGCCGGAGGCAGCCGGCACCACGCCCGAACAGCGCGAGGCCCTCGAACTCGCCGTCCGCCACCGCCTCGGCGTCCCCGAACTCGCCGCCGTCCTCGGCACGCTCCCGGCCGCCGCCCGCGAGCTGCTCTCCGGCGCCGCCTGCGAGGTCGAGCGCACCCGCGCCGCCCTCGCGGTCGTGGAGACCGGCGGCTGCCCGACCGTCTCCCGGCTCACCGGCGTCGACGGCGAAGACGGCGGGGACGGGAACCTGCTGCTGTCCTCCTCCCTGCGCGCCGAGCTCGTCCGTCACGTCGACGACTGCCCGCGCTGCCGCCGCGTCGCCGAACGCGTCGGCGCCGGCGGGCCCTGGCCCGGCACGGGCGGCATCAACGCCGCCCTCCCGCTGGTACCGGCCCCGCGCACCGCCGTCCGCGCCGCGATGCTCCGCTCCGGTAGCGGCCGCCGCGGCCCCGGGTCCGGCCCGCGCTTCAACCGCACCGGCTTCCCCATGGACCCCAGGGACCGGGCGGCCCGTCGCGACCGGCTGCGCGCCCGCGCCGTGACCACCACCGTCGTCGCCACCGTCGTCGCGGCCCCGGTGCTGGCCCTGTGGGCGGCGTACCGGGGCGCCCCCAGCACCGGGGAATCCGTCGGCGGAGCCACCCGCATCTCCGCGAGCGAGGCGGAGCTCCCGCCGGCGCGCACCGACGACCGCCCGCTGGCGGCCTACGAGAACGCGGGCAACACCGCCCCCGTCACCGACGGCCCCGACTTCGCCACCGGCACCGCCGCCCCCGACGTCTCCGTCGAGGTCATCAGCAGCGGCGCACCGCCCTCCGCCGGCCCCGGCGCTCCCGGCCGGCTGACCGTGGCCGCCTCCTCGCACGGCTCGACCACCCTGCTGACCCTCACCGCCTCGGGCGGAGCGCCGGTCGACTGGCGGCTGTGGTCCGACGGCCCGTGGCTGCGGGCCAGCCAGACCGCGGGACGGCTCGCGCCAGGAGAATCGGTCACCCTACGGATCAACGTGGATCCCGAAACCCAGCCCGTCGGGGCCTGGACCGCCCGGGTCGGGGTCGACCCGGGCGGCGCGGTGATCTCCATCCAGGGCCGTGGCCGCCTCGCGGCCACGCCCACGCCGACACCGACCGACCCGCCCCCGCCTTCTCCGCCGGCGTCACCGACCCCCACGCCGACCCCGACACCCACCCCGACACCGACCCCCACGCCCACGCCGACCCCCACCCCGGCCGAGTCGCCGACGCAGAGCCCGGACCCGTCGAGCGGAGCCGGCTCGCCGACCACGCCCTAGTGCCGCGTCAGGCAACGTTCGCCCCGTCGCGGCGTCCGGCACGCACTCTCGCCGCACCGGCCGAAAGCCCAAGTACGTCCAGTACGAGGGCTTCCGGCCGGCACGCCGAGAGCACGCACCGGACGCCGCTCCTTGAGGGGCAAACGTTGCCTGACGCGGCACTAGCCACCGCACCCAGGGCCAAGGGGGCCAAGGGCCCCTACTCCGCCGGGTCGGCAGGGTGGGGGGCCATCGGCAGCAGCGAGGACAGCCGCGCCTCGCACAGCCGCACGAGCGCCTCGTACCCCTCCTTGCCCATCAGCTCGGTCAGCTCGGCGCGGTACGACACGTAGACCGGGTCGCCGGCCCCGTGCGCCGACGTGGCCGACGTGCACCACCAGTGCAGGTCGTGGCCGCCCGGGCCCCAGCCGCGCCGGTCGTACTCGCCGATCGACACCTGCAGCACGCGCGTGTCGTCGGGCCGGTCGATCCAGTCGTAGGTCCGCCGGATCGGCAGCTGCCAGCACACGTCCGGCTTCGTCTCCAGCGGCTCCTTGCCCTCGCGCACGGCGAGGATGTGCAGCGAGCAGCCGGCGCCGGCCGCGAAGCCGGGACGGTTCAGGAAGATGCAGGCGCCGTCCCAGCGACGGGTCTGCTTCTCCCCGTCGTCGTCGTGCTGCGTCCACCCGCTCTCGCTGCCGACGTCGTGGAACTGCCACAGCTCCGGCGTCAGCCGCGCCACGTGGCCGGCCACCCGCTTCTCGTCGTCCTCGTCGGAGAAGTGGGCACCCAGCGTGCAACAGCCGTCGTCCGCCCGGCCGGCCTGAATGCCCTGGCAGCCGCTGCCGAAGATGCAGGTCCAGCGGGAGGTCAGCCAGGTCAGGTCGCAGCGGAAGACCTGCTCCTTGTCGGCGGGATCGGGGAACTCGACCCAGGCCCGCGGGAAGTCGAGCCCCTTCTCGTCACCGGCGCGCGCGGCCTTGGAGAGCTTCCGGGCCTTCGGGGGCTTCGGGGCCTTCGGCTGCTTCTGGGGCTTCCCCTTCTCCGCCGGGCCGTCCGCCGGGCCGACCGCGGGGCCGTCCGCCGGGCTGACCGCGGGGCTGTCCGCAGGGCCGTCCGACCGGGACGTGGACTTGTTGGCCTTCTTCGTATTTGGCACAAACCCCAGCCTAAGCGCCCCTTACTCCACCCCCGCCCCTTCGGCCCAGTAGCGTTTCCCCCCATGAGACTCGGTGTCCTTGATGTGGGTTCGAACACGATCCATCTGCTGGTGGTGGACGCGCACCCCGGCGCCCGTCCCCTCCCGGCGCACTCGCACAAGGTGGAGCTGCGGCTGGCGGAGCTGCTCGACGACGACGGCGCGGTGACGCCGGAGGGCATCGAGCGGCTGGTCTCCGTCATCGCCGCGGCGGCCCAGGCCGCCGAGGACAAGGGCTGCGAGGACGTGCTCCCCTTCGCGACCAGCGCGGTACGGGAGGCCAAGAACGCGGACGAGGTCCTCTGGCGGGTCAAGGCGGAGACGGGCATCGACCTCCCCGTCCTGAGCGGCGAGGACGAGGCCCGCCTGACCTTCCTGGCGGCGCGGCGCTGGTTCGGCTGGTCGGCGGGGAAGCTGCTGGTCCTGGACATCGGCGGCGGCTCGCTGGAGATCGCCTACGGCATCGACGAGGACCCCGACGCGGCGGTCTCCCTCCCGCTGGGCGCGGGCCGCCTGACGGCGGGCTGGCTGCCGGGTGACCCGCCGGACCAGGCGGACATCCGGGCCCTACGGCGCCACGTGCGGGCGCAGATCGCCCGGACGGTCGGCGAGTTCAGCCGGTTCGGGGCCCCGGACCGGGTGGTGGCCACGTCCAAGACCTTCAAACAGCTGGCCCGGATCGCGGGTGCGGCCCGCTCCGCCGAGGGCCTGTACATCCAGCGGGACCTGACGCGGAAGTCCCTGGAGGAGTGGGTCCCGCGGCTGGCGGCGATGACCACGGCCGAGCGGGCCGCGCTCCCCGGCGTCTCCGAAGGCCGTTCGAACCAGCTCCTCGCGGGGGCCCTGGTCGCGGAGGGCGCGATGGACCTGCTCGGCGTCGAGTCCCTGGAGATCTGCCCGTGGGCCCTGCGCGAAGGCGTCATCCTCCGCCGCCTGGACCACCTCCCGACGTAGCCCCGGCGACGCCCGGGACCGTGTCCGCCCCGTAATCTGTCCCCGTGGCCAAACCAGTCCGGATCCCGACCGCGAAAGTCGCCCTCTCCACCGCCTCCGTCTATCCGGAGTCGACGGCGACCGCTTTCGAGATCGCCGCGCGCCTCGGCTACGACGGCGTCGAGGTCATGGTCTGGACGGACCCGGTGAGCCAGGACATCGACGCCCTGCGCCGGCTCTCCGACCACCACCGGGTCCCGATCCTCGCCGTCCACGCCCCCTGCCTCCTCATCACGCAGCGCGTCTGGTCCACCGACCCGTGGACCAAGCTCCAGCGCGCCCAGGCGGCGGCGACCCGGCTCGGCGCGAGCACGGTCGTCGTCCACCCGCCCTTCCGCTGGCAGCGCCAGTACTCCCGGGACTTCGTCACCGGCATCTGGCGGATGGCGCAGGAGACCGACGTCCGCTTCGCCGTCGAGAACATGTACCCCTGGCGCTACCGCGACCGCGAAATGCTCGCGTACGCGCCCGAGTGGGACGTCACCAAGGACGACTACCGCCACTTCACGGTCGACCTCTCGCACACCGCGACCGCCCGTACCGACGCGACCGCGATGATCGACCGGATGGGCGACCGCCTCGCGCACGTCCACCTCGCCGACGGAAACGGTTCCGCCAAGGACGAGCACCTCGTCCCCGGCCGCGGCAGCCAGCCCTGCGCCGAGCTGCTGGAACGCCTCGCCGCGACCTCCTTCGACGGTCACATCGTCATCGAGGTCAACACCCGACGCGCGATGTCCTCCGCGGAGCGCGAGGCTGACCTCGCCGAGGCCCTGGCCTTCACCCGCCTCCACCTCGCCGCCACGCCCGCGAACGCCGCCACCACCCGGCCGGCGCCCCCCGCCGCCCCCGCGGCCCGCCCGTGACCGCCCCCGCCGAGCGCCCCCGCCGCGGCCCCGGCCGCCCCCGCCAGGACGAGGCCGACGACGGCCCCGGCACCCAGGAGCGGATCCGGCTCGCAGCCCGTTCCGAGTTCGCGGCGCGCGGCTACGACAAGACCTCCGTGCGCGGGATCGCCAAGGCCGCCGGCGTGGATCCGGCCCTGGTCCACCACTACTTCGGCAGCAAGGACGACCTCTTCGCCGCCGCGATCGAGCTCACCATGGAGCCCGCCCTCATCGTCCCGCAGATCATCGGCTCCGGCCCGGACGGCATCGGCGAGCGCCTCGCCCGCTACTTCCTGGGCATCTGGGAGAACCCGGCCAGCCGCGCCCCGCTCCTCGCCGTCATCCGCTCCGCCCTCACCCACGAGGCCGCGGCGGCCGTACTGCGCCGGCTGATCCTGCGCCGCGTCCTCGAGCGGGTCGCCGCCGACCTGAACGTCCCCGACCCCACCTTCCGCGCGGAGCTCGCCGCCTCGCACATGATCGGCATCGCGATCCTGCGGTACGTGGTCCAGGTCGATCCCCTCGCGTCCGCCGACCCCGAGAAGATCATCGCCCTGGTGGCCCCGACCCTCCAGCGCTACCTGACCGAGGAGTGACCGGGAGCGACCCGGAGGGACCGGGTGCGAGCCGGAGTGACCGGCGGCGACCGGGTGCGACCAGCGACGACCGCGGCCGTGCCCGAGGGCTGAGCGGCCCGTCCCGACATCCGGACGGTCCGTCCGCATCCCGGGCAAGAGGCGTAGCCTCGTAACCGAGCCATATCCACAGTCGCGGCGGGCCTTGCGGTGCCGCCGCACTCATGGGGAGTGAACCCGATGCCCGAGCTGAGGTCCCGCACCGTCACCCACGGCCGCAACATGGCAGGCGCACGTGCGCTGATGCGCGCCTCGGGCGTAGCGAGCGCGGACATCGGGAAGCCGATCATCGCTGTCGCCAACTCCTTCACGGAGTTCGTGCCCGGCCACACCCACCTGGCCCCGGTCGGCCGCATCGTCTCCGATGCCATCCTGGCCGCCGGCGCCGTCCCCCGCGAGTTCAACACCATCGCGGTCGACGACGGCATCGCCATGGGCCACGCCGGCATGCTGTACTCCCTGCCCTCCCGCGACCTGATCGCGGACAGCGTCGAGTACATGGTCGAGGCCCACTGCGCCGACGCCCTCATCTGCATCTCCAACTGCGACAAGATCACCCCCGGCATGCTGATGGCCGCCCTGCGCCTCAACATCCCGGTCGTCTTCGTCTCCGGCGGCCCGATGGAGGCCGGCCAGGCCACCCTCGTCGACGGCACCGTCCGCAAGCTCGACCTGATCGACGCCATGGTCGACGCCTCGAACGAGAACGTCTCCGACGAGGACGTCCTGCGCATCGAGGAGAACGCCTGTCCCACCTGCGGCTCGTGTTCGGGCATGTTCACCGCCAACTCGATGAACTGCCTCGCCGAGGCCATCGGCCTGGCCCTCCCCGGCAACGGCTCGGTCCTCGCGACGCACACCGCCCGCCGCGCCCTGTACGAGGACGCCGGCCGCACGATCGTCGAGATCACCAAGCGCCACTACGAGCAGGACGACTACTCGGTCCTGCCCCGCTCCATCGCGTCCCGCCAGGCCTTCGAGAACGCCATGGCCCTCGACATCGCCATGGGCGGCTCCACGAACACGATCCTCCACCTCCTCGCCGCCGCGCAGGAGGCCGGACTCGACTACGACCTCACGGACATCGACGAGATCTCCCGCCGGGTCCCGTGCCTGTCCAAGGTCGCGCCGAACGTGGCGCCCGGCGGCACGTACTACATGGAGGACGTCCACCGGGCCGGCGGCATGCCCGCCATCCTCGGCGAGCTGCACCGCGGCGGACTCCTGAACAAGGACGTCACCTCGGTCCACTCCGCGAACCTGGAGACCTGGCTGGCGGACTGGGACCCCCGCTCCGGCACGGCCACCGACGTGGCCATGGAGCTGTGGCACGCCGCCCCCGGCTGCAAGCGCTCCGCCACCGCCTTCTCCCAGTCCGAGCGCTGGGACACCCTCGACCTCGACGCCGAGGGCGGCTGCATCCGCTCCGTGCAGCACGCGTACTCCAAGGACGGCGGCCTCGCCGTCCTGCGCGGCAACATCGCCGTCGACGGCTGCGTCGTCAAGACCGCCGGCGTCGACGAGTCGATCTGGACCTTCGAAGGCCCGGCCGTCGTCTGCGAATCGCAGGACGAGGCCGTCGACAAGATCCTCCGCAAGGAGATCAAGGCGGGCGACGTCGTCGTCATCCGCTACGAGGGCCCGCGCGGCGGTCCCGGCATGCAGGAGATGCTCTACCCGACCTCCTTCCTCAAGGGCCGCGGCCTGGGCAAGGTCTGCGCCCTCGTCACGGACGGCCGCTTCTCCGGCGGCACGTCCGGCCTCTCCATCGGCCACGCCTCCCCGGAGGCGGCCTCGGGCGGCACGATCGCCCTGGTCGAGGACGGCGACCGGATCCGGATCGACATCCCGAGCCGCTCGATCGACCTCCTGGTCTCCGACGAGGAACTCGCGGCCCGCCGCGAGGCCCTGGGCGGCGTCTACGCCCCGAAGAACCGCGAGCGCAAGGTCTCGGCGGCCCTGCGCGCCTACGCCGCGATGGCGACGAGCGCCGACAAGGGCGCGGTCCGCGACGTCTCCCTGCTGGAGCGCTGACACCAGGGGCGCTGACACCACGGGCGTCGAGCACGGGCGCTGGCCACGGGCGTTGACCACGGCGCTCTGACCACGGCCTCGCTCCGCACCCGAGCCCGGCCGCCGCCCGGCCCCGGACCGGCCCCACCCGACCCCGTCGGGCGGGGCCGGACCCGTTTCACCACCCGGCGGGATCCCCCGCCGTCACCGCGAAGACCGTCCCGTCCGGCGCGGAGGCGTACACCCGCCCGCCCCCGACGGCGGGAGCGGGCAGTGTAGCCGCGAAGGTGTCCTTCCCGGCCCCGATCCGCGGCTTCGTCTGTCCCAGCAGCCGCCCGGCGCCCGCGTCGACGGCGAGCAGCCGCCCGTCCGACGCGCTCAGGTAGACCCGTCCGTCGGCGAACACGGGCCGGGAGGCCAGGGCCACCCCGGTCTCCAGCCGCCACACCTCTCGCGTGGCGTCCACCGCCACGAGCGCGCCGGTGGCCCCGAAGACGTACACCGTCCCGTCCGGCCCCACCGTCGCCTGCGTCTCGTACAGCGGAGAGCCGAGCTGGACCCGCCGCACGGCGCGGGTGGCGAGGTCCACCCGGACGACCGCCCCGGTCCTGCCCCGCGCGTCGGTGTCCAGCAGGTACAGCCCGCCGCCCGCCGCCCCCACCGGATGCAGGAGCCCCGGTGACCGCAGCTGCCAGCGCGGCGATCCGCTCGCCGGGTCCACCGCCGCGAGCTGCGTGGCCCGGCCGTCCTTGTCGGGCGTGGCCACGTACGGCGCGGAGGGTCCGCCCGCCTCCTGCGTGCCGCTCCACCACACCGAACCGACCCCGCCGATCCGCTTCGACCAGCGCTGGGCGCCCGTCGCCGGATCCAGCGCGACGACCGTCCCGTCCGCCGCCGCGATCAGTACGTGCCCGCCGGCGGGCAGCGCGTGCCCGCCGCCCGGCAGGGTCCGCTGCCAGCGCTCCGTGCCCGTCGCCGGATCCAGCGCCCGCAGCAGTTCGCTGCCCGGTGCCACCGCGAGGACCACCCCGTCCCCGTGCAGCGGCGCGCTGTCGGACGCGGGCCGGGAGTCGGGCGCGGTCGCCGGTACGGACCACAGCGTCGACCCGTCGGCGGGGTCGAGCCGTACGGCGGACGCCTCGGGCCCCGAGCAGTACAGGGCCGGGGCCTGCCAGGAGCACGCCGCACCGCGTTCGCCCAGCCGCACCGACCACGGCGGGGGCTGCTGCCCCGCCGGCGCCCGCGGGGCGGCGAGCCGCCGGGAAGGCGCGTCCCCGGAACGGGACGGCCCGTCGGACGACGCCCACAGGTAGCCGCCCACGGACCCGCCCGCCAGCAGCAGCCCGAGCCCCGCCGCGAGGACCAGCCGGGCCCGCCGCCGCCCGCGCCCCGCCGAAGCGGCCGCCACCGGCGCCGGCCCTCGTTCCCGTGGCCCGCGCGCAGGAGCGGCGATCCGGTCCCGCCGGTGCGTGGCCTGCTCCTCGGGCACCGGCCGCCGCGGCCGCGGGATGAAGGCCTGGGTGTCCTCGTCCGTCGGGTACGCCACCGCCCGCAGCTCGGCGATCAGCGCGTCCGCGCTGGGCCGCTCGGCCGGGTCCTTGGCC
>NZ_JAGGOW010000015.1 GCF_018614135.1 Streptomyces sp. ISL-66
CTTCCGCGGAGCAGCACTAGCGCCGGGTCACGCAAGCACGACGCCTTCGGCCACCGCCGGACCTCGGCCACTCGCCGGACCGGACCCCCGGTCGCGGCACGCGGCACGCTGCTCCCGACCGTCACGATGAGGGCGGGCTACTTGAGCAGTCGGGACAGCCGGCGGTCCGCGAGCGGTTTGCCGCCGGTCTGACAGGTGGGGCAGTACTCGAGCGAGGAGTCGGCGAAGGACACCGAGCGGACGGTGTCCCCGCACACCGGGCACGGCTCCCCCGCGCGGCCGTGCACCCGCAGCCCGCTCTTCTTCTCGGCCTTCAGCCGCCCGGCGGCCACCCCGTGCGCCCGTTCGACCGCCGAGCGCAGGGTCTCCCGTACGGCCTCGTAGAGGTGGTCCACCTGTGCCTCGTCGAAGGAGGCGGCCAGCTTGAAGGGGGACACCTTGGCGTGGTGGAGGATCTCGTCGCTGTACGCGTTGCCGATGCCCGCGATGACGCTCTGGTCGCGCAACACCCCCTTGATCTGCCGCCGTTCACCGGCGAGCAGCGCACCGAAGGCCGCCCGGTCGAATTCCTCGGCGAGCGGGTCCGGGCCGAGCCGGGCGATGCCCGGGACCTCCCGGGGGTCGCGGACCACGTACACGGCCAGGCGCTTCTGCGTGCCCGCCTCGGTGAGGTCGAAGCCGCCGCCGCCCTCGAGTACGAGGCGCAGCGCGAGCGGCCCCTTGCCGGGGCGCGGCGGCTGCGCCGGAACGTCGTCGATCCAGCGCAGCCAGCCGGCCCGTGCGAGGTGGGTGACGAGGTGGAGCTCGCCGATCCGCAGGGCGAGGAACTTCCCGTACCGGGCGGTGGCCCCGGCCATCTGCCCTTCGAGCGCGGTCAGCGGCGGGTCGTACGTCTTGAGGACGCTCACGGCGAGCGGGAGGACGCGCTCGACCACCCGCCCGGCGAGGTGTTCGTCGAGGAACTCCCGCAGGGCCTCGACCTCGGGCAGCTCGGGCATGTCCCCAGCCTGCCGCGCCCTCAGGCGAAGCGCGAGCCGGGGACGGGGCCCGGGGAGCCGATCCGGTCGCGGGGCCCGGTGAGCCGGCCGTGGGCGAGGGCCGCGGCGTGGGGCCCGGAAGGCCGTCTCGCCCCAGGCTCGCCCCCGCTCGCCCCAGGAGGCCGGGCCGCCCGGGTCACGGCAGCGTGAACTCGCACCACACGCACTTGCCGCTCCCCCGCGACTCCACGCCCCAGACGTCGGCGAGCCGGTCCACCAGCATCAGGCCACGGCCCGAGACCCCGGAGTCCCCCGCCTCGCGCCGTCTGGGCAGGGCGGAGGAGCGGTCCTCCACCTCGACCCGGAGCCGGCGTACGGGACCGTTGAGGACGCGCAGGGTCACGATCGCCGGGCCGTCCGTGTGCATGAGGGCGTTGACGATGAGCTCGTCCGCGATCAGTTCGATCTCGTCTGCCCGGTCCCGCGCGCCCCAGGCCCGTACCGCCGCGCCGATCATGTGGCGGGCCGACACCAGGGCTTCCGGGTCGCCGGGGGCCACGTGCTGCTGGAGGCGGCCGCCGCCCTGCGGGGCGGCCGCGGCCTCGCGGCGGAGCAGGAGCAGCGCCATGTCGTCGTCGCCGCCGCGGTCGTCGACGACCTCGCACAGCCGGTCGGCGAGGCTGGCCAGGTCCGCCGGTCCGGTGCGGACGAGGGAGGCGAGGAACCGGATGCCGTCGTCGAGGTCGGCGCCGGGCTGTTCCACCAGGCCGTCCGTGCACAGCAGAAGCGTTTCTCCCGGGCCCATCTCGACCGTGGTCACCGGGTACTCCAGCCGCCCGAACTCCGCGGACAGCCCGAGCGGCATCCCGCCCTCCAGCGCGAGGCGCTCGCAGCCCCCGTCGCGGGTGCGCAGCAGGGGGTCGATGTGGCCAGCCCGGACCAGTTGCAGCACCCCGGTCGCGAGGTCGGCCTCGACGTACGTGCAGGTCGCGAAGCGGTCGGTGTCCAGCTCGTGCAGGAAGACGGAGGCCCGCGCCATGACGGTGGCCGGCGAGTGCCCTTCGGCGGCGTAGGCGCGCAGCACGATCCGCAGCTGTCCCATGACGGCGGCCGCGTGGGTGTCGTGTCCCTGGACGTCGCCGATGACGGCGCCGACCCGGCCTCCGGGCAGCGGGATGACGTCGTACCAGTCGCCGCCGATGTCCTGGCCCATCCGGGCCGAGCGGTACCGTACGGCGATCTCGGCGCCCGGCACGGAGGGGATGCGGCGCGGCAGCATCGCCTGCTGCAGCCCTTCCGCCAGGTCGTGCTCCTGCTCCAGGAGCATCGCCCGCTGCAGGCTCTGCGCGATGCTGCTGCCGAGCGCGACGAGCAGGTTCCGCTCTTCCTGGGTGAAGCCGTCCTTGTCCTGGTAGAGCAGGCCGATCGCGCCGATCGGACGGGCCTGGGCGATCAGTGGCAGGTAGGCGGCCGCCGAGATGTGCATGTACGAGATCTGCGCCCAGAGCCCGGGGTACCCGGAGGCGAACTCGGCCGCGGAGTCCAGGAAGCGCGGCTGGAGCGAGCGGACGACCTCGCTCATCGGGTACTGCTCGTCGATGCGGGTGTAGCGGGTGCCGGGGACGAAACTGCCCGCCGGGCCCTCGGCCACGAGGTGGATCCGGCCGGCTTCGACCAGGCCCATGACCATGCCCATGGAGCCGAGCCGTTCCAGGCCGTGGGCGTCGCCGAGCGCGTCGATGACGTCCTGGACGGTACGGGCGTGCGCGAGCGCGGCGGTGGTGCTCTCGACCACGGACGTCTGGCGGCGGCGCTCCTCGTCGAGCCCGAGGCGTTCGGCGGAATGGCTGAGTTCCTCGGTGGCGTCGCGGACGATGCCGATGATCCGGTACGGGCGGCCCTGCGGACCGCGCACGACGCGGCCCTGGGTGTGCGTCCAGCGCAGCCGGCCGTCGTGGCAGCGGATGCGGAAGTAGGCGCCGTAGCTGTCCACGCCGCTCTTGAGGGCCGAGGAGACGAGGGCGTCGAGCCGGACGGCCTCGGCGGGCGGGACGCGCGGCGCGAGGGATTCGGGCCGGCCGTCGTACTCCGCGGGGGTGGTGTCGAAGACGTCGAGACCGGCGGAGTCCATGTGCATGAGACCGGTGACCAGGTCCCAGTCGAAACTGCCCATGCGATTCAGCGCGAGCGACCGGTCCGCGTGCGCGGGCCAGTCGTCCGGCAGCGATACGGCGGTCGGCACCGGTCCACCATGACACACCGGCCGGTCAGGCGCTCTCCAGGTACGGGGCGTCGTACGGCGGCGTGCTCTGCTGGTCGGGGACCGCGTAGGGATCGGCGTACGGGTCGGTGCTCGGGTCGGTGTTCGGGTCGTAGGGCGCGTGGGGGTCGCTCGGCTGCGGGGACACGCCGTCGGGGCCCACCGGGATCCCCTGGTCGCCGGGCGTCTGGCCGGGCAGGTCGGACGGGAGGTCCGTGGGTGCGTCCGTGGGTGCGTCCGAGGGGATGTCGGTGGGGGTGTTCGGGGGCAGGCCGGTGCCGGGCGGCGGGGCCGTCGGCGGCTGCGTGGGGGCCGCGGGGGTGTTCGGCACGGTCTGCGGGGAGCTCGGTGGGCAGTCGGACGCGCCGGGGGCGGGAGCCTGGCTCGGGGCGGCGCCGGTGGTGGGCGGCGAGGTGCGGGCGAGGCTGTTGCTGTCCGGGGTCGGGCACGGATCGCCCGGCGTGGTGCCGGGCGGGGTGGCTGGCCCGGCGGGGATGCCCTCGCCCGGGTCGTACGGGGGCGGGTTCCGCGGGGCGCGGTCCTGGGCTCCGTCGTCGCCGGTCTTGCGCTCGATCCAGGTGTTGTTGGCGATGTTGACGATCACCAGGTTGTTGATCACCTGCGCGGTCGGCTCGATGACGACGACCTGGTTGGGCTGGTAGCCGGTCCAGGCGTCGCCCTTGAGCACGGGGGCACCCGTGGCGGTGCGCGGCGCGGCCAGCGGGTTTCCGCAGGCGCAGCGGACCCGGGGCATTCCGTGGTCGTCGACGAGGACGGCCGTGCCGGCCTGGAGGACGGACTGGAAGGCGTTCGGGTTGCCGTCGGCGAACCCGTGGTTGGTCACCCGGGTGTCGGCGCGCAGGACGACCGGGGTCAGGCCGCGCAGGAACTCGGGGATCTGCGTCCGCTCCACCTGGGAGGCCTCGGCGAAGGCCCGGGCCTTGGCGTCGTCCACGGTGAGGGACTGGACCTGGGCTTCGACGTCGCAGCTGCCGAGGCGCTGGGTTCCGCCGTACAGGCCGGGGGTGGCCGCGTTGATGGTGCGGATGCCCTGTCCGGTCGGGTTGGGCAGCGGGGGCTGCACGGGTGCGGACTCGGCGGTGGCGGAGGAGGAGGTGAAGGGGTCGGGGCCGGCCGAGGCGACGGGCTGGAGGTGGACCTCCTGGCTTTCGGCGGCGGCGCCCTTGGTCTGTCCCTCGTCTCCGGAGGCGCCGCAGGCCGCGGCGAAGAGTCCGAGGACCGTGAAGAGGGCCGCGCGGGCCGGTGCGTGACGACGCGGCGCCTGACGACGTGTCGGTGCGTGCACGTTGCATCTCCCTGTTCGCCCCGGTTGCTCCCTCTTGTCTGCCGTATGTACGCGTTCACCGCAACCGGAGGGCCGGGAGCCCGACCCAGTATTGAACATGTTCAAGGAACCCTCTAAGCTCACGACCGTGAGCTGAACGCGTTCAAAGTGTTCACCCGGGGAGGGGAGTCCAAGGTGACGGTGCTGGTGAATCTGATCGTCACCTTGGGCATGCTCTACGTGGTCCCGGGCGGCCTGCGCCTGATCGACCCGGTCCGGCTGCGCCGCACGGCCCGGCTCTGGCCGCTGCTCGCGGCCCCCGGCGCGGTGTGCCTCTGGCTGCCGCGCGGCGCCCCCGCCACGATCCTCGCCGCACTGTACGCGGCGGCCACCGTCTCCCTGGCGGCCAGGGCCCCGGCCCGGCTGCTGCGGACCGGCCCGCTCCGACAGGGCCCGGGCCGTCTCGCTCCCGCCGAGGCCGCCGTGCTCACCGCGCTGGTCTCGCCCTCGGTCGCCGGAACGGCGCTGGTGGCCGAACGCGCCGGATACCGGCTCTTCGGATTCGACCTCGACATCCTGGCGCTGACCGTGCCGCACTTCCACTTCGCCGGCTTCACGGCCGCCCTCGTCGCCGGGCTCGTGTGCCGGGCCGCCTCGCCCGGCCGACTCGCCCGATGGGCCGCGTACAGCGTTCCTGCGGGCACCCTCCTCGTCCTCCTCGGCTACTTCGTCGACGACTGGGCCGAGCTGGTGGGCGCGGTGACGTTGACCGGCGGGATGTGGGCGGTGGCCCTGCTGACCTGGCGGGACATCCGCCCCGGCGCCGGCGACCGAGACCGGCTCACCGGCGCGCTGCTCTCGGTCTCGGCCGCCGTACTGGTGGCCACCATGCTGCTCGCCCTGTGGTGGGCGCTCGGCGAGGCCACCGGGATCACGCACCCCACCTTGACCTGGATGGCCGCGACCCACGGTCTCGGCAACGCCCTCGGATTCGCCCTGTGTTCCCTGCTCGCCTGGCGCCGGCTGACCGCCGGCCGAGCTCCCCGAACGGAGACCGTGACATGACCCGCCTCATCGGCGAAGGCCGCAGCACCTTCAACTACCCCGACCGGGGAGCCACGGCCCGCAGGCCGCTCCCCGCCGGATACCACTTCACCCACCACCGCACCCGGGTCGGATACGGCCGGGCCGCCTTCGCCGCCGCCGGCGAGGCCGTCACCACCTTCCGCGCGCACCGCGGCTCCGGCATGCTCGTCGAGGCCGTGACGGGCCCCGGCCGGCCCGTCCGTCCCGGCGACCGGGTGGTCGTCGGCATCGGCATCGGCCCGCTGCGGATCGACGCTCCGTGCGAGGTGATCTGGACGGCGTACGAACCCCGGCGGACCGGGTTCGCCTACGGAACCCTGAGCGGCCACCCCGAAAGCGGCGAGGAGTCCTTCGTCGTCGACATGGACGCGGCCGGCGCGGTGTGGTTCGAGGTCACCGCCTTCAGCCGCCCCGCGAGCTGGTACACCCGGCTCGCGGGCCCGGTGATCCCCTTCCTCCAGCTGCGCTACGCCCGCCTGCTCGGACGCCACGTCCGCAAGCTGGCCGTGGAGCCCCGGCCCGCCGGATACTGGAGGCGATGGACTGGTTCACGGCGCCCGGATACTGGCTGGGCCGGCTGATCTTCCAGCGGGCCCTGGCCGGCGTCTACCTGGTCGCCTTCGCCGGGGCCGCCCTGCAGTTCAGGGCGCTCATCGGAGCCAACGGCATGCTGCCCGTGCCGCGGTACGTGCGCCACGTGCCGTTCCGGCGCGCCCCGAGCCTGTTCCAGCTCCACTACAGTGACCGGTTCTTCGCCGCCTGCGCCTGGACCGGGGCCCTACTGGCGGCCGCCCTCGCCGCCGGGGCCGGGGACCGCGTGCCGCTGGGCGCGGCGATGGCGGTGTGGGCGCTGCTGTGGGTGCTGTACCTGTCCATCGTGAACGTGGGGCAGACCTGGTACTCCTTCGGCTGGGAGTCGCTGCTGCTGGAGGCCGGTTTCCTGGCCGTCTTCCTCGGCAACGCGCGGGCCGGGCCGCCGGTGCTGGTGCTGTGGCTGCTGCGCTGGGTGGTCTTCCGGGTGGAGTTCGGCGCGGGGCTGATCAAGATGCGGGGCGACGCCTGCTGGCGGAAACTCACCTGCCTGTACTTCCATCACGAGACGCAGCCGATGCCGGGACCGCTCAGCTGGTTCTTCCACCACCTGCCGAAGCCGGTGCACCGGGTGGAGTGCGCCGCCAACCACGTGACCCAGCTGGTCGTCCCGGTCCTGCTGTTCGCCCCGCAGCCCGTGGCCTCGTACGCGGCCGCCGCCATCGTGGCGACGCAGCTGTGGCTGGTGCTGTCGGGAAACTTCGCCTGGCTGAACTGGCTGACGATCACGCTCGCCCTGCCGGCCGTCGATTTCGGCGTGTTCACGGCCGACCCCGCCGTGGGCGCGCCACCGGAAGCGGCCTCCCGGACCGGTCCGCTCTGGTACGTGGTCCTCGTGTGCGCGGTGACCGCGCTGGTGCTGGTCCTGAGCCGGCACCCGGTGGTCAACATGATCTCGCGCCGCCAGGTGATGAACCGCTCCTTCGACCCGCTCCACCTGGTCAACGCCTACGGGGCGTTCGGCACGGTGGGGCGGATCCGCGAGGAGGTGGTGGTGGAGGGCACCGCCGACCGGGCGCCCCGGGAGGACGGCGCGTGGCGGGAGTACGGGTTCAAGGGGAAGCCGGGCGAAGTGCGCCGGATCCCGCGCCAGTTCGCCCCGTACCACCTGCGGCTGGACTGGCTGATGTGGTTCGCGGCGCTCTCCCCCGCCTACGCGCGGGACTGGTTCGGGCCGTTCGTCGAGCGGCTGCTGGCCGGCGACCGGGACACGCTGCGGCTGATCCGCCACAACCCCTTCCCGGACGCCCCGCCGCGCTTCGTCCGGGCACGGCTGTACCGCTACCGGTTCACGACCTGGCGGGAGCTGCGCGAGACGGGGGCGTGGTGGCACCGGACGCTGGTGCGCGAGTACCTGCCGGCGACCCGGCTCGCGAAGGAGCCCGGTTCCCGTGCCGCGCGGGCGCCGCGCCGGGGCGGCGGGCCCTCAGAGCCCGAGTAGTGCGGCCTCCTTCTCCGGCGATATGCCCGGGGCCGGCCGGTCGGGGCGCTGCGGCGCGGCCCCGCGGAGCCCGCGGAGCCAGGCCCAGGTGTCGGCGACCGTCTCCTCGACCGGCCGGCACTTCAGGCCCGCGGCGAGCACCTTGGTGACGTCGCCGCCGAACATGAAGTCGTGCAGTTCGCCCTCGGGGAGCCAGATGGGCAGCTCGGTCCAGGGCGCCACGCCTGCTTCCGCGATCCGAGCCGGGTCGGTCCAGCGGAACTCGGCAGCGCCGCCCGTCGCGGCCGCGCAGGCGTCGAGGAGGGTGCCCATCGTGGCGTGACCGAGGGGGGAGACGACGTTGAAGGGGCCGCCGCGTCCGGCCTCGGAGGCGTCCAGCGTCCAGCGCGCGAGGTCGCGCACGTCGATGTACTGGAGCGGGAGGCCGGGCGTACCGGGGGCGAGTACCGGGCCGCCCCTGGCGACGCGGTTGAGCCACCAGGGCAGCCGGCCGACGTTCTCGTACGGGCCGAGGATGAGCCCGGCCCGGGCCAGCAGGGCGCGGTCCCCGAAAGCGTCCAGGACGGCCAGCTCGGCCCCGCGCTTGTCCTCGGCGTAGGCGGTGGCCCCGGCGTCGGGCGAGCCGTCGACCAGCGGGCCGTCCTCGTCCAGCCCGGCCGGGGCCGGGTAGGAGTACACGGAGCGACTGGACACGTACGCGTACCGGCCCACGCGGTCGGCGAGGAGCCGGGCGCTGTCGCGGACGGCAGTGGGGGCGCCGCCCCAGGTGTCGACGACGAGGTCCCACTCCCCCTCGGCGAGCGCGTCCAGGCCGCCGGGGGCGGTGCGGTCCCCGTGCAGGGCCGCGGTTCCGGGCGGTGGTGCGTGGTGCCCGCGGTGGAAGACGGCCACCTCCCAGCCGCGCTCCAGGGCGTCTTCGGTGATCGCGCGTCCGACGAATTCGGTCCCGCCCAGCATCAGCAGCTTCATGCAGGTAAGCGTGGACCCGGCAGGGGGGCGGGCGTAACCCTTGATCGCCCACAGCGATGACGCTGACGGCGTACGCGTCGGGGGAACCATTCGAGCCCCCGCGCCGGTCGGCGCGGGGGCTCGAAACGCTCGGGGGTCTTGACGCCCCCGGGGGCAGCGACTAGTCGATGCCGGGCAGGATGTGCGGCTCGGCGAGGTCGTCCTCGTAGCCTGCGAGGCGGATCGGGGCGGACCGCGCCCAGACCTCCAGGTTGCCGAGCGTCTCGGGGCGCTTGCCGTCCCGCGAGCCCGTACGTTCCTTCGGCCCTTCGTCGGTCTTCGTCAGTTCTGGTGTCACCGCGCACTCCTTTGTGTCGCGTAACCCGGCAGGCGGTCGGACCGCGGGCCGGTACAGGAATAAAGGGTTTCCGGACGCGGTGGCGCCTTGGTGGAGCGAGTACCCGGGTAGGGCTCTCATGTCGCTCAGAGTACACATATGAGCGCACCCCCGCTCGATGGAAGGACAAAATCCACTCCTGACCGCTTGTTTTCGCCCCGATTTCATGACCTCGTACGGCATCCGGCAGGGATGAACGGCTGATCTGCTCGACGACGCCATACGGGTGATGGATCCGCTCTTCGCCCGTCGGGGCAACGCGGCGCGCCCCCGGCCCCTCCCGCGGATGCGGAGAGGGAGCGGGGGCGCGCGGTGCGGTGCGGTGCGGCGTACGGGGCGGGCCGGTGGTGGTCCCGGGAGACCGGGATCGGGTCCCCCGGCCGGGGCGGGGGCCCGGCGGCCTACCAGTTGGCGGGCGCGTAGTCCTTGAGGAAGACGCCGTACAGGTCTTCGCCGAGCTCGCCGCGGACGATCGGGTCGTAGACCCGGGCCGCGCCGTCGACCAGGTCGAGCGGGGCGTGGAAGCCCTCCTCGGCCAGGCGGATCTTGTCCGGGTGGGGGCGCTCGTCGGTGATCCAGCCGGTGTCGACGGCGGTCATCAGGATCTGGTCCTTCTGGAACATCTCCTGGGCGCTGGTGCGCGTCAGCATGTTCAGCGCGGCCTTCGCCATGTTGGTGTGCGGGTGCCCCGCGCCCTTGTACCCGCGGCTGAAGACGCCTTCCATCGCGGAGACGTTGACGACGTAGCGGCGGCCGGCCTCGGCCGCGGCCATCGCCGGGCGCAGCTTGCTGATCAGGATGAACGGCGCGGTGGAGTTGCAGAGCTGCACTTCGAGGAGCTCGATGGGGTCCACCTCGGACACCGTCTGGATCCAGCTGTTGGTGTCGTGCAGGTCGGGGACCAGGCCGCCCGCGTCGATCGCGGTGCCGGCCGCGATGCGCTCCAGCGAGGCCGAGCCGGAGACCAGGGCCAGCTCGGTGATGTCCTGGGCGCTGAGCTTCTCGCCCCTACCGGTGGGCAGTGCGGCGACGCGGTCCACGGTGCCGCTGCCGAAGGTGCCGATGACCTCGGCGGACGGCAGCTCGCCGGCCGGCAGCGGGGCGTTCTCGGCGGCGACGAGCTCGCTGTAGGCGCCCGGGGAACGGCGTACGGTCTGCGCGGCGTTGTTGATCAGGATGTCGAGCGGCCCCTCGGCGGCCACGGAGTCGGCCAGCGCGACGACCTGGGCCGGGTCGCGCAGGTCGATCCCGACGATCTTCAGGCGGTGCAGCCACTCGGAGCTGTCGGGCATCGCCTTGAAGCGGCGGATCGCGTCGCTCGGGAAGCGGGTGGTGATGGTGGTGTGCGCGCCGTCGCGCAGCAGCCGCAGCGCGATGTACATGCCGATCTTGGCGCGGCCGCCGGTGAGCAGGGCGCGGCGGCCGGTCAGGTCGGTGCGGGCGTCGCGGCGCGCGTGGTTGAAGGCGGCGCAGTCCTGGCAGAGCTGGTGGTAGAACGCGTCGACCTCGACGTAGCGGGTCTTGCAGACGTAGCAGGAGCGCGGACGCTGGAGTATTCCGGCGATCGGGCCCTTGGCTGCGGCGCTCAGGGCGTTGCCCTGGGTCTCGTCGTCGATGCGCTCGGCGGAGCCGGTCGCGGTCGCCTCGGTGACGGCCTTGTCGTTGGCGGTCTTGGCGGCGCGGCGGTCCTGGCGGCGGCGCTGCTTGACCGTCCGGTAGAGGCCGGCGGTGGCACGGCGTACGGTGATCGCGTCGGGGTGGTCGACATCGAGCTTGTCCAGCTCGTCGAGCACGCTGAGGCAGAGGGCGAGCCGGTCGGGGTCGATGCCCGGCCCGTAGGCGTGGCCGTAGTCCTGGCTGTCTTCGGTCACCGTCATGCCCGCTGCCGTTCCTTGATCACTCGTCCGCGTCCGCCTGCTGCGGAAGTCCCCAAAAGGGTCAGTGTACGGATCCCCCCTGGTGGAAGCCAAACCTGTGGGTGACCGTTCGCGTCTACTGCGGATGGAGTACGCCTCAAGCCTGACTCGTGCACTCCTCCAGGTGGAGGAATAGCCTCCCCGTCTCGGGCATTGTGGATTCTATGAGTGCCCTAGCCCTTTCGGTCCTGCTCTGCCTGGTGTCCGCGGTGGCGTACGCGGGCGGGGCGATCGTCCAGGAACGGGTCGCGTCCGCGTCGACGGGGCGGCCGTACGCCCTCGTGCGCCGCGGCGGCTGGTACGCCGCCATCGCGCTGAACAGCCTCGGCGCACTGCTGCACGTGGTGGCGCTCGCCCACGGGCCGCTGAGTGTGGTGCAGCCGCTCGGCGCCCTGACCATCGTCTTCGCACTGCCGATGGCGGCGCTCTTCGTACGCCGCCGGGCGAGCGCCGCCGCCTGGCGCGGGGCCGTACTGACGACGGTCGGGCTGGCCGGGCTCCTGGCCCTGACGGGCGGGGACGGCGGGCCCGAGCGGGCCCTGTCGGGTGCCGCCCAGAGCATGCTGCTGACCGCCACCGGGGGCGGGGTCGCCCTGCTCTTGCTGCTCGCGCGGCGCGTGTGGCGGCGGCCCACGGCACGCAGCGTGCTGCTGGCCACGGCCGCCGGTACGGCCTTCGGCATGGCCTCGGTGTTCACGAAGTCGGTGGCGGAGCAGTTCGCCCCGGACGCGCTGGTCTCGCTCTGGCCGGAGCTGACCTCGGTGGCCACCCTCGCCGGCGCCGGCCTGCTGCTGTCGCAGGCCGCCTACCAGGGCGCCGGGCTGGCCGCGCCCCTGGCCACCGTGACGGTGGCCAATCCGGTGGTCGCGGCGGCGGTCGGCATCACGATGTTCGACGAGGGCTTCCGCTACGGGGCGGCCGGCGCCGGCGCGGCCGCGGTGAGCGCGGCCCTGGCCGGGGCCGGACTGGTCCTGCTCACCTCGTTGCCGCGGTCGGAGCGGGCGGCCGCGCCGACGGCCGACGCCGGAGCGCCGGTCCCGGGGTCCCCGGTTTCCCACGCGCCCGATTCCCCCGACTCCCCCGTTTCGGGCCGCCCTTCGAGTCCGTCGGGGCCGTCCCGCTCAGCGGGGTCATCGAGGTCGTCGGGGTCAGGGGTGTCAGGGTCAGGGGTGTCAGGGTCAGGGGTGTCAGGGTCAGCGGGGTCAGAAGGCTCAGCAGGGTCAGCGGGGTCAGATGTCGACCCCGTGGCCGCGCAGGTACTTCAGCGGGTCGATGTCGGTGCCGTAGCCGGGTCCGGTGCGCATCTCGAAGTGCAGGTGCGGTCCGGTCGTGTTGCCGGTGGAACCGGAGCGGCCGATGCGCTGCCCGCCGGAGACGTGCTGACCGGCCTTGATTCCGAGCGCCGACAGGTGCGCGTACTGGGAGTACCGGCCGTCGGAGTGCCGGATGACGACCTGGTAGCCGTACGCCCCGGCCCAGCCGGCTGAGACGACCTGGCCGGGGCCCACGGCCTTGATGGCGGTGCCGGTGGCCACCGGGAAGTCGACTCCCGTGTGGTAGCCGCTGGACCAGGACGCACCGGCGACGCGGTAGGCCGTGCCGAGGCCCGCGTCCACGGGGGCGGAGTAACCTGAGGGCGCGTCCTGCCGGGCGGTGGCGGGTTGCGGCACGGGCTTCTCGGCCGGCTTTTCGGCTGGTTTCTCGACCTGCTTCTCGGCCGGCTTTTCGGCCGGTTTCTCCGCGGGTTTCTCCTGTGGTTTCCGCGCCGCCGGTTCGACGGGCTTGACCGGTTCGGCCGTACGCGGCGGCTTCTCGGGGTTCGGGGCCGGCGGCGCGGCCGTGATGCGCAGGGTGAGCCGCTGGCCGGGGAAGATGAGGTCGGGGTTGCCGCCCACGGTGGCCCGGTTGGTCTCGTACAGCGCCTGCCAGCCGCCGTCGACGTGCTGTTCGGTGGCGATCAGCGAGAGCGAGTCCCCGGGCGCGACCACGTACGGGTTGGGCAGGACCGAAGTCCCGGTCGGGCGGGGCGCGGCGCCCTGCGACGCGACCGCTCCGGTCCCCTGCGGCTGCCCCTTCGCCTGCGGAGGCTGCTGGGCCTGTTGCGGCTGCCGGACCTGCTGCGCCGGGGCGGAGGAGGCCTTGGCCTGCGTACCGAGCGCCGGCGCCGGGCCGCTGCGGCTGAGTCCGGCCTGTTTCCCGCAGGCGGGCCAGGCCTGGGGGCCCTGCCCCTTCAGCACCTTCTCGGCGACCGCGATCTGCTGTTCCCTGGTCGCGAGGTCCGCGCGGGTGGCGTAGGCGGTGCCGCCGAAGGCGCGCCAGGTGCTCTGGCTGAACTGGAGCCCGCCGAAGTAGCCGTTGCCGGTGTTGATGTGCCAGTTGTTGGTGGACTCGCAGGCGGCGACCTTGTTCCAGGTGTCCGCGGAGGCCGCGTGCGCCGCTCCGGCGCCGATCAGGGGGAGCGCGATCCCGGCACCGCCCGCGGTGACGACGAGCGATGCCCGGTTGATGCTGCCCGGCTGATACCGGCGGTGCCGGCCCCGTACACCCATGGGAGCCCCCATCGAAGACATCAGGAACCTCGCAACCTAACGCCGCGACCGGACCATGACAAGGCGCACAACAAGACGCGCCCGAGCGGTAGTTGATTTCTCGCCGAAAGCGGTACACCGATAACGATCTCCGCCGATGTAGCGTCGGTGTTCCCGCATTCCTCCGCACATCGAATGCACCGTCGAAGCACTCAGGAGCGCACGCAATGAGCAGCAGCACGGCCCAGATCGGCGTCACCGGCCTCGCGGTCATGGGCAGCAACCTCGCCCGGAACTTCGCCCGCAACGGGTTCACCGTGGCCGTCCACAACCGCACCGCCGCCAAGACCACCGCGCTGGTGGAGGAGTTCGGCCACGAGGGCACCTTCGTGGCCGCCGGGTCCGCCAAGGAGTTCGTCGACGCGCTGGAGCGCCCGCGCCGTCTGATCATCATGGTGAAGGCCGGCGAGGCCACCGACGCCGTGATCCGCGAGTTCGCCCCGCTCCTGGAGCCGGGCGACGTCATCATCGATGGCGGCAACGCCCACTTCGAGGACACCCGCCGCCGGGAGAAGGAGCTGCGCGAGCAGGGCCTGCACTTCGTGGGCGTCGGCATCTCGGGCGGCGAGGAGGGCGCGCTGCTCGGCCCCAGCATCATGCCCGGCGGCTCCGAGGAGTCCTACGCCTCCCTCGGCCCGCTGCTGGAGAAGATCTCCGCGAAGGCCGCCGACGGCACCCCCTGCACCTCGCACGTGGGCCCCGACGGCGCCGGTCACTTCGTCAAGATGGTGCACAACGGCATCGAGTACGCCGACATGCAGCTCATCGCCGAGGCCTACCACCTGCTGCGCGAGGTCGCGGGCTACTCCCCCGCGAAGATCGCCGAGACCTTCCGCTCCTGGAACCGGGGCCGGCTGGACTCCTACCTGATCGAGATCACCGCCGAGGTGCTCGCGCACACGGACGCCGCTACCGGCCTGCCGTTCGTGGACGTCGTCGCCGACGCCGCCGAGCAGAAGGGCACCGGCCGCTGGACCGTGCAGATCGCCCTCGACCTGGGCGTTCCGGTGTCGGGCATCGCGGAGGCGGTGTTCGCCCGCGCGGTTTCGGGCCACGGCGAACTGCGCACGGCCGCCCGGGGCCTGGCCGGCCCGAAGGCCGCGCCGCTCGGTGCCGAGGCCGCGGACGCCTTCGCGGCCCGGGTGGAGCAGGCCCTGTACGCCTCGAAGATCGTCTCGTACACGCAGGGCTTCCATCAGATCCAGGCCGGCAGCGAGGAGTACGGCTGGGGCGTGGACCCGGGCGCCGTGGCCTCGCTGTGGCGCGGCGGCTGCATCATCCGGGCCGCTTTCCTGGACCGGATCCGCGCCGCGCACGACGCCCGGCCGGAGCTCCCCAGTCTGCTGGCGGACGCCGGCTTCGCCGAGGAGATCGGCGCCGCGCAGGAGGACTGGCGCGAGGTGCTGGTGGCCGCGGTCCGCCAGGGCATTCCGGTACCGGCCTTCGCGGCCTCGCTGGCGTACTACGACGCCCTGCGCTCGGAGCGGCTCCCGGCGGCCCTGACCCAGGGCCAGCGCGACTTCTTCGGGGCGCACACCTACCGGCGCACCGACCGCGAAGGCTCGTACCACACCCTGTGGAGCGGCGACCGCTCGGAAGTCCGCACGGTCTGAGGCGCGCCCGGGCCGCGGCCGGGCGTGCCGTCGTGGGCCTCTTCCTCGCCAACCGGATCAGCCGCCGGCTCGAGGGCGTGTTCCAGGTCCCGGCTCACGTCCTTGCGGTGCGCTCAGCCCAGCGGCTCCGGCATCGGTGTGGGTGCGGGACCGGGCGGCGGCGGCACCGGATCGGGCTCGGGCACCGGGCCGGGCGCAGGTGGCGGGGGCCGCGGGATGGGATCGGGCTCCGGGAACGGCTTGGGCCCGGGCAGCGGAGGCTGCGGCACGGGGTCGGGTCCGGGCACGGGCGGTTGTGTCATGCCATCCACCTTCCCGCGTTCCGGGCGGGTACGCACGACGAGGACGCGACGGGCACGGGAACGGGGAACGCCGCCCTCTCGGGGGCGGCGTTCCCCGGCTCAGCGGGACCAGCAGGGACGCGCTTCCGCCCACGGGCCGGTCACCAGAGGTCGGAGTCCGCGGCGAGCTGCGCCTTGGCGGCCGCCACGACCTCGTCAGGGGCCACCGGTGCCTCGTCGGGGTGTTTGACGGCCCAGCTCGCGGCATACGGGCACAGCGGGACCACGGGCACGCCCTCGCCCGCCGCGATCCCGTAGAAGGTCCGCACCAGGTTCCCGGCGATGCCGCGGCCCTCGTGCCCCGGCTCGACGATGGTGTGGACCGCCACGAGGGCGTGGGGCGCCTGCGCGAGCGCGAAGTAGGCGATGAAGCCGACCACCTCGCCGGCCTCGACGGCCAGCAGCCTCCCCGCCTCGCGGTCGTCCACGAACTCGATCGGCTCGGCCTGCGGCATGGTCCACTCCCCCTCAGACAGCCACCGCGTGGGGGCTGCGCTCCTGGTCCGTTCCCGGAACCGGGGCGGAGGGATCCGCGCCCAGCTCGATGATGCGATTGTCTCCGTCGACGTGCACGACGCGCGGCTTCAACACCCGCGCCTCGGCGTCCTCGACCTGCGCGTAGCTGATGAGGATGACGAGGTCCCCGGGGTGCACGAGGTGCGCGGCGGCCCCGTTGATCCCGATGACCCCCGAGCCCCGCTCCCCCTCGATGACGTACGTCTCCAGCCGCGCCCCGTTGGTGATGTCCACGATGTGCACCAGCTCCCCGGGCAGCAGGTCCGCCGCGTCGAGGAGATCGGCATCGACGGTCACGGACCCGACGTAGTGCAGGTCGGCCTGGGTGACGGTGGCCCGGTGGATCTTGGACTTGAACATGGTACGAAGCATGCGAATACTCCCGATATGTCTGCTCCCTGCCTGCTCACCGCAGGTCAAGGGCGATTTCTGGAGCTTACAACGACTCGCATGTTCGGTCAGCTGTCCCCGGGTGTTGCAGGACTCACGCTGCCCAGGGCGGCCACTCGCGCGGCCTCGTCGAGGTCCGGTGCGTCGGGGAAGACGATGTTGGGGGACTTGCCTCCCAGTTCCAGCCAGACCGGCTTCGCGTTGGACTGGCCGACGTAGGTCAGCAGCTGCTTTCCGACCGCGGTCGAACCGGCGAAAGTCACACCGTCCACTTCTGATGTGCGGCTCCGGTGCAGGTCCATATCTGCAATCGGGTGCCGTTGGCCGAGCTGCCGCCCGAGGCGTCCAGGCATTTGTTCGCCTGCGGGTTGACGATGTCCCTGGCTTCGGGGGTGGCCCACTGCTGGGCGGCGGAGCCGTTGCAGTCCCACAACTGGACCGGCGTACCGTCGGCCGTGCCTCCCGAGGCCACGTCCAGGCACTTGCCGAGTGCGCGGATGGTGCCGTCGGTGCCCACGCTCCAGCGCTGGGCGGGGGTGCCGTTGCAGTCGTAGAGCTGTACGGGGGTGCCGTTGGCGCTGTTGGCGCCGGTCACGTCCACGCACTTGCCGCCGAGGCCGGTGATCGGACCGCCGCCGCTCGGCTGACCGCTGTCGGTGCTGACCCGTACGTAGTCGACCAGGAGCTGCTGGGGGAAGACCGTGCTGCCGTTGGGGTCTCCGGGCCAGTAGCCGCCGACCGCGAGGTTGAGGATCAGGAAGAAGGGCTTGTTGAAGGCCCACCGCTTTCCGCCGAGGTCGGCGGGGGTACGTCGCTGGTACACGGTGCCGTCGACGGACCAGGTGATGACGTTCGGGCTCCAGTCGACGGCGAAGGTGTGGAAGGCGTCGGCGAACGCCTGACCACCGGGCAGGGTGTAGCCGGCGCCGATGCCTCCGGCGCCGGAGTACCCCGGGCCGTGCAGGGTGCCGTGGACCGTGGACGGCTCGAAGCCCACGTTCTCCATGACGTCGATCTCACCGGCGTTGGGCCATCCGACCTGGCCGATGTCGTTGCCCAGCATCCAGAACGCGGGCCACATGCCCTGTCCGCGCGGGATCTTCATCCGGGCCTCGACGCGGCCGTACGTCGTGGTGAACTTGCCGGCCGTGTTCAGCCGGGCCGAGGTGTACTCACATTTCCCGTACCAGCACTGGTAGTTGCCCGGGTTCTCACGGCGGGCGGTGATGGCCAGGTGGCCCTGGCCGTCGAGGGCGGCGTTGCGGTTGCCCGCGGTGTAGTACTGCCGCTCGTGGTTGTTGACGTTGTCGCCCGTCTCGATCTGCCACTTCCCGCCGTCGACGGCGGAGCCCGCCGGTCCGTCGAATTCGTCGGAGAAGGTGACGGCGGCCGCTTCTGAGGCCGCCGTCGCAGGCGGCTGCGGCGCGGACGCGCCTTGTGCAAGTCCGGTGGACAGCGACGCGAGGGTGAGGGCCGAGACGAGAGACAGCAGCAGGCGTCGGGACAAGCGTGGGGGGTGCATGACTCTCCCTTCCAGGGAGCATGACGGAGCATGACGGACACCGCTTGTGGCATGCATATGACAAGCGAGGGGCGCACACGCGAACCCGAATGGTCGCTGCGCCGACAGGGATGGGGATGAGAAGTCGAGCCCAGGGGGGCACTTACATCACTACGTGATTTAAGTAGTGAACGAAACGCCCTGTCAAGAGGTTGGTATGGACCACATTCGTGAACGCGGCCCGGAGCAGGTGGACGATGCTCTACCGCAGCTGCCACTTCTGGTTGGCGGCGCCCGTGCATGTCCAGATCTGGGCCCGGGTGCCGTTCGCGGAGGAGTTGTCTGACGCGTCCAGACATTTGTCGGCGGGCGCGTTCACCAGATCCGCGCCGCCGACTGCGTAGCGCCACTGCTGTGCGCCCGAGCCGTTGCAGCCGTAGAGCTGGACTTTCGCACCGTCCGCCGTCGATGCCGATGTCACGTCCAGGCATTTGCCGAGAGCTTGGACGGAGCCGTCGGAACGAACGGTCCAGCGCTGCGCCGGGGAGCCGTTGCAGTCCCACAGCTGGACCGGCGTACCGTCGGCACTGGAGCCGCCGGCCACGTCCAGGCACTTGCCGCCGAGGCCCACCAGCGCGCCACTCCGCTCCGTGTCGCCGGTCTGCGTCCCCGTCCACGTGAAGGTCGCGGACGTCTTGCCGGGCAGGGAGTACGTGTAGCGCTGGCCGCCCCAGTTGACGGTCATGGTCTGCGCGGCGGAGGAGTCGTTGTACGCGATCAAGGCCTTGGAGCCGTCGGGGTTGCGCCACGCCACGTTCGGGACGGTCGCGCTCGCCGTGGAGGCGATCCGGTGGGCGCCGGGCTTCACGAACTTGGTGAGGTGGCCCATCGTGTAGTACTCGACGGTGTAGTCGACCTGGCCGTGGCGCCCATCGCCGTTGTGGACGGTGATCAGGCCGTCGCAGGTGCCGCAGCCGCCGTTGTGCGGGCCTCTGTTCTGGTCGACCGCCAGGGACCACTTGGTCACCGACTTCGCCCAGTTACGGGTGTAGTCGATGATGTTCATCATGTCCTCGCGCTGCTGGTTCGCGATCCAGGTCCCGCCGGAGTGCTCGGTCTGGAAGGCGTCCAGTTGCGGATACTGATTGTGGACGTCGCTCTGCTCGGAGACGCTGCCGCCGTAACCGTGCCAGGCGATCCCGCCGAAGTTGGGGTGGCTGCGCACCGCCGGGTCGTTGATGGTCTGGGCGGCGTACGCGTCGTAGGTGTCCCAGTTCCAGTCGTGCGCCAGGACCTTGGTCGGCAGACCCGCCGCCTGGAGCCCGGGCAGCAGTTCGTCCTTCGTGAAGTACGCGAGACCCGAGGCGTTCCAGCTCATCGACGGGTAGCCGGCGCAGCACGTCGGCTCGTTCTGGGGCGTGACGTAGTCGACCGGAATGCCCTGGTCACGCCACGCCTGGAGGTACCTCACGAAGTAGTCGGCGTACGTGCCGTAGTTCTCGGACTTCAGCCAACCGCCGTTGAGCTGTCCGCTGTCCTTCATCCAGGCCGGAGCCGTCCAGGGCGAGGCGACCGTAGTGAGGGCCGGGTTGAGCTGCTTGGCCTGTTTCGTCAGCGGCAGCACGTCCTGGAGGTCGTGCGCTATCGAGAACTTGGAAAGCGTGGGGTCGGTCTGGCCGGCCGGCAGGTCGTTGTACGTGTAGCCGAAGCGGGCCAGGTCCGAGCCGCCCATGGGGTTGCGGATGAAGGACAGGCCGATGCCCTCAGTGGGAGAGAACAGCTTCTTCATCGTCGCGTCGCGCGTCGTCTGCGACAGCGCACCGGAGCCCTTCATCAGCCAGGCGGCGGTGTCCGTGAAGGACGCGCCGCCACCGGTGAAAGCCTGATAGCGCGTGTTCTCGTCGACGATGATGTTCGTGCCACCGCCGCCATTGCCGGACTGGAAGGTGACGGGGCTTTGCTGCTGGAGACCCCGGGTGACGTGGCGGCCGCCACTGTCGTCGGTCGTCGTGAGCCAGATGCTCACCTGCTCACCGGCGGCCTGGGCGGCCCCCTCGGAAAGGCCGGTGAGACTCGCGGTGGCGAGAACCGCCGTGAGGAGTAGTCGCGTCAGCCGGACCGGTCCCCGAACCGGCTTGCCCATCGATCTGATCATGGTCAACTGCCCTTCTCGGCATGGTAGTGGGGCTTGGGGGTGGGTGGCGCCATGGACCGAGGCGTGAGTGAACTCCCGATGCGAACTCGCGTCAAGGCTCGGCACATTCATTTCCTGAACACACAAGTCCCCTGGCACCCATAGAGCTTGGGAATTTCCCCTGTCCTGTGTGAAGTCTTGACGGCAGGGCGGCCCGCATGTTGACTCGCCGCACCAGCCGGAACCGGTACCGGGACCGGTTCCGGAACCCGACGCGGAGGCGCATGCATGCGAGCCACCATCGCCGACGTCGCACGTCAGGCGGGGGTCAGCAAGACAACGGTCTCCCGTGTGCTCAACACAAGGACGGAGGTGGACCCCAGTACCGCCGCCCGTGTTCGTGAAGTGATCGATGCGCTCGCCTACGTTCCCAGCTCGGGAGCCGTGGGCCTGGCCCGCGGCAGCAGCCGCACCATCGCCATGCTGACGCCGTCCCTCACCTGGCCGTGGATGGGCGAGGTGCTCCAGGGCGTGGCCGACACCGTCGAGGCGGCCGGCTACGGACTGCTGCTGTTCAGCTGCAACCGGGGCGCCGACTCCGTCAGGCACTTCACCAGTCAGGTCTCCGCCCGCGCCTTCGACGGGCTCCTGGTCATCGAACCGGAGAACACCCTCGACACCATCGCGGAGATGTACCGCCGGGGGCTGCCCGTCGTACTCATCGACGACCGCGGCCGCCACCCGGCGTTCCCGTCCGTGGCCACGACCAACCGCGAAGGCGGCGCGTCCGCCGCCCGGCATCTGCTCGAATCCGGCCGCACCAGGCCACTGGTCCTCACCGGCCGGCGCGACTTCGGCTGCGTACGCGACCGACTGGCGGGATTCTCCGAGATCCTGCCCACCGATCTCGTCATCGACGGCGAGTTCACGGAGGAGTCCGGGCGGCACGGTGTCGAGCGAGCCTTCGCCCAAGGGCGTTCCTTCGACTGCGTCTTCGCGCACAACGACCTCATCGCCGCAGGTGCGTTGCGGGCCCTGCGGGAAGCCGGCCGCGACGTCCCGGACGACATCGCCGTCGTCGGATTCGACGACATCCCCATCGCCCGTCACACCGAGCCGCCCCTGACCACAGTCCGCCAGCCCATGCGGCAGATGGGTGAAACAGCGGCCCGGCTCCTCCTCGCCGGCCTCGGCGGCAAGACCCTCTCCACGGAACCGGTGGTGCTGCGCACCGAACTGGTCGTCCGACGCTCCGCGCCCCGCCCCTGAGGGGTCCGCTCCGTCCGGGGAATCTCCCTCCCGACCTCCCCCCTTCGCATCCCACGCGTCAAGGAGTTGTCATGCCACGACCACGTCCCCCGCTCAAAACCGGTACGTCGGCACTGGCCGCGGCCGCCGTACTCTGCGGCCTGCTGGCCGGCGGGCTGCCGACCGCCGCCGCTGCCGCGGATCCGGCCCCACGGCTCGTCGACCGCTTCGAAGGCGAGGTGCCCTTCGCCAACCCGCCCGCCGAGGGGATCTTCACCTGGGGCAGCGATGCCGACGACCAACCGAAGCTGGAGATCAAGGAGCGGGCCGACGCTCCCGAGGGCAGCAAGGTCCTCGAAGGCACCTACGACATCAGCGGCTGGGGCGGAGCCAGCCACGACTTCGCCTTCGACCAACCGGCCCAGGACTGGACTGCCCACAAGGGCATCCGCTTCTGGTGGTACGGCCAGAACACCGCCCCGCTTCCGCCCGGTTCGGGCAAGCGCGTCCATTTCGAGATCAAGGACGGCGGTGCCAACGGCGAGGCGTCCGAGCTGTGGACCACGTCGTTCACCGACGACTGGGAGGGCTGGCACCTCGTCGAGATTCCGTTCTCGGAGTTCCAGTACCGGACCGACTACCAGCCCGTCGGCGGCATCGACCAGGTTCTCGGCCTGAACGAGATGTGGGGGTACGCCCTCACCCTGCCGACCGGCGCGCCGGGCTCCTTCGCGATCGACGCCGTCGAGCTGTACGGAAAGGCGGAACCCGCCCTGAACGCCAGGGTGGTCACCGACTCGGCCGTGTACCCCGTCGCGGAGGGCGGGACCGCGCAGGTGAAGGTCTCCGTCGTCACCACCGGCTCCGGCCCGATCGACGAGCCCGTCACCGTCGCCTACGGCACCGAGGGCGGCAGCGCCACCTCAGGTGACGACTACCGGCCGGTCTCCGGGAGCGTCACCTTCCCCGCGGGCACGGTCTCCGGTGCGAGCCGTACGATCACGGTCAGCACCAAGAAGGACGGTTCCGCCGAGTCCGCGGAGACCGTTGCCCTCAAGCTGACCGTCAGCGGCGCCAAGGCTCCCGCGGAGACACCCCACGTCGTGGTCAACGCCCACGGGCTGCCGTACCTCGACAAGAGGCTCCCGGTCGAGAAGCGCGTCGCGGACCTCCTCGCGAGGATGTCCCTCGCGGAGAAGGCCGGCCAGATGACGCAGGCCGAGCGGGGCGCCCTCAAGGCACAGGGCGACATCGCCTCCTACGACCTCGGCTCGCTGCTCTCCGGCGGCGGCTCCGTGCCGGCCCCCAACACCCCCGAAGCATGGGTGAAGATGGTCGACTCCTACCAGCTACGCGCCCAGACGACCCGGTTCCAGATCCCGCTCGTCTACGGCGTCGACGCCGTACACGGCCACAACAACGTCATCGGCTCGACGATCATGCCGCACAACATCGGCATCGGTGCCGGACGCGACCCGAAGACCGCTGAGAAGACCGGTGCGGTGACGGCCGAGGAGGTGCGCGCGACCGGCATTCCGTGGGACTTCGCACCGTGCCTGTGTGTCACCCGCGACGAGCGCTGGGGCCGGTCCTACGAGGCGTTCGGCGAGGATCCGGCTCTGGTCACCGCGATGGAGACCGTGATCACCGGCATGCAGGGCGCACGCGACGGCAAGGACCTGGACCGCAACGACAAGGTCCTCACCAGCGCCAAGCACTTCGTCGGCGACGGCGGCACCGAGTTCGGCTCGTCGACCACGGGGTCGTACACGATCGACCAGGGCGTCACCAAGGTCACCCGCCAGGAGCTCGAAGCGGTGCACCTGGCGCCGTTCACCGAGGCCGTCAAGCGCGGAGCCGGCACGGTCATGCCCTCGTACTCGTCGCTGGACGTCCTGGGCGACGACCAGGGCCCGGTGAAGATGCACGCCAACGCCGAGATGATCAACGGGGTCCTCAAGGACCGCATGGGCTTCGACGGGTTCGTGATCAGTGACTGGCAGGCGATCGACCAGATCCCCGGCGACTACCCGAGCGATGTGCGCACCTCCGTCAATGCCGGTCTCGACATGATCATGGTGCCGACCGACTACCAGGGCTTCACGCGCACGCTCCGGGAAGAGGTGACGGCGGGGCGCGTCAGCCAGGCCCGGGTGGACGACGCGGTGTCCCGGATCCTGACCCAGAAGTTCAAACTGGGCCTCTTCGAGCAGCCCTACGCGGACACGGCCAACCTCGACCGGATCGGCTCCGCCGAGCACCGCGCGGTGGCCCGTGAGGCCGTCGCCAAGTCCCAGGTGCTGCTGAAGAACGACGGCGCGGTGCTGCCGCTGAAGACATCGCAGAAGGTGTACGTCGCCGGGTCCAACGCGGATGACATCGGCAACCAGGCCGGTGGCTGGACCATCAGCTGGCAAGGCTCCTCCGGTCCGACCACGACGGGCACGACGATCCTCCAAGGCATGCGCAAGGCCGCCCCGGGCGCGGAGATCACCTACTCCAAGGACGCTTCCGCCGCCACCGGGGGATACGACGTAGGCGTGGTCGTCGTCGGCGAGACGCCGTACGCCGAGGGCTTCGGTGACGTCGGCAACGGCAACGACCTGGAACTCACCGATGCCGACAAGGCGGCCGTCGACAAGGTCTGTGCGGCGATGAAGTGCGCGGTACTGATCGTCTCCGGCCGACCGCAGCTCATCGGCGACCGCCTCGGCGGCATCGAAGCACTCGTCGCCTCCTGGCTGCCCGGGACCGAGGGCGACGGCGTCGCCGACGTCCTGTACGGCGAGCGTCCCTTCACCGGGCAGTTGCCGGTGACGTGGCCCAAGTCGCAGGCACAGCTGCCCATCAACGTCGGTGACGCCGCCTACGACCCGCAGTTCCCCTACGGCTGGGGCCTGACCACCCTCACCAAGCCCCCGGCCGGTGGCGGAGAGGTCGCCCTGAAGGCCATCGGCATCGCGGCCAGGACGCTCCAGACAGCCGGCCTCGGCAGCTCCGAGCAGGGCAGGGAACTGGTCGCCAAGGCCCGGCTGATCGTGCAGGCGAAGATGGCCCGTGGCATCGGCGAGGCGTCGGCGAAGCCGTTCGCCGAGGCGGATCATCTGCTGCTCAGCGGTGACCTGCCGGGGGCGGTGGCGAAGCTGACCGCCGCCTACCGGGCGACCCGGTAGACCCACGGGGCGCCGCGGGTGAGGGCGAGGGTGATCAGGCCTCCGACCACGGCACCGGCCGCGGACGCCAGGGCCAGGGCGCCGGTACCGGCCGGGCGGGCGCGGCGGGGGTGCGGTCGCCGGGCGGGGGCCGAAGATCCGCGCCGGGCGGCCGCGGAGTGGTGCAGGCACCGCTCGAGACGGTCCAGCAGGGGCCGGGCGTCCTGCCCGACCGCGGTCGCGAACTGCTCGAGGGCCACCCGGGTCGGCAGCTGCTTGCTGTTGAGGATCCGCTCCCAGGAGGACCTGCTGTAGTGGCTGCGCTGGGCCAGCCGGGCATAGCTGAGCTCCTGCGCGTCCTTGATGCGCCGCATCTCGGCCGCCAGCTGGTCCCAGGGGTTGGCCCCCTCGTGCGTCCAGGTTCTGCCGCTGCCCACGGTCATGGCACGCTCCTCCGTTCCGGGGCTTGCTTCTCTGGGCAGGACTCTCGCGCACAGGGCCAACGGGCCACCAACGAACGGTCAACGTCCCCCAACACGGTGGGGTTCAGCGGCCGGGGGCGGCTGTGACCACGCCGCGACCCGGTGAACCTCTCCGGTCACAGCGCTAGCCGCCGACGCGGGCGACCAGGAGGGCCACGTCGTCGTCGGCCGCCGCGGGGACGAGGTGGGTGATCAGCGAGTCGCACAGGTGGTCCAGCTGCCGCTGGGGATCCGCGAGCAGGCGCGTCAGTTCGGCCAGCCGCTCGTCGAGGTCGTGGCCCCGGGCTTCGATCAGTCCGTCCGTGTAGAGGACCAGGAGGCTGCCGGGAAGCAGCGTGAAATCCGTGGGAGTGAAGGAGACGCCCCCGACGCCCAGGGGGACGCCGGGCGGGGTGTCCAGGAGCCGGACCGTGCCGTCGGGGAGCACGAGCGCGGGCGGCGGGTGCCCGGCCCGGGTCACCGTGCACTGTCCGGTGGCCGGATCGCACACGACGTACAGGAAGGTGGCCAGCATCGGTTCGGTGAGGTCGCCGAGTACGGCTTCCAGCTGGTGCAGGAGCCGGACGGGCGGCAGGTCCAGGCGCGCCAGGGCCCGTACGGAGGCGGCCAGCCGGCCCATGACCGCGGCCGCCGCGATGCCGTGTCCCATGACGTCGCCGATCAGCAGGGCCGCCTTGCCCCGGGCCAGCGGCAGGACGTCGTACCAGTCGCCGCCGACCTCGTTGACGTCGCTCGCGGGGAGGTAGCGGTGGCTCACTTCCAGGCCCGGGGGCGGGGTGATGTGCTGCGGGAGCATGCTGCGCTGGAGGATGACGGCGGTCTCGTGCTCCCGGTGGTAGAGCCGTGCGTTGTCGATGCTGAGGGCGGCGCGGGCCGCGAGTTCACCGGCGAGGGTGACGTCCTCGGCCCCGAAGGGCACCCTGGGGTGGGTGCGGTAGAAGGTGGCGACGCCGAGCACCGTCTCGCGGGCGACCAGCGGCGCCATGATGAACGAGCGCACTCCCACCGTGACCAGCTGTGCGGGTTTGGCCGAGTGCCGGGCGGCCGGGGCGACGGCCTGCTCGTCGAGCCGGGCGATCAGGTAGGTCTGCCGGGCCGCGAGGGCCTGGCTGTAGGGGGCGGCCGGGGGGAAGACGAGGGTCCTGCCGAGGGGGGCGAGGACGTCGGTCACCCGGGATCCGGACAGCGGGGCCTTGCCGAGGCGCCGCAGGGCCGCCCCTCCGGTCAGCCCCATGCCGGGCTCGTCCCCGCGCGCCAGGGCGTCCAGGACGTCGACGGTGACGGCATCGGCCAGGCGCGGTACGGCCAGGTCTGCGAGTTCCTGTGCGGTGCGCTCCAGCTCCAGGCTGGAGCCGACGCGCATGCTGGCCTCGCTGAGCAGGGCGAGCCTGCGCCGGCCCGCTTCGGCTTCGAGGTGGTCGTGCTGCTGCTCGGTGATGTCGACGAGCGAGGCGATGACGCCGATCGGCATGCGGGCGGGGTCCTCGACCCGGACGTAGGAGCACGACCACACCCGGTCCTGGTCCGGCTCGGCCGGTGTCCGTCCGACGCGGCGGCGGTCCAGGAGCGGCTGCCCGGTCGCCAGGACCTCCACCATGGCCTCCTCCATCTCGTGGGCGTTCACCTCGGGGAGGATCTCGGCCAGACGGCGTCCGATGTGCGCCGACTCCGGCAGCCCGTTCATGGCTTCGAGCGCGGCATTGACCTGCAGGAACCTCAGTTGTGTGTCGAGGACGGCGATGCCGACCGGGGAGCGGGAGAACAGCCCGTCCCACACCGCCGACGCCCCGCGGATGCGTCGCGCCGCATGGGCGTCGGCTGCGAAGACCAGGACCGAGGCCGCGCCGTGCTGCCGGTCGGACACCGGCGAGGCCCAGATCTCCACCTCCAGCGGGTGCCCGTCGCGGTGCCAGGCGGTCACCGTGCCCATCACGCCCCGCCCGGTGGCGGCGGCTTCCCAGAGCGAGCGGCCCAGGCTCCGGTCGGCTCCGGGATGGAGGAGGTCCGCGATGTTGCGTCCCAGCATCTGGGGCGGGGCGTGGCCCAGCAGCTCCTGCGCGACCTGGTTCCAGCGCACGATCGTGCCGTCGGCGCTGGTGGCGATCAGGGCGACCGGCAACGAGCCCAGCCACCCGCCGGCAGCCTGCGCGGCGCCGCTGATCAGCTCGTCGACCGGAATCTCCTCATTCATCTGGCACCCGTACGCCTTGCCGCGGCGGCCTTGCCCTTCGATCCGCGGTCATGTCCACGGATCCATCGTCTGCCGGTCCGCGTGGCGGCGCCTCCCGACCGCCCCGGCACCGCTCGGGCCCTGCGGTCGCCTACGGCCGCGACCGGGGCGCCCGGCCCCCGTCAGGTTCGCGCCTGGGCCGCCACCATGAGGCGCAGGGCCCGGGCCATCGGGGTGTCCGCGGCGAAGTCCACTCCGGCGGGCAGCTCGACCACGTCTCCGTGCGCGAGGACGAGGGCTCCGCAGGAACCGGCGCGGGCCGCTCCCCTGCCGTGCAGCCAGTCCTCGTAGGCGGAGGCGGTCGTATCGAGGTGCTGCCTGCTCCTGCGGCCCACCTCGGCCATCAGGTCGTCGACACCGGTCAGGGACTCGACGGAGGCGAAGGGCACGCTCACCACGGGCTCGCCGGCCAGCCTGACGAGCGGCTCCTCCCCGGAGGGGACGTCCGGCAGCAGCGCCCGGCCGAAGCGGGCGTAGTAGAGGAGGCTGTGGGCGGAGTCGATGCCGCCGACGAAGGGCCGGTCGAAGCTCACCTTGCGGATGCTCGCGACGTACTCCCGCGGGATCCGGGAGTCGGTCGCCTCGGGCCAGTGCACCGCCGAGGAGTCCCGCTCCCGCCAGTTCACGTACCGCTCGATGTCGTCGGAGGCCGAGACGGGCAGCAGCTCGATGCCGAAGCGCCCGGGATCCTTCGCGACGATGGAGCCCGGAGTCAGGGAGAACACGCCGATCCCGGCGGTCGTCCAGAGCTTCTCGTGGTCCTGGAGGAACTCGTACGTCGCCAGCGCCTCCGCCTCGGTCTCGGTGGGGAATCCCGTGAATCCCATCATCTGCGCCGCGATGCCGTTGCGCGCCAGCTCGGCCAGGACGTCCGGCACTTGGGCGATCCGCACCCCCTTGTCGATGAGGTCGAGGACCCGCTGGGTGCCGGATTCGTAGCCGAAGGAGACCGCGACGCAGCCGGAGGCCGCGAGGAGTTCGCCCACGTTGCGCTCGGGGAAGGTCCGCTCCAGGCGCAGTTCCGCGGCCCACCGGATGTCCAGGGGCGATTCCGCGAGGGCCGCGGCGAGGGCGCGCAGGTAGCGGGGGGACATGGCGTCAACGGCGAAGTACAGCGTCCGTCCGAAGCGCGACGCCTGGCGCAGGTCCTCCATCACGGCGGCCACGGGGCGTTCGCGCGAGGGGGAGGTCGGGCGGTCGGTGTTCAGGCCGTAGTCGCAGAAGGTGCACTTGTTCCAGTAGCAGCCGCGCGTGGGGCTGTAGAGGATCACCGGCTCCGGGGACCAGTAGCGGTCCCATTCCCACACGTCGTACGCGGGACTGGGGAGCGTGGCCACGCCGGCGAAGGCGATCCGCGGGTTCGGGCGGGACCTCGTCATCACCCCGCCGACGCCGTCGAAGGGAGTGCGGTCCCTGATCGCGTCGAGGATGCCGACCAGGGCGGCCTCCCCCTCGCCGGGGACGATGAGGTCGGCGTCCTGGAAGACCCTCCACGGCGCGTCGGCGTCCGCCGCGTACTTGACGACGTCACCGACCTCGGTGCCGCCGAAGACGATCGCCGTGTCGGGCAGCGCGGCCCGGATCAGCCGGGCCATTCGCAGGGCGACGGGCAGTTGGCTGGTGTAGTTGACCGACAGGCCCACCAGATCCCAACTACGTTCGCGCAGGCGGGAGTCGAACTCGTCGGCGAAGTAACCCTCGAAGGGGCGGGAGACGGCCCCGACCACCGCGGGGTCGGACAGGTCAGCGGTACTGCACAGGTTGACGGTGGACTTCGCCCGGATCGAGAAGCCGTCCAGTACCCCGGGCGGCATGTCCATCGCCAGCAGGTCCCACCACCGGCTCATGACGGCGACCGCCTGGGCGTAGGTCGGGGGGTGGTAGAAGAGTTCCGGGTCCTTGAACACGCAGACCGCGTCACGGGCGGACGAGGCGGTCAGGCCCTCCGCGGCGAGGGACTGCCGGTAGCGGATCTCGTCGTGCCGGGACAGCGGCCCCGAGCGGCCCTCGATCTCGGCACGGGTCCGCCGCGCCGAGTCGATCGCGGCGCCGAAGCGCTCGGGGTCCGCGAGGTACTCGAAGGCGTCCAGGTTGGCGTCCACGCAGCCGTAGGTGGTGTGGCCGGCCTCCCGGGCGGCGCCCACGAGGTAGGGGATCGAGTGGTAGGGGGTCGTCGGATCGGTGACGGGCGGATTGACCAGCAAGTACGCGACACCACCGGCTCCCCGCCCCCGGTCGTGCACCGGCTTGCCCAACGGAACGAACACGCTCATCCCTGTGACTCCTGACTGCTGCGGTCCTGCCACTGGTGCGCGGAGCGGGCGGCCGGCGGAGCGGTCGTCCGCGGCGCGGGGGTCGTCGGTGCGGGGGGCGTCGCGGGTGCGGGGGTCACAGCCGGTACGGGGGCCGTCGCGGGTGCGGGGGTCGCCTGCGCGGCCGGTGCCGGCTTCGCCGTCGCCTTCGCCTTGACCGTCGCCTTCGCCGTCGCCGCCGGGGACTCGGACCCGGTGTCCGTGTCCGAGCCGTACTCGCCGCCCGTGCGGTAGCCGCGGAACGCCTTCTGGGTGAGCGCGCACAGGACGGCGAGGGAGATGGCCGCGCCCGCGACCGGGAAGAAGGGCGCCGCACCGAGGTGGCGGACCCCGAAGCCCGCCACGGCCACGGAGACCGGGAAGGTGCCCATCACGGCCAGCATCACCAGGCTCATGACCCGGCCGATGAGGGCCGGCGGCGTCCAGACCTGCAGCATGGTCACGGCGACGATGTTCTGCCAGCCGCTGGCCACCGCGTACACGCAGATGCTCACCGCGGCGCCGACCAGGCCGCCGGCGTACGGCACGGCCGCCAGGGCGACCCCCATGACGACCGCGAGCCCGGCGAAGAGGTAGGCGGGCGAGGTCACCGTACGGACGCGGGCGGCCAGGAGCGAACCGGCCAGGCCGCCCAGGCTCAGGCAGGTCAGGAGCACGCCGTAGCCCGTGGCGCCCATGCGTTCGTGCGCCAGTCCCGGGAGGGCGACCTCGATCGTGCCGCTGAACGCCAGGTTGCAGACCAGAGCGACCACGAGGACGACGTGCAACAGCCGTCCGTGGCGCAGCAGTTCCACGAACGAGGGTCCCGTGGCGCCCTTCCCGGGAGCAGCGGCGGCCGGTGCCCCCGGCGTTGCCGCGGCGGCGTCCGCGCCGGTGCGCATCCGGAAGAGCACCACGGCCGACACCAGGAAGGAGACCGCGTCGACCGCGAGCGCCGGCCCCGCCCCGAAGCCGGCCACGAGCAGACCGCCGGCGGTCGGCCCGAGGAGGCCGCCGACCTGGTTCACCATGGTGGACAGGGCGTTGCCCCGGCCCAGGTCGTCCTTGGGCAGCAGGGCGGGCAGGAGGGTGTACGACGAGGGGATGAACACTCCGGAGCTGGCGCCGAGGACCACCGCGACGGGTGCCAACTGGGCCAGGGTAGGAGTCCCGTTGAAGGTGACCACCGCCAGGAACCCGACGGCGACGGCGCGCACCACGTCGGCGATGAGCATCACCGGCCGGCCCCCGAACCGGTCGGCCACCACCCCGCCCAGGGGAATGGTGACGACCCGGGGGATGCCGTAGCAGGCGAGCACCGTGCCGAGCAGGACGGGCCCCCCGTCGCCGGACAGGATCAGCCACGGCAGAGCCACGGCGTAGCAGTAGTCCCCGACCGTCGACGACAGCTGTCCGGCGAGCAGCAGCCGGAAGCCGCGCACCGACATCGGCCCGCTGACGAATGCCGTACGAAACCTGTGCGCGGCTGCTGCCACGTCTCCTCCTCCGTTGCGGCGCCGGTGGACGGCGCGGCCGGCGGCCGGCCGATGGATCACCCCACGGATCGCCCGCCGGGCACCCGCCGGATCACCCGAGAGATCGCCTCACGAGACGCCCGACGGGCCTCCCGGTGGGTCGGGCGGGGGATCGGGCGGGGCGACGGGCAGCCGGAAGAACTCGCTCACCACCGCGGCGACGGTCCCGGGCGGGGGCAGTCCGAGGTTCTTCTGCACGTCGTGGGTGGCGATGTGCCAGGCCGGAGCCGGCACCGGTTCCACGACGGCGTGGCCGTCGGCGCGCAGCTGTGCCACGTTGCGGCGCACGGCCGGCCGGTCCCACATCCGGCGGTTCATGCTGGGGAAGAACAGCACCGGGTTCTCGTGGGCGAGCAGTGCGGAGCTGAGCAGCCCGGAGGCGAGTCCGTGCGCCGCCTGGCCGAGCATGTTGGCGGTGGCCGGCAGCACCACGACCCGCTCGGCCCAGGACGCGAGGGAGACGTGCCCGGTGGTCAGCTCGTCCCGGCCGTCGCAGTACACCTCCTGGCAGACCAGCCGCATGGTCGCGGCGGGTACGAGGGCCGCCGCGGAGCGGGTCATGACGATGCGGACGTGGAGGTCGGCCGGGAGGTTCATGAGGTACTGCGGCAGCGCGAGCACGTTGCCCGAGCCGCAGACGCCCAGCAGGAGGCGGCGCGGGGCGGGACCGGCACTGGGATCGGCACCGGCACCGCGACCGGGACCGGGGCCGGGACCACGACCGGGACCGGCATCGGCACCGCCGTCGGCATCCGGCACGGGGCCGGGGGCGTGCGTCATCAGCGGACCCCGGTGGCCTCGCCGACCGCGGGACTCAGTCCGCATTCGGCGGCGACGAGGTCCAGCCGGTCCTGGAAGTTGAACTTGTAGCTCGGGCAGGGCGGGTGCCCCTCCTGCCACGCCTTGGGGCAGGAACCTCCGCAGGTCGGCATGAAGACGCAGCCGGTGCACCAGGTCTTGCCCTCTTCGATCTCGTCGTTCCAGCCGTCGAAGGGGCCCAGCGGCCGCACCGGTTCGGTGCCCGCGCGGTCGATGTGCGTCAGCGCGAGGGTCTGCTCGGCGGCGGGGACGAGGGGGTACTCGCTGCACGAGAAGATGTTGCCGGTGCTGCTGATGATCTCGGAGGCGACGGTCGTCGCGGGGCACACGACCTTCTTCGCGGTGTTGGGCAGCAGTTGAGCGGTCAGGCCGTGGCTGCGCATGAGGCGGAACCAGAGCATTTCCTTCTCGGCGAAGTTCTGCTTCGATACTTCGATCTCGGACACGTCGTTCCCCCACGAGTGGACGGGAACGATCGAAAAGGACACGTTGGGCCGGGCGAATCCGAGTTCCGCCATCAGCTCGATGTAGCGGGGAACGCTGTCTTGGTTGTGCGCGTCCACATTCGTGCGGAAGTTGAAATGTGTGGACCGGAATTCCGGTTCGTCGAGCGCGGCGCGCACGGTGCGGACGATTTTCCAGAAGGAGCCGCGCCCGCTCTTGAGCGGACGGTGCTCGTCGTGGATCTCCGGGGGCCCGTCGACCGTGATCTCGAAATGGGTGACCCCGCACGCGCGGATGAGCGTGTCGATCTTTCCGGCGGTGAGCAGGGACCCGTTCGTCACCAGGAACGAGGAGTATGCGACGCCCCGTTCGGCCGCGGCCCGGACGAACCGGGGGGCCAGGTCGCGGATGACCGCGTAGCCCATCATCGGCTCGGCCCCGAACCAGTCGATGCGCAGGCGGCGCGTGGTCGGCGCGTTCACGGCGCGCAGGACCCGGTCGTGCACCTGGCTGCGGTGCGTGCTCGTCAGGCCGCCGCGGCTGTGCTCCTGGCCGCAGTAGGCGCAGCCCATGTTGCAGTACGAGGTCGGCAGCAGGGCGATCTGGACCGCCGAGCGGTCCGCGGAGGCGCGCCGGTTGCGGTCGAGGACCGCGGTCAGCTCGTTTTCCTCCGCCGGTACGAGCACTTCCGCGCCGCGCAGCGCCTCGGCCCACGCCGGCGACAAGGCCGCCGGGTCCCGGGCCTCCAGCGCCCGGGCCGTGGCGACGTCGACCGCCATGACCTTCGCGGTGCGGGTGCTGTACGCGAGGCGCACGGGGAGACCGGTGCCGTCCGTGTACGTGTGGTCGCTCATCACCAGGTATCGGCTTACTCGATCCATCCCAACCTCTCCGGCGCTGCTTGTCCGTGCGGACGGTGATTCGGCGCGCGGCCGGTCCGGCAGCCGGCCACGCGCTGCCGAACCGGCCACGGACACGGGGCTCCGCTCCCCCGGCGGCCGCGACGGGGTTGATCAGTCGCGGGGGACGGCGGAGCGCGCCGGGCGTGGCGGGAAGACCTGCGGTGCCCGGAACCGGGTCAGCAGACGACGTTCGTGTTGGAGTCGGCCTGCTGGCCCTCGACGGCGGCGGACACGGCGCTGAGCCGCGCCTGGATCGAGCCGAGGACGGAGACCTCGTCCGGGCTCAGGGCGGCGAAGACCTCGCGCTCGGACTCGGACAGCAGGTCGACCGGGGTACCGGCGCGGCGCAGGGTTTCCAGGGGCTCGTAGGACATGCCTCACTCCTTCGGAAAGATGGTCACCGGGGTGGATGCACGAGCAAGGCTGCTCCCGGCCCGCGCCGCTTCATATCCCCCGATCGACTATGAATCCGCGGCGGCCCGGATACGGCGCCCGTGTTACGGGAGGGGACGACGCGACGCGTGCGGCACGGGATTCTCCGAGCCACTTGGAACCGGCCCGGAAATTCTTCGGAACTCCCGCTCCTTGTCCGGAACTTGACGCGCCGCTACGCTGTCGCCGTGGGTGACGAATTACGCACGCAGGTCCATGCTTCGAGCATCGCTTTCGAGGCAAGAGGTTTGACTGGACGCGAGATTCGGATCGCTTCGCTGGTGGCCGTCGGATCTTCGAACCGCCGCATCGCAAATGATCTCTGCATCAGTCCGCACACGGTTGCGGCGCACTTGTGCAACATGCTTCGGAGAACGGGCGCATCCAATCGAACGGAAATGATTGCGAGACTGTACGCACGGGGCGTATTGATCCAGGGAACCTGGCCGCCCCTGCCCGCCGAGGGGCAGGCGCGCCGGGAGGACCCCGAAGAGCCGCACGTTCTTTCGGGGCCCGCGGACGGCCCACCAGGATCGGCGAGGAACGTCTCATTCGACTGGCCGCACTACGGGAACGAGGTGCCGGTAGCCATGACCTTCGATGCCTTGCACGCGCTGCGCGAGGCCGGCCATCCAGTGGATCTGCTGGCGGTCGAACAGCGCTCCGTCCTCTCCCAGCTCACCGAGCTGGAGGTCCGGGTCCTCAACTCGATCAAGGGGCGGCTGGAAGCCGTGGCGGGCGAGGTGGAGGGTCAGGACCTCAAACTCCTGTGACCGGCCCGACGCATTGCGGCAGCTGCCGCACGGCGATACCGGAGGCGGCCCGTTTCTGCCCGGAGTGCGGTACGCCGCTCACCGGCGGCGCTCCGTCCGCGGACAGCCGAAGAATCGTCACCGCGGTCTTCGTCGACCTGGTCGGCTCCACCGTCTTCGCGGAGACCCTCGACCCCGAGGCGCTGCGGCGCGCCATGGACCGGTACTACGGCGCGTGCACGGCCGCGGTCACCGAACACGGGGGCGTCGTGGAGAAGTTCATCGGCGATGCGGTGATGGCCGTCTTCGGTGCCTTCGTCAGCCACGAGGACGACGCCCTGCACGCAGTGCGGGCGGCGTGCGCGGTACGCGAGGCCCTGGCCGCCGTCAACGCCGGTCCGGAGCGCGAACCGGGGGTCCGGCTCGAGATCCACTGCGGGATCGCCTCGGGCGAGGCCGTGGTGGCCGGGGCCGTCGGCGGGGGTGCCCGCGTGGTGGGCGACGTGGTCCACACCGCGGCCCGTCTCCAGTCCCACGCGCAGGCCCACGAGATCCTCATCGGCGACGGGACGGCCCGGCTGGTGGGCAACGGAGCGCACTTGGAGGCCGTCGCACCGCTCAGGCTGAAGGGCAAGCGCGACCTCGTCACCGCCTGGCGCGTCGTGGGACTCCTCGACGGCACGGTCCAGCAGGACTCGGTGCCGCTGGTCGGCCGGACGTCCGAACTGGACGCCCTGATCCGGGTGTTCGCCGAAGTACGCCACGAGCGGCGCTGCCGCCTCGTCACCGTGACCGGTCCGGCCGGGATCGGGAAATCGCGCCTGGTACGGGAGTTCCTCGCCTCCACCACGGCCGCGGGCGCCGTCGTCATGCGGGGCACCTGCCAGCCGTACGGCGCCGGTCTCGCCCACCGACCACTGGCCGAGGCGGTCCTGTCCCTGCCCGGCGGCTGGGAGGAATCGGCGAGCACCCTGCGAGCCCTCCGCCCGAGCGCCGACCGCGCCGTCACCGCCCTGGCCCTGGCCCTGGGCGTGCGGACCGAGACGGGGCTCCCGGTGAGCGTCGACGAGATCGGATGGGCGTTCCGCCGCCTGGTCGAGGCCCTGGGCCGCCGGCATCCGCTGATCCTCGTACTGGAGGACTTCCACTGGGCGCAGCCGACGCTCCTCGACATGATCGGTGAGATCGCCCAGGGAGTGACCGACTCCGAGGTGCTGATCGTCTGCGCGGGACGTCCGGAGCCGGGCGCGCCGGGAGCGGTGCCCTCCCGTACGTCCCTCTCCGGTGCGGCGCGGGCGGACGACGGCTCACTCGACGGCTCACCCGGTGGCGCGCCCGGTGGCGCCCTCGCCCTGCACCTGGAGGCACTGCCCCTCCAGGAGACCGAACGGCTCGTCGGCCTGCTGGCCGACCGCGCCGACCGCGCCGAGGTCGCCGAAGTCGCCGAGGTCACCGCCCAGGAGACGGCCTGCACGCAGGAGGCGCTGGCCCGGGTGGTCCAGGAGTGTGACGGCAACCCGCTGTTCGCCGAACTGCTGCTGGAGGACCTGGTCGGCGGCCGGTCCGCGGTGCAGGGCGTCCCCCCGACGATCCGCGTCCTGCTGACGTCCTGGCTGGACCGGCTGCCGCCCTCCGACCGCGCGGTGCTGGAACGCGCGGCCGGCGTGGGCGGCTCCTTCACCGCCGAGGACGTCCGGGCGCTCGCCGAGGACTCGCCCTCTTTGACCGACGGGCTCGTGGACGCCGCGCTCGGACGGCTCCTGCAGTCACGGGTGATCCAACCCTCCGGCCCGCCCGGCGCGTACCGGTTCACCCGCATGCTGGCCCGGGACACGCTCTACGAGATGACCTCCAAGGCACGGCGTGCCGACTGGCACACCGTGCTCGCGGACCGGCTCGAGAACGGGGCACCGGGTGCGCCGCCCCCGGGCTCGGGAGTCGAAGGGGAACTCGCCCACCACCTGGAGACGGCGTGCCGACTGCGCTCCGAGGCGCACCCGGGCGATCCCGGACTGCCGGCGCTGACCGGCCGCGCGGCGCGCGCCCTGGTGACCGCGGGCTACCGGGCGCTGCACCGCCGCGACCTGCCCGGGGCGGTGTCCCTGATGGAACGCGGACGCGCCCTGACCCCGGACGGCGATCCCGAGCACCGCGTCCTCGCGGTCCGCATCACCGACGCCTGCGTGGCACTGGGCCGCTGGGAGGGCGCCCGGCGGGCCGTCGCCGAGGCCGAGGCCAGGGGCGACCGGGACCTGCCGGTGCGCAGGACGTGCGCCATCCTGCGGCAGACGATCGCTCTGCGTTCGGGCGATCCGGCCGGGGCGCCCGCCTCGGACGGCCCGCCGGGGCCTCGGGACGACCTGAGTTGGTGCAGGCTCCATCAGCTGTCCTCGCTGCGCAGTTTCGCGGAGGGCCGGATCGGCGACGCCGAGTCCGCCATGCGCGAGGCCCTCGTACGGGCCCGTCGGCTCGGCGACACGTACGAGGAGAACCGGATCCTGGTGTCGATCTGCGAACTGACGCAGTGGTCACCCACCCCGCTCACCAAGGCGATCGCCCTGTGCGAGGACCTGGCACGGCGGTTCGACGGCGACCGCTGTCTGCTCGTACCGATCCTGCTGACCCGCGCGCGCCACCTGGCCCTGTCGGGCCGGACGGGCGAGGCCCGCGGCGACGTGGCGCGTGCGCGGCAGTACTCCGCCGACCTGACGCTCACCCTCGGCGCCATCGCCGCCGACCAGACCGCGGGGCTCGTCGAGTCGCTGTGCGGGGCCCATGCGGCCGCGGCCCGCCACTACGCGGCGGCCGCCGACGGGCTCGGCGCGCTCGGGCAGACCACGACGTCGGCGACCCTGCGGGTGTACGCGACCCGTGAAGAGTTCCGCGCGGGGGCCGCGATCGACGCGGCCGCGCTGGCCGAGCCGGTGGGGGTGACGCTGGAGACCCGCGCGCGGGCCGTCCACTGGGCCCTGCGGGCGCGGGTGGCCGCGGCCGCCGGTGCGTTCGACGGGGCCCGCGCCGCCGTGGAGCGGGCCAGCGCCGCGCTGGAACGTACCGACGACCCCTGTCTGACCGGCGACGTGTGGTTCGAGGCCGCCCGGGTGCTGCACGCCGCCGGCGCCCCGGTACGAGCCCGGCACGCGGCACGGCGGGCGCTCGCGGCCCTGACGGCCAAGGAGGCCGTCCTCCCCGCGGAGGCGGTACGGGCATGGCTGACCGACCGGGAGGAGAACAGGTGAGCGACCCACCGTGGAGGCGGTCGGCGAAGGCCTACACGCCGGGCGTGCCGGCCTGGGGCGCGAAGACCAGTACGCGGACCTTCGAGGAGTTCTCGGCCGTCCCGATGCGCGAGATCTCGCCCGAGTGGGCCTGGGGCGGCGGCGACGGCTCGGGCGTGCGCGTCTGCGTCGTGGACAGCGGGGTGCAGGGCGATCACCCGCTGGTGGGCGGCGTCGACCGGTCGGTGACCACCGTCGAGAACGCGGACGGCGCGGTGGAGATCGCGGAGTGCGCCCCCTCGGACCGGGCCGGGCACGGCACGGCCTGCGCCGGTGTGATCCGCTCCCTCGCGCCGAAGGCCTCGGTGTCCTCCGTCCAGGTACTGACCGACGGCAAGACGGGCAGCGGCGCGGCCCTGATCGCCGGCCTGTCCTGGGCCGTGGACCAGGGCTTCGACGTGATCAACCTGAGCCTGGCGACGACCCGGGCGGCCATCTCCGCGCAGCTGCACGACCTGGTCGACCGCGCCTACTTCCGCCGGTGCGCGCTCGTCGTCTCGGCGCACAACCGGCCGGTGCCCAGCTATCCGTGGTCCTTCTCGTCGGTGATCTCGGTCGCGAGCCACGACGAGGACGATCCGATGACCTACTACTACAACCCGGCCCCGCCCGTGGAGTTCCACGCCCGCGGCGTCCGCGTCCCGGTGGCCTGGGCGGGCGGCGGCACCATCCGCTCCACCGGCAACAGCTTCGCGGCGCCGCACATCTCGGGGCTGTGCGCGCTGGTCCTCGGCAAGCACCCGTGGCTCACACCCTTCCAGTTGAAGACGGTTCTGTACTTGTGCGCCGGCAACGTGGCCGGCCGATTCGGAGGTGCGCATGACACTCCCCGTTGACGGCGCGACGCCCACGGAGCGCCGCCTGCTGCAGTCCATCGTGGAGGTCGCCCGCCACACCTTCGGTGCCGCGGCCTCCTCGATCTTCCTCATCGACCCCGGCGCCGGGGAACTGGTCTTCGAGGCGGTGGCCGGGGAGGGGGACGGACAACTCGTCGGATCCCGCTTTCCCGCGGGCACCGGCATCGCGGGCTGGGTGGCGGCCTCGGGACAGTCGATGCTCGTCGACGACCTTCGCGAGTCCAAGCACTTCTCGGGCGACGCCGCCGCCTCCACCGGGTACGTGCCCAACAGCATCATGGCGGCGCCCCTGTTCAGCGCCGACGAATGCATCGGCGTCCTGGAGGTCCTGGACCGCGGCGTCAACGGCGCCCGGGAAATGGCCGACGTGGAGCTGCTGGACCTGCTCGCCGACCAGGCCGCCATCGGCCTGGAACTGCTGACGCGGCTGCGCGCCACCGGGCCCGACCAGCGCTCCGACAAGGCCCTGCGCCTGCTCGAAATGGCGGAAGCCCTGCTGGAGAGCGCCCATGGCTGAGCACTGCGTGCTGCTGCTCAGCAGACGTGGGGACAGGGAGGCCGCCTCGGTGGCCTCCCTGTTGCGCAGGATCGGCGTGCCCGTGCACCGCCTCGACGCCGACGGGCTGGAGGGGGTGGAGGCCACGTGTGAGCCGGGCGGGGCGATGACGCTGAACGGACACCGGTTCGTGCCCACCGTCACCTGGCTGCGCCACTTCTCCCTGCGGGCCGCTCCGGTGGCACACCCCGCCGGCGGGCAGATGCTCTACCGCGATTCGTGGGCCGCGCTGGCCCGCCAACTGGCCGTCGTCTCACGGGTCCTCATCGGCGCCACCGATCCCGGACAGCTCCGCCAGCTGGCCCGGGCGCGAGCCCTCGGCGTGCGCGTCCCGCGGGGCGTGGTCACCACCGATCCCGCGACCGCCGCCGTACGGCTCGACGACGAGCGGACCGGGGGCGGGCCGAGTACGGGGGGACCGAGCGCGGGCGGGCGGTACGTGGTCAAGGCGCTCGACCGGCACTACGTGGAACCGGAACCCGGCGGCCTCGCCTGGTTCCTGCCCCGGGTCCTGGAGCACGCGGAGCTGCGAGGCGGGCTCGGTGTGCCGCGCGGCACGCCGGTCGTGCTCCAGGAGTACGTCGACCACGACGCGGAGTTCCGGGTCTACCTCGTGGGCCGGGAGATCCTCTCCTTCGCGGTGGAGAAGGACCGCCCCCGTGACGTCTGGTCCCGTCCGGACCGCGTGCGGGTGCGTTCCGTCGAGACGCCGGCCGCCGTGGCCGGGGCGGTACGCGCCCTGGCCACGGCGTGGGACCTCTCCTACGGGGCGTTCGACTTCCTGTCGGACCGCGGGGAGGCCGTGTTCCTCGAGATGAACGCCCAGGGCGACTGGGACTGGTTCGAGCGGAAGGCGGGGGTCGACGCGGTGACCCGCGCGGCGGTCCGCACCGTGCGGGACCTCCACTGGTCGGCCACCGGCGGCTCCCGCCCCGGGCCGGCCGACCTGCTCACCTTCCTCGGCGCCGGACCGGGGCCTCGCGGCTAGTTCCGTGGCCGGGAAGGTTCGTGTCCGCCGCCGTGGCCGGGAGTGGGGTCGGGGCCGTCGGGGGGCGCGTCTTCGGAGGCGTCGGAGGGCGCGTGGCCGGGGCCGTCGGTGGAAGCGTGTTCGGGAGCGTCGGAGGGCGCGTGTTCGGGAGCGTCCGTGGGAGCGTGTTCGGGGCCGTGGGAGGCGCCCGATCGCAGGGTTCCGCCGAGGCGGTCGCGGAGTGGGGTCAGCGCGTCGGGCGAGGGGGCGGTGACGACCCAGAGGTCGCCGACGAGGTAGGTCCCGCCGTACGGGAGGGATTCGGCCAGCCAGGCCCGGCGGCCCTCGTCCGCGGCGAAGGTGGCCATCCGGTACGACTGCCCCGCCGCCTCGCACCCGCCCTCCCGCAACTCATCGGCGTCTACGGTGACTTCGGCCCGGCAGCCGAGGGCGGCCTCGATCCGTTCCAGCGTCGCGGGTGCGGGCCGGGCGGCGGCCGCCGGGGAGGGCGCCTGCTGCTCCGCGTCCCCGCAGGCTCCGCAGAGCAGGGAGAGGAGCAGTACCGCTGCGCAGGGCACCAGGTGGCGGGCGCCGGTACGGGGCTGGTCCGGGAGCATGTCAGCCGCCTCCTCAGGAGGCCGCCGGGATCTTCTTGCCCGCGCCGTCGACGGCGAACCAGAGGCCCTGCTTGCCGTGTCCGTTGGTCTGGCCGGGGGCGGTGTCGCCGGTGAAGAGGTAGACCGGCCAGCAGTCGATCGTCAATTGCTGCGATCCGTCCGGGCGTTTGACGGATCCGACCAGCTCGGCGGGAATTCCGGATGCCTTTTCCTTCTCCACCGGGGCCGCCGGTTTCCAGGTGTTCAGGCACGCGTCGAGGCAACCGAATTTCATGGGCCAGGCGCTGTCCTTGTCGAATCGGTAGAGCGTGCGCCCCTGGGAATCCACCAGGACCTTTCCGAGCTTCGCGTCCGCGGCGAGGGAGAGGGAGTCCCCCGTCCGGCCGGCCCCGCCGTGGCCCGCCATACCGCTGCCGGACATCCCGCTGCCGGCCGCCTTGCCGTCCGACGTCTTGTTGTCCGACTCCTTCTCGTCCGCCGCCTTCTTCCCGTCCGGCGCCACCGCGTGCCAGGTGCCGCCGACGCCCTCGCCCTTCGCCTCGCCCGCCGTGGTGTCCTTCGCGTACCGGTACACGGGCCAGCCGGCGATCGTGAGCTGACGGGTGCCGTCGGACCGTTCCACCTCGCCGAGCGCCCCCGCGTCGATGCCCGCGGAGGCCTTCGCGTCGGCCGCCGGCACCGGCGGCCAGGTCGTGGCGCAGGCCCCGTCGCAGCTGGAGCGGGGCGGCTGGGCCGTGTCCTTGTCGAAGCGGTAGAGGGCCGCCCCCGCGGAGTCGGTGACCACGCTGCCGACGTCCGTGATCTCCCGGACGGCCAGCTCGCCGGCCGGGCCCGATCCGGAGCCGGGGCCCTGCGGGGAAGCGCCCGCGCCGTAGCCGTCCCCGGCGGCGGAGTCGGAACCGTAGCCGCCCCCGTAGCCGTCGCCGATGGCCTTGTCCGCCGCGGCGGGCCGGACCGAATTCACCGTACGTCCGCCGTCCGCACCGCTTCCGCAGCCCGCCGTCAGCAGAAGTACCGCCATCGCCGATCCCGCCGCGGTGGCCACATGAAGCCTGCTGCCCATGATCTCTCCTTCGGTTTGACGTCCGGCGCGTTTCCTACGGATATTCATAGGCCCCTCCGGGCCCACCGAATTCGAAATCCCGGGAATTTGTCAGATCGCGCCAAAGCGTGAACTCGCCCCGGCCCCTGCCGCTCACCCCTAGCTCATTCCTGAATGCGCAGGGCGAGCGCGGGGCAACGGCGCACCGCCCGGAGCGCCTTCGGCCGCAGCCGCCCCGGGACCGGCATGACGCCCTGGGAGGGGTATCCGTCGGCGTCCAGCCGGACGACGTCCGGCAGCAGGTCCACGCACAGGCCGTGGCCCTTGCACAACGTCCAGTCCACGACGAGCCGTTCGGGGTTCTCGTCGGCGGGCAGCGGCAGCGCGCCCAGCACGCGGCGCCCGCAGCCGCTGCCGAGCGCGTGGTCGCGGAACTCCTCGGGGAAGACCGCGAGCGCGGAGGCCACGAAGGAGGAGGTGCCGTCCGGGTGGGAGCACGCGCCGCGGCCGAGCACCCCCCGCATCCGCGCCTGCACCGCGTCGAGGGCCGCTCCGCCCCCGCCGGCCACGAGCTGCTCGACGGCATCGGCGAGCGAGGGGAGCCCCCGTACGCAGGGCCCGCACTGGCCCGCCGATTCGTCCGCCATCCAGCGGGTGACCCGCGCCACTTCCCCGGCCGGACAGGTGTCCTCGGGCAGCGGCAGCACCGCGCCCGCCCCCAGTACGGCGTCGTACGCCGCCAGCGACCGCCGGGACAGGGCGGCCTCGCGGGCCGCCGCCGGAGCCAGCCAGCGGCCGTGGTAGCCGCCGACCAGCACGCCCTGGCCGGGGACCGTTCCGCACAGGTCCAGCACGTACGCCAGGGAGGTCCCGAGCGGCACCTCGACGACCGTCGACCCGGCGACGGTGAGCAGGGTGGTACCCGGCTCCTCGGGCAGGCCCGCCGTGCGGTACTCCGGTGCGCCGAGCCGTGCGGCGACGGCGAGGTGCGCGTACGTCTCCGCGTTCGACAGCAGGGTGGGCAGCCCGCCGAGTCCGCGTTCGCTGGTCCGCACCTTCTGCCCGGAGGGCAGGGCCGGCCCGCCGTCGAGCCCCTTCACGAGGGCGGTGCCCTCGCCCGTGACGAAGCGTTCGGGGAGTCTGACGACGCGCACGCGGCGCCCGGCCGGGCCCCGTTCGGCGACGGCCGCGCCGAGCGACTGCTCGACGTCCGCCCGGGTGACGCCGACGACCACGTCCTCGGCTCCGAGCGCCGCGGCGGCCAGCAGGGCGCCGTCGAGCACCAAGTGCGGTACGTGCAGCAGCAGGGCGGCGTCCTTCAGACAACTCGGTTCGCCCTCGGACGCGTTGACGACGACGGCGCTGCGTCCGTCACGCCCGCGCGCGGAGCGGGTGACGGCCCGGAGCTTGCGGGCGAACGGGAACCCCGCTCCCCCGCGGCCCCCCAGGCCGATGTCCTCCGCGAGCTCCACCAGTCCGTCGGGCGGGTACGGGGGCAGGGCGCCGTGTACGGCCAGGTGGCCGGCGCGGTCGAGCCGCGCGGCGACGTCGAGTCCGGCGAGCAGCCGCGGCTGCCCGACGCAGCCGAGCACGGGGCGCGTCACGCCGCTCATCGCCGCCCCCGCACACCGTCGAGCGGCTCGAACGGCCGGTCCGCGGGCAGGCCCGCGAGCCCGTACACCGGCCGATCCGCCGGCAGGTCGGCCGGCAGGTCGGCGGGCCGGAACACCTCGGGTCCGGACTGCCGGGTCAGTCGCGCCGTCAGCAGCTCGGCGGCCCATTCCGCGGGCTTGCGCACGAACGCCGCCGGATGGCGCGGCGGCACCCGGGGCGGGGCGGGGACCCCGGTCGGCGGACGCGCGGGCACCGCGCGCGGCTCCGTACGCGACTGGGTACGCAGCCGCGCGCGCAGGCGGACGGCCAGCAGCGCCGCGACGGCGACGAGGCACAGGGCGTAGGCGGCCGTGACCCAGCCGCCCGCGGCCCGGCCGGACTTGAGCCCGTGGACGAGGGACGCGCCCCAGGCCGGGTACGCGCCCATGTGCAGGGCCCGCCACCACAGCGAGCGGCCCCGGGTGGCGAAGGCGCTGCGCACGGCCCCGGAGACGGCCACCGCCACGAAGAGGTATCCGGCCAGGGTGCCGAGCCCGATGAGCAGCGGCTGGTCCCCGTCCGCGAACGGCAGCACCACCGCGGCGCCGTCGGCCCGGGACCGTGCGACCTTGACCCACACGTGCAGGCCGAGGAAGCCGAGCCCGGCGACGGCGAGGCCGCGGTGCACGCCCTGGGCGGCGAGGCGGTGCGCGGAGGCGAGGAGGGTGCGGTCGGTGGCCGCCAGGCCCCACAGGACGGCGCCGGTGAGCGAGACGAGCGAGAGCACGCCCGCTCCGTAGTCGAGGAAGTCCCACAGGTGGGTCAGGACGCCGGCACGGGCCGACACGACCAGGGCGGACAGGGCCGCCAGGACCGCGGTGCCCAGGGCCGCGGGATGCGGGCCCCCGGCCGCGGACAGCAGGGGCGGCCGCCGGACCGCCCTGCGTCCGGCGGCCCGGGCCGCCGTCGCGCCGGTGCGGCGTCTGGCCCGGCGGGCCCGGTGCGAGCGGGGCGTTCGAGTCTGGGGCAGGGGCATGTGGTCTCCCAAACGGCCGGGCCCGAGCACTTCCGCCTCGCGCTCGGCGCCCGGAGGTAAAGACGTCGCAACCGCTCCGCGGCGGGCGGGAGATGGGCGCTTCGCCCACCGGACCGGCCGGGAGCGGGGGCCGGAGTGCAGAAGCATCGTGGAGCTTCGCAAGCCCTCCACGAGATTTATCGAAACGTGATAATTTCTGGCCCTCGCACAGCCATCGCATCGAACATCCCCGGAAGATTCCCTTCCAGTGGTGCGGATGCGACGCGGTTGACGCCTGGTTCGCCGCCGCACCTCCCCGACGGCGCTCGGACCAAGGTCGCGGGACTGCAAGCGGTTGGCATGTTCCTGGAGGGAGTACGGGGGTGCCCGACTCCCCTGCCGGCACTGCGTCGGCGGGGAGGAAGGCGATCACCCCGGCAGGGTTGCCACCCTCCCACGGGGCAGGTCACACCCCGGCTTGAACGAGGTAACAATGTGCGAACTTCTGAACCGCATCTGGTCCCGCCCCAGAGGCGAATGGACCCGGGTCCTGCGCAAGGAACTGCCCACGCTCGCGGCGGGGATGGTGGAGGAACTGCGGGAAACCATCCCGGGGTTCTCGGCGCTCGTCGAGGAGCTCGACGACGAGCTGGTCAGACAGCGGGTGGAGACGGCCCTCCTCACCGCCCTCGGTTACCGCGAAGCCGCGGCGGGCGAACAGGCTCGGCGGACGGTGGCGGACCGGGACCGGGGCGACCTGGAACTCGGCCGGGGCCATGGGCACGACCGGGCCCGGGACCTGGCCCAGGACCTGGGGCGGGACCCGGGGCAGGACCCGGACCGGTCCGCCCGGCGACGCGGCCCTGAGGCCGCCACCACGGCCGGGACCGGCGCCGGGAACGGGAACGGGGCGGCCTCGACCGGGCCCCCGAGCGGAACCGCCGCCGCGGCGGCCCGCGCCGCTGAACCCTTCCCCGGCGGATCTCCCGTACCCCTGAAGGCCGTTCCCGCGCAGCGCACTGCGGGCTCGTCCCGCGAGCCCGCCCGCCGGGAGCTCTTCGCGGCGCTCACGGGCGACCTCCCCCTCCCCGATCTGGTGCTGGCCGAACTGGCGAACGCGGCCGGCTGGCCGCTGCCCGTGGCCGTACGGGCCATAGCGCCGGCCTCGCCCGGCGAGACCCAGCAGCTCGCGGCCCTCCTCGACGACTGCCTCGGCGGCATGGCCGGGGGCCAGCCCTGCCTGCTCGTCCCGACCGAGGACCCGGAGGAGCGCACCGCCCTGGACTGCGCGCTGCGCGGCCGGTTCGCCGCCGTCGGCCACCCCGTCGCACCCCGCGACACCGCCTCCTCCCTGCGCTGGGCCGTCCGGCTGCTGTCCCTGACCCCGACGCGCGCCGGGCTCGACACCCGGGCCGTCTACGTCGACGACCACCTCTCCACCCTGCTCCTCCTCCAGGACGAGCCGCTGGCGCACGCGCTCGCCGCCCGCTGGCTGCGCCCGCTCGCGGACCTGACCCCGCGCCAGAGCGAACGGCTCGAAGTGACCCTGCTCGCCTGGCTGGAGGGCGGCGGCGCGCCCGAGGCGGCGAAGGCGCTGAGCGTGCACCCGCAGACGGTCCGCTACCGCATGCGGCAGCTGGAGAAGCTCTTCGGTCCCGGACTGCGGGACCCGCGCACCCGGTTCGAGCTGGAACTGGCCCTGCGCAGCCGCCGCCTGATGGCCCAGGTCCGGCTGCGGCCCTCCCGCGGCAGCCGCCGCGCCCGCGTGGTCGCCGCCGACTTCCGGCCGCCGCTGGGCGCCGGACGCATCGCCCGCGTCAACGGCCTCTGACCCCACCGCCGGGGCGCCCCGACGGCAAGACGGTGCCGGTCCGAAGGAGGCTTCGGACCGGCACCGTTCCCGGGGCCACGCGGGGGAGGCGCGCCGCCCCGGGGGCTCAGCCGCAGGTGCGCCCGCCGTTGATGCAGCGCACCGCCTCCGCCATCAGGGCGTCGGGCATGACGTTGATGAAGTCGCCGTGGTCGGTCGCCGGCTTGTGCAACTGCTCGGGGAAGCTGTCCACCGCGATGCGCGCGCCCGGGGGTACCGCGTAGACGATGCGCTGCACCAGCTGCGGGAGCGCCTTGAAGCCGGAGCCGCAGGAACCGTCACCGGCGGCGAAGGCCACGTGCGTGCGGTGGTTGGCGCTGTCGGTGTTCCGGCCGTCCCAGCAGCTCTGGAAGCTGAACGTCCGTACCACGTCGCTGCCCTTGGGGCAGATGGGGTACTTGTCCTTCAACTGCCGGTTCTCGAATCCGGTGCAGCTCCACGAGGCGTTGGCGTTGGCCGGCCCGTTGGTGAACGCCTTCGCGTCACCGGTGATGATCCGCAGGAAGCGCGGCATGGCGGTGACGCGGGAGACGGCACTGCCCTTGAACTGGATGGTGACCTGCTTGGGCCGCAGGATCGTGCCGACGTTGGCGTCCTGGCCGCCGCCGGGCGCGCCCGCGTCCCGTTCCGCCTTTCCGTCGCGCAGCCGCAGCACGGGCCAGTAGTACGTGGACAGGTCGCCGTTGGTGCAGGTGGTCCCGGAGGCGGCCAGGCTGTTGTTGGTGGAGAAGGCGTCCGCGGTCTTGTTGCCCACGTAGTCGTGCATGTGGTGGGCGCCGTTGCTCACGCCGGGGGCGACGATCACGTTGTCCGGGTTGAGGTGGCGGTTCTCGTTGCGGCCGCACTGCACGGAGAAGGACCCTTTGGACGCACCGGCTTTGGGCTTCGGAGCGCGGATGTTCGGTTTCACCGAGCCGATGGCGACGAAGTCTCCGCGTGCCGGGCCGCCCTTCGCGCGGGCGGCCGTCGGGCCCTCGGCGTCCTCGGCGACCGGAGCCTCCCGCATCGCGCAGGCGCTCAGCTCGTCCAGCCCGTCGGGGCGGGCGGCGCTCTTGCCGATCGCGTCGGACATCCGGCCGATCGTCTCGCCCCGCTGGTCCTTCAGCTCCCCGAGCAGCGCGTCTCCCCGCGCCTTGCCCGTGGCGAGCCGCTGGTAGGCGTCGGCGATCTGGGTGTCCAGCCCCGCGAGCTCCTGATCCACCTCGGGCCGCGCGCCCTCGGGCACCTCGCGCAGCTGCTCGCCCACGTCGGGGCAGTCGATGGTGGCCGTGACCGGCGCCGAACGCGCCGAGTCCTGTCCGGCGGAGGCTCCCTGGGCGGCGACGACGACCGCGCCGCCGCCGAGGGCCAGGGCCACCGCGAGGGCGAGGGCCTTGTAGGAGGGCCGGAGCCGGCGTTTGTGCCCCGCGCGGCCCGTGCGGCTCGTACGGCCTGCGCGGCTCGTACGGCTGGTTCGACTCATGCGATCACTTCACTTCCTCGGTCGGGAATCGTTGGAGGAGGCGGGTACGGAGTCCGCCAGGCCGTCGAAATCGACCAGCCCACTGGCTTCGAGGACCGAGATGTGGTCCAGGACCGTCGTGTTGGCGTCCGAGGCCAGCTCTCGGACCATGGAATTGCGCGTCTGCGCCCGTACTTGCGCCACGAGCGTGAACACCTTGCCGTGCGCCCTGCGCAGCAGCTGGATGAACAGGCGCTCGTACGCGGGTCCTTGTGCGCGGTTCAACTGGTCGAGCCAGGCCCGCTGCTGTTCGTTCGGCCGGTCCGGCAGGTCGACGCCGAGGGCCTGGCCGACCTCCAGGACCCGGCGGTCCAGTTCGGTGTGGCCCTCGATGAGGTGTTCCCCGGCGGTCCGCACCGCCGGGGCGGATCCGCGCTGCTCGGCCTGCCTGCCGGCGGGCAGCTCCCACAGCCCGGCGAGCCGCACCTTGCGGACGAAATCGCGGTCCTGTGGAGTGAGCGGCCCGAAGGCCGTGCTCATGACCCCGCCGCCGTCGTCGTCGGCGGAGGGGGGAACCGTGAGGGGGGCCGCGGCCGCTTCGGCGGACGCGCCGCCGAAGTTCCGCACGGGGATCAACAGCGCGATCAGCGTGAGGGCGAGGGCTCCGATGACGATGCCCGTACCCATCACGTGTCGCGAAGCGACCGACATGCTGCCGACGGTGGACCGGCGGATTGACGGCACTGCGCCTCCTTGCTGCCTGGACCGGGAGAGTGCCTGCGGCTCCCGATCTCCGGGTGGCAAGGGACGCTAGTGCCCGCCGGGGCACCTCTTTCGAAGCCCCATCACGAATGGACAAACATCCGGGAGACGGCCCGAAGGGCTGCTATGGGCCGGTCGGCGGGAGCGGCTCCGTCGCCTTCACGGCCTCCTTCGGAGCGGGCGTGCCGGGCGAGAGGTCCTGTGCCGCGGACCGGGCCGAGCGCCTTACCGCCGCCGGCCCGGCCGCGGTCGCCGCGGCTCGGTGACGGCGCCCGGGCCGCCCGCCACCGGATCCCGCGCCGGGCCGGTCCGGCTCCCCCGCAGCGGCGTCAGCAGCCCCGAACCGGCGATCAGCAGGCACAGCGCGCCGGCGGCCAGGCTCACCGGCGGGACCCCGTGGCGGCCGGCCAGCCACATGAGCAGCGCGGCCCCCACCGGGCCCGAGGCGTTGTGCACCGTCCAGAACGCGGCGGTGACCCGCCCGAGCAGGTGGTCGGGGGTGACCTCCTGGCGC
>NZ_JAGGOW010000159.1:0-15845 GCF_018614135.1 Streptomyces sp. ISL-66
GCCGCCGCCCGGCCGCTGGCCGTCGCGGCCGTGGCGGCCGGAGTCGGCACGACGGCCGAGATCGCCGCGGGCAGCGCGGCCCGCCGGCTCACCCCGCGCCTGGCCACGACGGCCGACTTGGAGATGGTCGACGCCCACATGGACGTGGAGGTCTCCGCCTACGACGAGCCCGCGTTCTCCGACCGCTCGGAGGCCGCCGAGATCGGGGCCGCCCGCTCCTCCATGCTCGTCAAGGACGCGATGGCCTTCACCAACGGCCTGGTCAACCTCCTCGCGGTCGCCGGCGTCCTCGCCGTGGTCCACCCCGTCCTGATGCCGTTGCTGCTGCTCTGCGCCGTGCCGCGCGGCACGGGCGCCGTCATCGCCGCCCGGCTCGACTACGCCCTCCACAACGAGACGATCGCCTCGCGCAACATCCGCGGCATGATGCGCTGGTACCTCACCACCCACAAGCTCGGTGACGAACTGCGCTGCAACTCCATGCGCCCCTACGCGCACGCCTGGTACGCCGCCGTCTGCGGCCGCATCGACGCCAAGCTCGTCGGCTCCGCCCCCCGCTACCTGCGGGTCTCGCTCCTCGCCGCGGCCCTCGGCGGCCTGTTCCAGCTCGGCACCTGGGCGGCGCTCGCCGGGCTCGTCCTCACCGGTTCCATGGCCCTGGCCGCGGCGGGCACGGCGATCGTCGCCATGCGCACCTCGGCCTCCGCGCTCTCCAGCCTCGTGGTCTACGGGGCGTACATGTTCCAGCACGCCCTCTACCTCGAGGACTACCGCCTCTTCCTGGAGCAGGCCCGCGAACTGGCCGCCACCCGGGGCTCCGTCGAGGCGGAGCCGCCGGAGAAGGTCAGCCTGGAGAACGCCTCGTACACCTACCCGGGCAAGGACACCCCGGCGCTCGGCCCGGTCAGCCTGTCGCTGTCCCGGGGCGAGATCATCGCCGTCGTCGGCGAGAACGGCGCCGGGAAGTCCACCCTCATCCGGCTGCTGACCGGCCTGACGGTCCCGAGCGACGGGGAGGCGTACTGGGACGGCACCCCGACGCGCGCGCACGACCAGCGGACCCTGTGGACGCACGTCGGCCTGGTCGCCCAGTCCTTCGCGCAATGGCCCTTCACCGTTATGTGATCTGTCAAGGTGTCCCAGGAACGGCTGTCTCATCGTCAGTGGACTGGTTCTGAAACTGAGCCCCTTTGGACCCAGTGCGGAAGACCGTGCAACGAGCAGGCTCACCACCGCGATCTCGAACGCAATCCCCATATGGAGCAGACCGTCGATCTCTGGGCGTGCGGACGTCACACCCAGGTGCCATGTTGGTCCCAGGATCCTAGGAACAATCACGTTCTCGTGAACAGTGATCTCCACGCCGTGTCTGTTCGAGCCGCGCCCCCATAAATGAGCACCGTTGCACGTAAGCGCGCGGCAGAAATGCATTCTAGGCCCCCAACATTCACCGCCTGACCATCCCACTCGACGCAATCGCCGGAGAGATGATATGACCTCAAACGACCAGCGCAACAGCAGCGATTCGATACTCGGAACCCGCGGAGGCCAGGCCGAACCACTCGATGGAGAGGACTCGCATTCGACGACTCGCCGCGTCTTCGTGGCGCGCACCCTGGGGGTGACGACGGCACTCCTTACGACTGGCGCCTGTGCCAAGTCAGTCGCTGGTGTGCTCAGCGGCGATGCGGTGACTCTGGCTGGCCAGCCGGAGTGGCACTTCTGCTCCCAGTGCTTCGGAATGTTCTACTCCGGCGACTCGAATGGCCATATGGGCGTGTGCCCAGGCGGTGGCGCGCATCGGAAGTACGGCTTTAACTTTGTCCTCCCGCACAATGTGCCAGAAACCCCGAACACTCAGAGGGATTGGGTTTTCTGCCCCAAATGCTTCGGACTGTACTACGGCCGCGAAGATGGCCATTTCCCCAGAGCGGGCGTATGCCCAGCCGGCCAGGCACATGGGGCAACCTCCGACAGCTTCAACTTCGTCCTGTTGCACGATGTGCCAGAACCCCCTGGGGGCAATCAGCAGGGGTGGCGCTTCTGCTGGAAGTGCTTCGGCATGTTCTACGCAGGCGACAAGAAGGGCAGGAGAGGCGCATGTCCGGACGGCGGGAGCCATGCAGAGTATGGCTTCAACTTCGTCCTCCCTCACACAGCGGAGTTTTATAAGCCCCCGGCCCCTCCGGCCCCGCCGACCATCTCTGTCAGCTACGATAGGACGGGCCCGACCTTCACCGTTAGCGGGCAAGGATTTCTCCCGAATCACGTGGTACACGTGCGCGTCGTCAACAACGCCAACCCCGCAACCGTTTTCTTCGACACCACAGCCAACGGTTCGGGAGGCATTAACTTCCCGATCACCTTCGCAATCAGCCCTCCGCAGACCTACAGTTTCTCAGCCAACGATGCACGAAGTAATCCCAAGGATGCGACGGGCACCCTGTGGTCGAACACCGTGACGCTCACGGCAACCTGAGAGAGCAGGGCCCCAGAGAGGTAGGGGATTGTCGCGTCAAATCAGACGTTCCCCCACTTCCCCGGGCCCTGCCGGACGACCCGGCGGGAGACCTTGCCACGTGCGTCGGCTGGCTGCCCGGGGCGATGGGCACGTCGTGCGGATATCACAGCCACTCGACCATCTTGCTCGGATCGCAGACCGACTGCCAGTAGGAATCAGGGACCGCCCGGCAGCAACTGATCCACGGCCGCTGCTGTGCAACGACCGTGTCAGAGTCCCTGGAGATCAACGGCGGCCTCGAATCGCAAGTCTTGATCGTTTCTCGGCCCCGGATCACACTGGTCCTGCCTGTTACCTACCGAAGTGGGCTCACCGTTCCTCTGGTCCCCTCCTCGACCTGGCCACGAAGTCTGCGTGCGTCTTCCTCCAGTTCGGCGTTTCGCAAGGTCAGTGCCTGGATGTGGTTGGCGTAGGCGGTGACCGTGTCCTGGAGTTCGCGGATCTCGGTGGCCTTCCCCTTGCGTAGGTCGCGTTCGGCTGCCCGTCGGCGTGTGATCTCTGCCCTGAGTTCGTCTACCTCAGGACGTCTCACCTCAGGGGCCGCGAGGATCTCCTTGATCGCGGCAGCGACCGGGGAACGGTAGTACGAGGCCCGGCCCACGCCAGCCTCCGCCGCGATGTTGACGACGGTCAGAGCGCCGTCGGTCGTCTGCGGGCGGCCGTCGACGAGTTCTTCGAAGGCGCGCATGATGCGGCGGTCGATCTCGCTCAGGTCCAGGTGTTCCCTGGCGAGGCGGGCAAAGACAGTCGGGGCTGCATCGCTGGAAGTCATGCAGGGACACTCCCCTCGTCGTTGATCTCGGCGATCAGTCGCGTCAGCGAGGCCAGGTGTTCGGTGATGGCGATCCTCTGGAGGGGTGGCAGGGCGTCCAGGTCGCTGAAGTCCTGATGGGTGAGGTCTCGGGCCCGAGCCAGTCGTGGCAGATGGATGGCGGACCGGCGGGAGTTGGGGCACTGGAGGCACATGCTCAGCATCGGCAGCGGCCGTCCAGCCAATTTGGCCCGCTTGTTGCAGACGGCCGTCTCGGCCTGGTGGAAGCAGTCGTTGAGCAGGCCAGGGTGCAATGTGCGGGTCAGGTTATTGAGCATCGCGCGCAGGCGTACAGGGCTGGACACCACACCGGGCAGGTCGCCCAGTTCGGCCCGGATGCGGTCGAACTCGGCCTCGACGCGTTGGGCCGCTCCGCCCGCAGATTTACCGCCGTCGTTCCAGTCGTGGAAGAGGTCCTCCACGTAGTCGAGCCTGGCCACCATCTGATCGGCGGCGACCTCATCGGCGAAACCCGAGGCCGAAGTCCCCGCGTAGCCCTCGAAGATCGCGTATGCGGCATGTTTGTACTGCCGTGTGCCGGCGACGACCCCGAAGGGCTGATGTGCGATGTGCCAGGCCAGCGTGCGGCGGAACTGCCGGGTGTTGAAGGCCCAGGGCATCAGTTGCGTCTCCTGCTGTTCAGCAGTGCACCCTTCCCGCTGGGGTGCTTCGCGGTCCTCTGCCTGGGCTTCGGTCTCCGGCGCTGGTTCCACCGGTGCAGGCGACGTGGCGACGAGCGGGAGGTAGGGGCCCTCCTCGGTGCGGAACAGGTCGTCGAGGTGGGCGCAGAAGACGGCGAGGCGGCCGGGGACGGCTCGCAGCATCACGTAGCCGACGTTCGGGCCGCCGGTGTAGCCGAACAGGTGGGTCGGGTCATCGTTGATGTGAAGCAGCACCTCGACTGCGCGATGAACGACGTCGAGGACCACCCACTCGGCTTCGTCCCCACTGAGACGGCGTCCCTTGAAGACACGACCGCGAAGCTTGTGGCGCGGGCGGCCGTCGGCTCCTGGTTCCGTGAAGGCGCAGTCACGGCCGAGTTCGCGCACTTCCACGTCGCGCATGCCCGACAGGTAAGCGATCACGATCCAGCATGCCACTCGGAGGCTGACGATTTCGGCGGCCAGGGTCGCCGGCGACATCTCCGGGCGCCAGGGCAGCCCCGTGGCCGGCCACGGCGAGATGTTCGTGGCCAGGCCGCCGTCTTCCCAGCCCAGTTCCTGACCCGCCTCCGTGATCCGAGGCAGCAAATGGTGGATGTGCCCAGCGCGGAGGAGCAAGGTGAGCATGCGCAGGTTGGGGGCCTGCACCACCCCGTTGACGATCCGGGCCCCGGGCTTGGTGTGTACGAGGGCGAGGGGGAGCGCCGGCAGACCGCGGCCCGCAGCCCGGCGCGCCTCGACGAAGGCATCCAGCCGTTGCATGACCTCGCCGTCAGCAGCCTTCGAGCGACGGCTCCAGTTCTGTTCGAGACGGGCCAACTCCTCCTGGGCCGCGAAGATGTCTCGGCTGGCAGTCTCCACGTAGAAGAGGGCAGCGCCCAGCAGTGCACGCATCACATCCTCGGGGATGCGCGGGGTCGTGTTCTCGGTCGGCTTGTCCAGCCCGGCGACTGCTTTGGCGGATCGTCCCGCCCAGGGGACCAGGCCCAACCGGTCGCGGGTCAGGAAAGCGCTGTGGGCGGCCACGTGCTGGAGCAGGCGGACAGCCGCACTGGCCGCATGCGCACTCTCCTGCTTCCACACGGCCAGGGCAGCGGTGAGGTGGTGCCGCTCGACATCGCGCAGCTGTGGCGCACCGACGCCGCGTAGGTCCCGCAGGACGCGGGCGAACAATGTCAGTTCCTCGTAGGCGCCGGTGGGCTTCATCGGCAGGCCCATCCGTCCGGACGGGTGCCGCAGCCGAGAGTAGAGGTACTCCTTGGCAGTCTGCCGGTCCTCCCCCGGGGCGAATCCGGTGAACATCAGGCGCGTGCTCATAGCGGTCCGGGGCAGGACGAGACGCAAGTCCCATACGTCGTCGCTGAACCGTGGTCCCCTATCGGCCAGGCCGGCGGTCACGCGAGCGGGAAACACGTACTCCTCATCGGCTTCGAGCACAGGCTCCAGAGCGGGGTTGTGGAAAGTCGTCACGTCAGGACCTCCAAGAAGGAAGGCGGAAGGGCGAGGCGGGCCCCGTCGCCCTCGGCGATGGCTCGGGCGGTAGCGATCTGCGCGGTGCTGAACTGGGCCAGCACGCCGGTGGTGATCCGCTGGTGCGCGGTCCCGAAGCGGCTCTGCCATTCAGCAGCAGAGAATTCCTCGCGCTGACGCTCGATCGTGGCCAGAGTGGACAGCACCGCCGGCAGATGGCGGGTGCCGAACACGGCGTTCGGGCACTCCAGGCACACCCATGGCGGCACAGGGCACGGCGCTCCCTTCTTGCCCGCATAAGGGGAGGCGAAGAAGTCCTGACAGGAGGACAGCCACACATCCGTCGCCCCCGACAGGGCATCGCGAACTGCATCGGGGGCGATCTCCACCGTTCCTTCGTCCAGGCGCCGGCCGTCGTCGTCCAGGACCACGGGGGGCGGCAGTACGACGGCCAGCGCCTGGGCCAGGCCCGCCTCCACCGCCTGGTCATGGATCTCCTCGTGCGCGCCGATGTCGCCGTAGTGCCTGCCTGCAACCTCCGGCGTGTGACCGCTTGCGAAGTCCAGCAGGATCCCGCCGGCCCTCAGGTACTGCTGCGACTTGTAGGTCTTGCGCAGCCGCCGCAGGTCGAGGGTGACCGGGACTCCTCCTCTGTCCTGCATGCCCTCGATCCCGTGGGCGTGCATCCATGCCCGCCGGTACGGGGTGTCGACGACGATCCGCTCCACGAAGCGGGCCGTCACCTCGCCGGTCCGACGTGAAACGGTCACCCACAGGTCCGGGGCCTCGACCAGTCCGCGGGCCCGCCGGGTGAGGCGCAGGGCCAGGCGTACGACGCCGCCGGGAGACCGGAGGGTTCCGCTGTCACGGACCCGCATGGTCTTGTGGGGATTGCCCCGTGCCCGACGCTTCACGTAAGCCAGGTTGACGTAGCCGCGCGCAGGGTTGGCCAGGCAGCCGGTCTGCAGCTGCTTGATGCTTTCTGGTTCCATGCCGGTCTGGCAGGCCAGCAGGATTTGGAAGGGGATCACGTCCTCGTTGGTCAGGAACAGGCGGGTGTTGATCTCGCGGATACCGCCGTGCCGGATGACACCCGGGATGCGGCTGTGGACAGGACGCAGGGGGCCGTGGTGCTCGGTGTGCCACAGGATGTTCTCGAGGCGGTCCCATCCATGGACCGCCGGATCATTTCCGGTGGCTGCCAGGCGCTCGCCCTCCAGGATCCGGTCGCGGATCTCTCCGACGCTGGCGAGCGAGGCGGCTTCCAGTGCCTCGAAGACCGGCAGCGGATAGGAGTCCAGCGGCTTCATATGACGCCGGTTCGCGTCCGCGGTGGCATAGCCGAGGCGCGCGGCGAAGGCCGGATCGATCGCGCCCGGGTAGGCCTCCCGGACGGACCGGAGCAAGGCAACCAGGCACGACATGATGACGTATGGCTCCTTGCTGTCCTGGCCGTACTCGGCGATCAATATCGACTCGTAGGCGTCCAGCAGTTCGGGTTCCAGGTCGTCCAGATCCAGGTCGTCCGCCAGCTCTGGCGCACTTGCCGCCGCGAGGGCGATGAATTGGCGCACGGTGCCGAGCAGGTAACGCCGAAAGCGCTTCCGGTTCTGCACCGATCCCCGGCTTACGGGCGACTGCACCAGGGCTTCCGCCAATGCCCGGGTGAGGCGGGGGCACGGCAGGTCGGACAGGTCGACGACCTCCTCCACCCCGCTGAAGGTCACGGTGAACACCACGGGCCCCAGCCGAGGCACCGGCTCGCACGGCGCGGGAACGTCCTCGGCCGCAGAGAAGCGGACCCGGCGCGCGCTCACAGGGCCACCCTCGCAGCGGGAACTTGCAATTGGTCGAGAGCCGCGGCCTGCTCGTCCCATTCCGCAAGAGCTGACAGCACGATCTCCTGGGCTTCGTCCAGCACGTCGAGATACGCGTAGACGGTCTCCTCGCGGGCATGGCCAAGCAACAGCTGCAGCTTGCGCATCGGATTGCCGATCAGCATCCGCTTAATCTGGGCGAGGGTGAAGCGGCGATCCTCCTGCATCCCCATTGCACGCACTGTCTGCCTCAGCAGCAGACCCAGCATGTGCACCGCAAAGGTGTGCCGCAGCGTGTGCGGATGGACCTCAAGGTCGACACCGAACTTCGCGCACCGCTCATTGGCCCGCCGGAACGCCGACTGCCAGGTCGAGCTCCGCAACGGTTGCCCGTCCTCGCCCAGCCAGAGCCACAGTGGGCCGGCCGGCTGCCCGTGAGTGTCGACGGACACCAGCCGACGCCGCCGGTCAGCATCGATCGAGGAGTACGCCCACGATCGCCCTGCACCCTCGACAACAACGGCCTGCCGATTGGCCCGACGAACCAGCAGCGGATCCTTCCAGTTCTCGTACGCGCCGCCGAGACCACGGCGCTGGACGAGCTCGTCGCGCTCGATGGCCAGGTAGTGGTGCAGCTCCCGCAGGACCTGCTTCCGCATGAACACCGTCCGAGGTCGGTGCCGCTTGGTGACAGCCGCCGACAGGTGCAGGTCGCCGCGCTCCGGCGCGAGCGGCGGCAGCTCGGGGACCAGCAGACTCGACGCCTCGCCCAGCCGCATCCCGGTGCACACCAGCAGATCCGCGAACAAGGCGTTGCGCTCGCCGTTGCGCCCGCGCCACTTAGGATCACGTCCGCCGCCCGGCAGGCACCCCAGCAGCCCCACATCGCGCCACAGGAGGTACTCCTCGTACGGCACGAATGTGATCGGCTCGCGATGCCACTCAACCTCGCCTTCGGCAATCACCCGGACCTGCTTGGCGCCCTGAGCAGTCATCACCGTCTTGTCGACGTATCGGAACGGCTCCTTTTCCAACAGGCCCTCGTACAACGACCAGCGCACCCACTTGTCCAACGCGGCCATCGCCCGGCCCCAGGTGCTCTCCTTGATCCGGTCGTCCGGATCCGCCGCGAACAGCCGGGCCTGCTTGTAGGCCCGCAGATCATCCCCGTCCATCTGCCAGATGTTCTTCCCGCCCCGGGCTTCATGCAGGAAACGGCAGATCAGCATGATGTCCGAGCAGTAGCCACTGACCCCGTTCTCCGACTTCACGCCCCACTCGGGCAACTCCCGAATGAACCGGTTCAGCGGTAGGTCGTACGAACCGTCGGCTGCCAGGATGAACGGAACGCGCTCGGTGACGCCAGCTCTGCGCAGCACATCGACGGCGTCCGGGAGTGAGCCGGGCGAGGTCCGCCTGAACGAAGTCCGATGCGAGGCAACTACTGCCTCAGACACCGTCTGTGACAGCTCGACACTTTCAGCCGCAACAAAATCGGAATCCACTCAACACCCCCAAGAGCCCTGCGGGACGGTCTCCCCATGCCCAACGAGCAGCGGGCCTGTGAGACACCCGGAAGTGCCAACATAATCACCGCCCGCGAGAACGTCACCCTCGGCCAGCCCGACGAGCGCGGTGAGGACGCGGTGTGGGAGGCGCTCGACGCGGTCGGCATGCGCGGGGCCGTCCGCGACTACCCGCAGGGCCTCGACACGCTCCTGGCCCGCTCACTGTGGGGAGGCCACGAACCCTCCGGCGGACAGTGGCAGCGCCTGGCCTGCGCCCGCGCCTTCCACCGCAAGCCCCGGCTCCTGATCATGGACGAACCGACCTCGGCGATGGACGCACGGGGCGAGCACCAGATCTTCACCGGGCTGCAGGCGATGAAGGAGGACCGGATCACCATGATCGTCACGCACCGGATGGAGAACTGCCGCCTGGCCGACCGCATCATCGTCCTGGAAAAGGGCCGCCTGATCGAATCCGGCACCTTCGCCGAACTGACCGCCCTCGGCGGCACCTTCGCCGAGCTGTACGGCCTCTCCCAGGACCGCTGACGGCGGGTCGCGGGCGCTGACGGCACGGAGCCGCGGATCCCCCCGTCCCGTACGCGCAAGGACGGACGGCGTACGGGATCCGCGACTCCCGCTGTTCCGGATCCACGTGTCGGGCCAACCACCCGTGTCCGTACGGGCGGTGGCGGTTCGGGTGTGGGGGCCATCGGCATCGGGTGCGGGTCCCGGTGGCACCGCGCGCGGCTACGAGGCGGCGTACCGGGCCAGGAACAGGTCCACGCCCGAGGCGACCACGCGGGTGAGCTCGGCCGCGTCGACCTCGGCGGCGGGCGCGAAGGTGTGGATGAGCTGGGGGACCCCGACGGTGGCGGCGACGAGTTGCTGGACGGCGAGGGCGGGGTCGGGGACGTCGAGCTTCCCGCGCCGGTTGAGCTCGGTGACGGCCTCGACGAGGGGGCCGTTGTTCATGTCGTACGTGACGCGGTACCAGAGCTGGCCGAGCTGCGGGAAGCGGTCGATCTCGCCGATCACCAGGCGGCGCAGCGACATGATGTCGGGGCGCAGCAGCAGCGCGGCCCAGTCCCGGGTGAGGCTGACCAAGGCGGCCCGCAGGTCGGGGGCGTCCGCGATGGTGGAGCTGCAGGGCTCGAGGCCGGCGTAGGTCCGGGGCAGGATGCCGCCGATGACGGCGAGGAAGAGCCGTTCCTTGTTGCCGAAGTGCTTGTAGATGGTCGCTTTGGACACGCCGGAGCGGCTGGTGATCGCGTCCATGGAGGCGGCCGAGTAACCCTCGGCCAGGAACTCGGCGGCGGCCGCGTCGATGATCGCCTGCCGTTTGCGCTGGGCGGCGTCCGAGGGCCCGGGGATGACCGGGATGCCGTACTCGTCCGTGGCGTGCGCCGTCTCGGCGTCCATGGGGGTGTCCTTCGTATCCGCGCGGTGCTGTGTGCGGTTCCAGTATATGAACTGAACCGTTCGGTTTGCGCCACGCGCGGGCCGGTGGCCGCCCTCCCGCTGCACTCCGAACCGTCCAGTTCAGTGTCGAGACTGAACCGTCTGGTTTAGTTGAGGGCCAAAGAAAGACCGGCCGGCGAGAACCTTGCCGGCCGGTCCACCCGCTTCGGGTCAGCCCTGGCCCACGCCACCGCTCTTCACCGTGTCGGTGATGTCCGCGGTGTCGGCGGCCGGCGGGGCGGAGATGGCCTTCGCCACGCCGAACGACAGGAAGTCCACGTTGACGCTCATGGTGCCGAAGGTCTGGTTCAGCCGCGAGGGCATGCCCTTGTCGTCCACCCAGACGTCGGCGACGAGCTCGCCGCCGTCACCGCCCACCGCGCCGAACGCGGAAGCGGCGTCGCCCAACTTGTCCGAGGGGATCGTGGCGCGGTAGTGCACGGAGCTCTTGCCGTTGACGTCCTCCTTGCCGACCTTGGTGACGTTATTGGCCCACTTGAGGGTCTTCAGCCCGGCCGTCGGATCGTTGTTGCCCGATTCCATGGCCGCGGCGCCCTTGTCGCCCAGCACGGCCGAGGCGTCGAGCTTCAGCCAGGTCTTGCCCTTGAAGGGGCCGTCGGATGCCGGGTCGATGCCGTAGTAGTACGAACCCTGGACGAGTCGGAACGTGATCGTGCCGTCAGCGACCAGTTCCTCCATCTCAAGGTCCTTGGCCGGCATCTCGGCCTCCATCGCGAGGCCGTTGCCCCACGAGTAGACGCCGTTCATCGCGACCGGCTTGCCGCCGGTGTCGGGCATCGTCACGGTCATCTTGACGTCGGCCGAGCCCGCCTTCGAGGCGTCGTCGGAGGCCTTCGCGAGCGTCGCGACGAGCGTCTCCGCCGAATCGGCGGCCTGCTTGCCCACGGATGTGCCGACCGCGCAGCCGCTCATGCCCGCTGCCACGAACAGTGCTGCGGCGATGCCCGCAGCCGTCCTGTTTGCCTTCATTTCCCACCCCTTGGTCATTTACCCGTACCGGTGTCCATCCCTGCGGACAGTCGGGACAGTCGGGCATCCTCCCACGCTCGCATGCTCCGACGACTTTCCGGGTTCCCTTTACGTTCCGCCGCTGCCGCGCGGGTTTTCCCGGGGCGGTGTTCCCCCGACGGGCCGGGAAAATCCCCTCGGGCCGCGCCGTTCGGCCTGGTTATGCTTCCGGAATGTTGCGACTGGAGCGGCTCAGGGCCGATCACGGAGACGGCCTGCTGGCCTTCGAGCGGGAGAACAGGGAGTACTTCGCACGGTCCGTACCGGACCGCGGGGACGCCTACTTCGAGGAGTTCGAAGCCCGCCACCGTGCCCTGCTCGCCGAACAGGACGAAGGGTCCTGCCACTTCCACCTCGTGATCGACGAGGCCGACGGAGAACTGGCCGGCCGCGTCAACCTCGTGGACGTCGAGGACGGCGTTGCCGAACTCGGCTACCGCATCGGCGAACGCGCCGCGGGCCGGGGCACGGCGACGGCCGCCGTCGCCGAGGTCTGCTGCCTCGCCGCCTCGGAGTACGGACTGCGCGCCCTCACGGCGGTCACCACCCTCGACAACCCGGCCTCCGCGACGGTCCTGACCCGAAGCGGCTTCGAGGTGGTGGGCGACCTCACCCTCGACGGCCGCCCCGGGCTGAGCTATCGAAAGCCCCTGCCCGCAAGGACGTGACGCCCAGGCCGGAGGGCCTGGTGCTGTGGCGGGGAGACGGTGCGTCACCCCATCGGTGCGCCCGGCGCGCGCGGGCGGGAAAGATCACGGAGGGTGTTGATCACCGGCAGCGCGAGCTGCCGGCCGACCCGCACCGAGGAGTCCCCGCCCGCATGGTTGTCGCCGTCTTCGCTGTCATCGCCGTCCTCGGAGCCGCCGGGATCGCCGTGGGCGCCGTGAGGCTGGGCCACTGCCTGGCGGCCCACCGCGGCATGCCGGAGGCGGGCTCGGCCGTCGGTACGGCCGTCGGTACCGCCCCCGGGGTCGTCTTCTTCCTCGTCCTCACCCTGGTTTCCCTGATGGTGGGTTCCGCCCGGGACCTGGAGGTCGGCCGCAAGGGGAACCACGCGGAGGCGGGCGCCCTCATAGACCCGTACCCGGCGGCCGGCCGGATGCCGGCGGACACGAGGACGCAGGTGCGCGGCCACTCCACCGGGTCTCCCATGCCCCGTCCCGTCCCGGAGCCGCCCGCGCCCTGATCGCGAGTACCTTCCTCAGCCTGCTCCCCGCCTCGCCCGCGACCGCGTACGAGGAGGCGCTGTCGACGGCCAGCGGTGGATACGACACGCGCGATTACGTAAACGAGATCCCCAACCCCCACGACGCCCCCGCGTAGCGGGAGTTGGCGGTGCGGGACGCGCAGGGGGGCTGGAAGCTCGACCCGCCCAGCGGCTGCCGCGCGGCTACCACTCCAATGCCGTCCGTCCTGCCCGACGGCCCTCCGCACCCCTCGCACCCCCCACACCCTTCCCCCTTGGAGCAAGCCGATGGCCTCCGCCCCGCTGCCGCCCCCGGGCTGCCCCCACGCCGGACCCGCCCGCAGGTCCGTGGCCAAGGCCGCGGCCCTTGCCGCCGCCGGTATCACCGCAGGCCTCACCCCGACGGCGTGGGCGGCGTCGGCCCCGGCCGGGGCGGTGGCCGCCGGAGTACCGGCGGGGGTCGCGGAAACCGCACGGACCGCCGCGGAACCCGCACGGGCCGCCGCCGTCGAAGACCCCCTCCCGCTGCGCACCGACCGCCACAGCCAGGGCGACATCCTCGCCGGCTTCCGCAAGGACCACGCCTGCCTGCTCTTCCTCCACTTCCGCGACGCCGGCCAGGCCCGCCAGTGGCTGGCCCGCCTGCTGCCCTCGATCTCCACCACCGAGGAAGTGGCGCGCTTCAACCAGGCCTTCAGCAAGGCCCGTCGGCGCGCAGGCGGCATCGATCCCGAGTCGATGTCCCGTCTGTGGACCGGGCTCAGCCTCACCCATCCGGGCCTGCGCCTGTTCGCGGGCAAGGAGCCCTTCCCCGCCGCCCCGCCCGGATCCAGCGCCGAGGCCTTCACCCAGGGCGCCGCCGCCCGCGCGCAGCAGCTCGGGGACACCGGCACCAGCGCCCCGCAGTCCTGGCTGTTCGGCGCCGAGGAGCCCGGGCGCGCGGTGCACGCCGTACTCACCCTGGCCGCCGACGACCCCGAGCACCTCGCCACCGCCGTCGCCGGACACCGCGACGGCGCGGGCCGGGCGGGGGCGACGGTCCTCTTCCGGCAGGACGGCGGCACCCTCCCCGGCGACCTGCGCGGACACGAGCACTTCGGCTTCGCCGACTGCATCAGCCAGCCCGGCGTACGGGGCTTCGACGAGCCCGATCCGGCCACCGGCAGCACCGTCCTCGGCAAGCCGGGCACCCGGCTGATCCCCGCCGGGGAGTTCGTGGTGGGGGCCGAGAGGGTCGGGCAGCGCCCCACCGCCCTGCCCGCCTGGGCCACCGGCGGGGCCTTCCAGGTCGTACGCCGCCTCGCGCAGGACGTGCCCGGCTGGTGGGCGCAGGTCGCCCTGCGCCTCGCCGAACTCCAGCGCGCCGGCTCCGCGCCCGCCGACGCCGGCCGGGAGTGGCTGGGGGCCCGGCTGATGGGACGCTGGCCCGGCGGGATGCCCGTCGCGCTCTGCCCCGCCGCCGAGCGGCTGCCCCGGCCCGGTGAGGACCCCGACGCCACGCTCGACTACAGCGCGGACCCGGACGGCTGGAAGATGCCGCTCTTCGCGCACATCCGCAAGGGCAACCCGCGCGGCGGCCTCGTCCTCACCCCGGGCCGGCCCCCGCTGGCCCAGGCGGAGCTCGACGGACGCCGCCTGATGCGGCGCGGAATCCCGTACGGCCCCGTGTACGACCCCGACCTGGGCGCCGGCCACGGCCCGGAGGCCTCGCGCGGGCTGCTCTTCGTCTGCCACCAGGCGGACCTGGTGGGGCAGTTCGAGCTCGTGGCGAGCAAGTGGCTGAACGAGCAGGACTTCCCGCCCGGCCGCAACCCGCGCACCGGCGCCGATCCCGTAGTCGGACCGGACTCGCCCTGCGCCTTCGAGACCTCCTCGCAGAGCGGCAGCCGGGCCGACACCCTCTACTTCGGCCGGTACGTGCGCACGGAGGGCTCCGTCTACGCCTTCAGCCCCTCCCTTCCCGTCCTGCGCGCCCTGACCACCGGGGAACTCGACGACTCCATCGAATTCCACGCCGGTTCCGTACTGCGCCCGGGAGACGTCCTCGACGCGGGCAAGGTCCGCCTGACCCTCGAGAGCGCCGGCGAGCTCGCGCTCCTCGACGACCAGGGCCGCCGTACGTGGCACACCGCCACCGGCGGCGCCGGCCACGACGCCGTCTTCACCCCGGACGGCGAGCTGGTCCTGCGCACCGCCGAAGGCCGCCCGGCCTGGTCCAGCGGCACCACCGGCCATCCGCGGGCGCGCCTCCTGCTGCGCCCCGCCGGAGAGTTGACGATCGTGGAGGGGGACCGCGTGCTGTGGAAGGCCTCCGCCTCGTAGGGTGAGCGCATGGCGATCACGGCAGCGGTGACAGGCGAGACCCGGTTGATCTACGGCTGCATGGCGCTCGGCGGCAGCTGGGAGCCCGGCCCCTACCGGGCCGAGGACATCGACGCCGCCGAGGAGGCGATCGAGGCCGCCCTCGAAAGCGGCATCACCCTGTTCGATCACGCCGACATCTACCGGCACGGGAAGTCCGAAGCCGTCTTCGGCGAGGTCCTGGCCCGCACCCCCGGTCTGCGGGAGCGCGTCACGCTCCAGACCAAGTGCGGGATCCGCCTCGCCGACGGCGACCGGCCCGGCATCTACGACCTGCGCGGCGCCACCATCACCCGCCGCGTCGAGGAGAGCCTCGCGCGGCTGCGCACCGACGTCATCGACGTCCTGCTCCTGCACCGGCCCGACCCCCTGGCCGACCCGCAGGAGACCGCCGAGACCCTCACCTCACTGCGGCGCCAGGGCCTCGTAAGGGAGTTCGGCGTCTCCAACATGAACGCCGCGCAGACCGCCCAGCTCCAGCGCCACCTCGACTTCCCGCTCGTCGCCAACCAGCTGGAGATGAGCCTGGACCGGCGGGACTGGCTCGAAGACGGGGTCCTCGTGAACACCCGGGCCGCCGCGACCGTCGGCTTCCCGGCCGGCACCGTCGAGTACTGCGTGGCCAACGGAGTCCGCCTCCAGGCCTGGGGCGCCCTGGCCCAGGGCCGGTTCACCGGACGGCAGGAGACCGAGGGGGAGCACGCGACCGCCGAACTCCTGCGCACCCTCGCGAAGGCCAAGGACACGACGCCCGAGACGATCCTGCTGTGGTGGCTGCAGCGCCACCCGGCGCGGATCGCCCCCATCCTCGGCACCGGCCGCCCGGAGCGCATCCGGGCCTGCCGCGACGCGGCCCTGCGCGCCCCGGACCTCAGCCACGAGGAGTGGTACTCCCTGTGGCTGACGGCCCGGGGCGAGCCGCTGCCGTAGCGGGGGTGCGCTCCGACCCGGTACGCGCAGGACAGGCGGACTCCGGACGGGCGGGCTCTAGTGCCGCGTCAGGCAACGTTCGCCCCGTC
>NZ_JAGGOW010000159.1:15870-42084 GCF_018614135.1 Streptomyces sp. ISL-66
TGCCTGACGCGGCACTAGCCGGGCGAACCGACCGCGCACACCAGGATCGGGGTGGCCCGGCGGGGGTCGAGGCCGTTGCGCACCAGGTGCCAGACGTTGAGGTCGTAGGCCTCGCCGATGTGCCCGACCGGATCGAAGGGGCAGTAGTCCTGCACGTACTGGTTCCTGACCCCCGGCTCCCGGACGAAGGCCGTCTCGGTCGGGGTCACGAGCTCGTCGTAGCGCGAGGAGATGATGGTGTAGCTGATCCCGGGCTGGGCGACCGGGCCGTCGTTCAGTGCAGTGATGGCGGGACCTCCGGGGACCTCGTCGGCCAGCACCGGGATGCCGATGGTGGTCACGATCCGCTCCATGGTCTGCCGTCCGAGCAGCTTGTCACCCAGGTCCAGAAGGCCGGCGGCGTTGGTGCCGTGCGTCGGGGGAGCGATGGCGACCACCGCCTTGATGTGCGGCTGGATGCCCTGCATCTTGGCGAGGTAGAGGGCCTGGAGCCCGCCCTCCGAGTGGCCGACGACCGAGACCTGGGCCGCGCCGGTCGCGGCGCGCACCTTCTCCACGTACTCCTTGACCTCCAGGTTGGAGACGGCGACCGGCTTCAGGCCGCCGACCAGCGGGAAGCCGTCGTAGGCGCCGTAGGTCAGGGCGAAGGCGCAGTAGCCGCGGGCGGCGAGATCGGCCTGGAGGAAGTTGAGGTCCTCGTACCAGGTCGCGAAGGTGCCGTGGAGCAGCACCACCGGCTCGGGGTGGGCGGCGCTCGGCCGGCAGGAGAAGTCGTTGATCCCGCCCCCGGTGACGTCCTCGGACGCGGCGTGCGACGGAAAGGCGGCCGCGAGCACGAGGGCCAGCGGGAGGGCGGCCCGGGTGAGCAGGGTGCGGGTGCGCGACGCACGGGTACTGCGTGCCATTCGACGTCTCCTGACGGGGTGTGGGGTGCGGGGTGTGAGGTGTGACGTTCTGGTCGGCCTGCACAGGATGCTCCGGCGTACGGCCCGTGTCCCCTGGCGGTAAGCGCAGAAAGCTTCCTCCCGCGTTTGTGCACGGCGACAATGCGGGAATGGACGACACCGAGGCAGGGCCTGCCGAAGGCACGGAGCGCACACCCGGGTTCGCCGCTTCGCTGCTGCCCCGGATCCCGGAGCTGGCGGCCGCCACCGTCACCCGGCTGACCACCGAGATCCCCGCCTACCGGCTGCTCCCCGACAGCGTCCTCGGCGGTGATCTCCTCGCCAACACCGAGGCCGTACTGAAGCTGTTCCTCACCACCGTCGCCGAAGGACGCCCGCCCGCCGAGCACGAACTCGCCGCGCCCGTCGCCTGGGGCGCCGAGCGGGCCAGGGACGGCGTCCCGCTGGAGGCGGTGCTACGGGTCTACCCGCTCGGAGCCCGGCAGGCGTGGGAGTCGGCGATGTCCGGACCCGAGCCGACGGCCGATCCGTACGCGCTGGTCACCGGCCTCCTCGCGTTCCTCGGCGAGGTCATGCCCAAGGTCGCCGAGGCCTACCTCAGGGAGCAGGCCGACCTCGACTGGGAACAGCGCGAACACGGCCGCAACCTCGCCGGGGTCCTGCTCGCCGGCCGCCCGGCCCGGCGCGCGGCCGAACGGTACGGGCGCACCCTCGCGGAGCGGTACGAGGTGGTGGTCCTGCGGCTCCCCGAGGCGCCCGGCGGTGCGACGACCCGCATCCTGCGGGCCGTGCGCTCCGAACTGGACCGCAATCCCGAGGTGTTGGCTACCTTCAAGGGCGACGGAGGGGTGCTGCTCGTCCCCGAGGGGCAGGACGGCGGGACGCGTCGGCTGCTCGCCCGGCTCGACACGGCCGCCGAACTGCGCTGCATGGCGGCCGCCGCCACCGCCGAGGACCACGAGGCGATCCCGCGGGCCCAGTCGGAGGCCTCCGAAGTCCTCTCCCTGGCCGAGGACCTGGGGCGCGCCCCAGGTGTCTACCGGCTGTCCGACCTGGCGGTCGAGTACCAGCTGGTCCAGCCGGGGCCGGCCCGCGACGCCCTGGCCCGCATCCTCGTACCCCTCGACGACCAGCCCCATCTGATCACCACCCTGCGGGAGTTCATCGCCGCCGGGTACCGGCGCGCCGAAGCTTCCGACGTCCTCACCGTGCACCGCAACACCCTGACCTACCGCCTCGGCCGGATCCGTCTCCTCACCGGTCACGACGCCACCGACCCCACGGACGCGCGCCGGCTTTCGGCGGCCCTCACGGCCTACGACGCGGTGCGTCGCAGCGGACCGGCAGCCGGAAGCGGACGCGCGGGGCCGGCCGCCGGCAGGCGGTGAGCCCGGCCGGTCCGCTCCGGACCGGGAGTGCACGCATGCGGTGGTGGCACCGAACGCGGACGCCCGGGACCCACGCATCATGCCGCCCGACAACTGCCTTGACGATGCGCGCAATTCACGGTGCCCAGAGGCCCGGACCGCGGCGACGCGTCAGAGGACCGGTGGCCGGCCGGCGAGGCTCAGGCGCAGGACCGTACGCCAGCTCATGGGGCGGCGCACCTGGTCGTGGCGGGTGGCCCAGCCCTCGCGAAGGCCCTGCAGGGATTCCCGCCGTCCGCCATCCCGCAGGCTCCGCAGCGCCGTGACGACCGTCCAGATGCCGAGGTAGGGCGGGATGAGGGGTCCGGGCAGGTTCCGGTAGGCGAGCCAGACCCGGTTCCGTGCGGCGAGGCGGTGGAACAGCGCGTGGCGGGTGGGGCTGGTGACGGGGTGGTGCATGCGGACGTCCGCCGCGTACCAGCCGGTGCGTCCGCGGTCCCACAGCCGGTACGAGAGGTCGATCCCCTCGTGATAGAGGAAGAAGTCGGCCCAGCCGCCGACGGCGTCGAAGGCGTCCCGGCGGACGAGGACCACGCCCTCGGTCATGGTGGCGATGGTCCCGGGCTTACCGGGGTCGCCGGCGCGCAGGCGGGGAACCCAGCGGCGCGGGGTCGTCGTGTCGTCGGGGCCGGTCAGCCTCGGCTGGACGTACGTGGCCCGCGGATACCGGCCGGCTTCCGCCACCAGGCGGGACAGCACGTCGGGCCGGGGGAAGGACGCGTCGTTGTCGAGGAAGAACACGAACTCGCTGCCCGTGCCCCGCAGGGCGAGCGCGCCGCGGTTGCGGCCTTCCGGGATGCCGAGGTTCTCGGGGAGGGCGACGACGGTGGCGCCGGGGACGCTGAGCCGGGGGTGGCAGCCGTTGCCCACGATGGCGATGTTGAGGTCGACGTCCTGCTGCGCGAGCAGCGTCCGCACGGCCTCCGCCTCCTCGTCGGGACGGTCGTTCATCGTCAGGAGGACGACGTCGACGGCGGTCGCGGCGCGACGCGACGGGACAGGCGGGCCGGGGGACGGCTCCGGCGGGGCCGTGGGACGCGATGCGTCGGGCCGGTCCGACGCGTCCGGCGGGGAGGCGAACACATCCGGATCCTATCCACCCGAGCCGGACCGGCCCCGCCGGTCCGCTCCACGCTGCTCCCGCCCCGCCGCGCCCCGCCCTGCCCCGCCCCTTCCTGCCCCGTCTCGTCCTGTCCCGCCCCGAGCCCCAGGGCCGTCATCCCGGCCCGGCCTACGTGAGGGGGCGCAGGCGGGACGGGCCGTGGGGCGAGGTCCGCGGGGTGACGGGGGTGGGGGACGCCAGGGGGGACCCGGACGCGGGGGTCAGGGCGCTGCCCGCCCGCCAGGCCGCCCAGTCCAGGTTCCAGTCCCCGAAGCCGTTGTCGAACGGGGCCATCGGTTCGCCGCCGCTGTTCAGGACCTCCACCACGTCGCCCTCCCGCACCGTGTTGAAGAACCAGGCCGCGTCGGCCGTACTCATGCCCGTGCAGCCGTGGCTGACGTTCTCCTGGCCCTGCGCGTCGACCGACCAGGGCGCGGCGTGCACGTACTCTCCGCTCCACGTCACGCGGGTCGCGTAGAAGACGGGCAGGTCGTAGAACTCGCTCGTCCCGCGCTTGATCCCCACGGTGTCCCCGCGCATCCGGACCTTGTACTCCTTGCCCAGGACGACCTTGACCCCGCTGCGCGTGAGGAAACCCGCCTTTCCGGTGGTCACCGGGATCGTCCTGACGACCTTGCCGTTGCGCCGTACGGTCATCTCGTGGGCGGCGGCGTCGGTGACCGCCTCGATCCGCTCCCCGATGGTGAACCGCAGGGTCTCCGAGGGCCCGCCGTACTCCCGTTCCCCGACCTCGACCCCGTCGAGGCCGCTCAGTACGCGTACTTCGGCGTGGGCGGGCCAGTACGTGCGCGGCCGGTAGTGGAGCGTCGAGTCGTCGACCCAGTGCCAGGACCCCTCGACCGCCGGCTCCGAGGTGACCTGAAGCGCCCGCTCGAGCCGGGCCCGTGCGGCCGGGTTGGTGGCGGGGACCGGGTGGCTGAGGGAGGCGGTGACGATCTGACCGGCACCGTACGTACCGGGCTTCGGCCCGAACTCGACGGTCAGCCTGCCGTCTTCCGTCGGGGGAGCCGTCCGGAACGCCATGGTCACGCCGACCGGCGTGCCCGCCGCGTCCTGGGCGCCGACGCGGACGGTGTAGGTCTCACCGGCCCGCAGCGGTTCGGTGTTCGCCCAGCGGTGCCCCTTGGCTCCCAGCTCGCCGCCCACGTAGCGCCCGTGCCCGTCGTGGACCGTGACGTAGGTGAGCAGGCCCGGCCCGGCGAGGGTGATTTCGAGGGGACTGGCCGCGTCGGTGGGCAGGACGACCGTGTGCGCGGCCGTACCGGCCCCGCCGCGGGAGGAGGCGTCGCGGGAGGAGGCGTCGCGCACCATAGAGCCGGCGCCGTGCGCGGTGGCCCGTACCAGACGCTGCTCCAGCCCGCCGCACAGCTCGGCCCGGAAGGCCTCCACCGCACACCGCTGGGCACCCTTGTCCAGGACCCGGCCGATCAGCAGCTCCACGGAGGCCGTCGGGTCGGTGCCCGCCCGTCGCCCGCCGTCGGGCGGGGGCGCGGCGGAGACGACGAGAAGCGCCCCCGCCACCACCCCGGCCATGGTCCAGGTCCTGCCCTGTCGCCGCAGTCGTGCTCGGTTCGTCGACGGCATCTGCTCCACGCAGCCCTCCCAGTTCACCTACGGCCGGATGGCAGCATCAAACGATTTCCGGGCATGCAGATGATCATGAACTCGGCCGATGGGGCCGAACGGGCACCGAAGAGAACTCGTACGGAGCACAGCCGACCGCCCCTGGCCGGGCCAGGGCGGCCGGGTCGGGGTCGGGGCCGGGCCGAGCGGCAGGAATCAGGAGTGCGCGGCGGCCGGTGCGAATTCCAGTGGTTGGCGCACCGATTCGGGGCCACGGACCCGGGTGCCGAAGACCACCAGTTCGCAGGCGCCCCGGGTGCGGCAGTCGACGGTGCGGCCGTCGATGCCGGTGAACGTCGCCGAGAGGGTCACCTGCTCGTCGAGGCGTCCGTTGTCGCCGGTCGCCGGCGGCCTGCTGCGGGGCCGGCAGCCGAGGGTGTCGGCGGAGCCGGCCGCGCACTCCATGACCAAGGAGTGGTACTGCGGCTCGTAGCCCTTGCCCGTCGCGCGGACCGTCTGGCCGTCCAGCAGGCCCGTGCCCGGCTTCACGCGCAGGGTGGGCGGGGCCTCGGGCCGGCCGTCGGGCCGCAAGCGCAGAGGGACGGTGGTGAGGACGGCGCCGTCGTTGTCGGTGAGGGCCAGCGAGCACGGGTTCGCGGCCGGTGCCGTGCGGCAGTCGAAGTGCCCTTCAGGAGTGTCCAGTTGGGCGTACAGCTTCTTCGGTGAAGGCTGGTAGGAGCCGTCCGGGTACACGCGGAACCGGCGGCCGGTGGCATCGTCGCACGTGGTCGCCGAGGCCGAGGGGCCGCACTGCTTGACCCAGACGTACGCCTTGGGCGGGCCGCCCGCGATCCCGAACGTGACGATGTCACCGTCCAGCAGTCCCGTGGTCCGTCCGACGTCCAGCCGCGGACCGCTGCCGTCGGGGAGCCGCCCCACCGCATTCGGCTGGATCCGGCCCCCGGATCGGTAGCCGTCCGCCGCGGGCCCGATCGCGTCCGGAGTGCTCCAACCGCTGCCCGCGCCATGGCCCTCGGCGGTGTGGCAGAACGAACCACGCCCGGCGAACAGCACATCCAGACCGCCAGCCGCGTTCTCGGTCGCCCTGACGGGGCGGCGGCCCTCGGGGCTCGCGGTCGCACCGCCCACCCGCCGCCACGGCCCGTACGGAGCGTCCGGCGCGTCCTGATCGCGGTGCCAGACGAAGGGCAGCCCGCCGGCGGCCGTCGCGTCGTAGAAGAGCTGCACCTGGCTGATCCGGCCGTCCCTGCGGTCCACGGACACCAGGCTCCCGGGCACCGCCCGGCTCGCCAGCCCCTTCGCGGTGGCATCCGTACCGCACACGACCGCCCCGGTGGGCCCGGCCGCCGCCTGCGCCGCCACCGGGCCCGCCGCGACCCCGGCGCAGGCCAGCGCCAGCACGACCGTGCCCCGCGCCAGCACGACGGCGCCCCGCGCCAACACGACCGCACTCCGCGCCAGCACGACCGCGCCCCGCGCCGGCGCCCCGGCCCGACCGCCCCACGGTCCCTTCCGCCCTGACTCCATCGGCTCCCCGCCCTTGCGATCCGCCCGTCCGGCCGAGGGCATCCTCACGTCGCGCGACGCCCTCGGCCAGCACGCGTTTCCGGCCATGGACCTACGGCCGGCACCGGGTCACTTCCGGGGGCGGTGCCCCTCGGCGCGGGCGGCGGCCTTTCGATGCCGCCCTCGGCCCGACATGGCCTTCGCTCCGGCGACGCCCTCGCGCACGTCGCCGGAAGCCGCTCCTACGGGCAGGCCGGGCCCCCGCCCGTCAGGCCTCTCCGCGCAGGTGGTGCCACAGGAACGTGTGCGTCAGCGCTTCGACCCGGGCGGCCTGTTCGTTGTCGGCGGATCCGGCATGGCCTCCGGCGGTGGTCTCGTGGAAGAGGACCCGGTGCCCGAGTTCCTTCAGCCGGGCGGCCGCCTTGCGGGCGTGACCGGGATGGACGCGGTCGTCGCTGGTCGCGGTGACGATGAGGATCGGCGGATAGGCCCGGTCGGCCCGGAAGCCGTGGTACGGGGAGAGGGCTTCCAGATGGGGCCGGTCGGCCGGGTCCTCCGGGTTGCCGTACTCGGCGGTCCAGGAGGCCCCCGCGAGCAGCAGGTGGAAGCGCATGAGGTCAAGGAGCGGGAAGCCGATGACGACGGCCCCGAAGAGGTGCGGGTAGCGCACGGTCACCGCGCCCATGAGCAGGCCGCCGTTGCTGCGTCCTTCGATCCCGAGCAGGCCGGGAGTGGTGATCTTCAGGTCGACGAGGTGCCGGGCGACGGCGGCGAAGTCCTCGAAGGCCCTTTCCCGGTCGGCCTTGAGGGCGGCGTGGTGCCAGCCCGGGCCGTACTCCCCGCCGCCGCGGATGCCCGCGACGACGTACGTGCCGCCGCGCGCGAGCCAGGCCCGCCCGGTGACCGCGTCGTAGCCCGGGGTCAGGGTGACCTCGAACCCGCCGTACCCGTACAGGAGCGTCGGCCCGGGGGCGTCCCGGTCGGGGCCGACCACGAAGAACGGGACGCGGGTGCCGTCCGCGGAGGTGGCGAAGTGCTGCCGTACGGACAGGCCTTCGGTGTCGAAGAGGGCGGACGCCCGCTTGACCACCTCGGTGGCTCCGCCGGCCTCCCCTCGGAACAGGGTGGGCGGCTGGACGAAGCCGGAGACGTCCAGGAAGTACTCGTCGCTCTCGTGGGGATCGGTCGCGTGGACCGTGGCGGTGGCCAGCGCCGGTACCTCCGCCAGCGGGCGGCGGGTCCAGGGGCCGTCGGCGGGGGTGAGCACCTCGATGCGGGTCGTGACGTGGTGGAGGCTCTTGACGATCAGGTGGTTCCGGGTCCAGAAGTGCCCCGCGAGCGCCGTCGCCCCGTCCGGGGTGAAGAGCACCGCGGCCGGTTCGCGCTCCCCGCCGAGGTAGGACTCGAAGTCGAAGGCCAGCAGGGAACCGGCCGGATGGCCCGCCCACGGGGTTTTCGGGACGACCATCAGCCACTGCCGGTGCACGTACTTCTCGGCGTCGTCCGGCACGTCCACCTTCACCGGCCGGTCCCCGTCCGCGAGGAGGAACAACTCCCGGTGCCAGAAGTCCCGTTGCAGGGACACGAAGTGCCGGCGGTAGTCCTCGGACGGGTCGCACCAGCCGCTCGCGGACAGGTCCTCGGGTGCCGCCTCGAAGACGAGCTCGGCATCGGCGAGCGGGGTGCCGCGCCGCCAGCGCCGTACGGTGCGCGGATAGCCGGAGGCGGTCAGCGAGCGGGGGCCGAGGTCGGCGCCGATGTAGACGTGGTCGGCGTCGATCCAGCCGATGCTGGTCTTGGCCTCGGCCACCTGGAACCCGTCCTCGACGAACCGCAGGGCCTCCAGGTCGAACTCGCGCACCGTCACCGCATCGGACCCGGCACGGGAGAGCAGCACCAGGGCGTGACGGTGCCCGGGCCGCAGCACCTCGGCCCCGGCCCACACCCAGTCCTCGCCCTCCGCCGCGGCCAGCGCGTCGAGGTCCAGTACGGTCTCCCAGGCCGGCCGGTCACGGCGGTACTCCTCCAGGCCCGTCCGCCGCCAGACGCCCCGGACGTGCGCGGCGTCCTGCCAGAAGTTGTAGAGGTGCTTCCCGCGACGGCGGACGTACGGGATCCGCCCCTCGTCGTCCAGCACCTCCCGCAACTCCGCCGCCAGCGCCGCGAATCCGGGAGCCGTCGTGAGCCGCTCGGCGGTCTCCGCGTTTCGCTCCCGCACCCAGGCGAGCGCTTCCTCACCGTGCAGGTCTTCCAGCCACAGGCCGGGGTCACCATCGATCATGCCCCCAGTGTGCCGAGCGGATCCACCCCACGGGGCCGTTCGCCCGCACTCACCTCGGCGGACAGCGCTCCGTCCGGCCTAGCCGATGGGCACCACGCGGGCCCACGCGGGCGGCGTGTCCGGCACGTAGTCGGGATCGTCCTCGCCCGAGTACCCGTTCTGCTGCCGCCGGGCGAACAGGCCCACCACCGTCCGGCACGACGGCCGTGCGCTCGGCCAGGGCGTCTGGCCGTCCGTCAGCACCACGACGACATCCGGTCTGGGTTGCGTACGGAGCGCCTTGGCGAAGCCCGTACGCAGGTCCGTGCCCCCGCCGCCCACCAGCGGTATCCCCTCGGCACGGCACAGCTGGTGCACGGTCCCGGCCGACGCGTCGCAGGAGAGTACGCGGACCAGGTCGCGGCGGCCGCCCACGGCGCGGGAGATCTCGGCGACCTCCCGCAGCGCGCTACCCAGTTCCGAGTCGCTGACCGACGCCGACGTGTCGATGATCACGCAGACCCGGGGCGGCCGGCGCCGCAGGCTCGGCAGCACGACTCCGGGGAGTCCGGTCGAACGCCGCGAAGGCCGGCCGTAGGTGTAGTCCTCGCCCGCGCCGGAGCCGGAGGTCGCCGAACGGACCGCCGCCCCCAGCAACTCCCGCCACTGCTGCGGCGGGTGGAATGCCTCCGTTGCCCACCGTTTCCAACCCTCCGGGGCGTCTCCCGGCCGGCCGACGATGCCCTGTGCCACCCGGAAGCGGACCGCGTCCCGTTCCTGTTCGCTGAGGCCGTCGGCCCCCTCCGGCCCCAGGTCCCACTCCCTCTCCAACCCGTCGGCGCCACTGCCGCAGTCCAGCCAGGCCAGGCCCTGCGTACGCGGACCGAGCCGGAACTGGCGCAGGTAGTCCTCCATCAGCTGCCCGCCGGACAGCCCCAACGAGTGCGGCTGCAAGGCACCTTCCGGCTGGACCAGGCCTTCACCGAACACGTCGTCGTTGATCTCGCAGTCCGCCGCGATGTTCATCCGCAGCCGTTCCCCCGGGCCGGTCAGTCCGCGCCGGAGGGCGACCCGGTCACTGCGCCCGTGGTGGTCGCGCAGCAGGTGCGACACCTCGTGCACCCAGACCCCGGCCAGTTCCTCCAGCGGAGTCCGGCGCACGAAGGCGGGCGAGACGTAGCAGCGCCAGTGCCGGTCGACGGCCATGGTCGGCACCCGCCGCGATTCCACGGTGTGCAGGGCGAACAGCGCCGTAGCCAAGTAGGGCCGTACCCGGGCGGCCTGGAGCCGGGCGGCGAAGAGCTTGTCCCGGTCCAGGGGGATCCCCGCCGTGTCCCGGGTCATCGGCCGCCCTTGGCCGCCGCCATGACCCGGGCCGTCGCCCGGTCCGCCCGCCGCGATATGGACACCGCTCCGGCGAGCCGCTCGATCGAGGCCGGAACGTCCCAGTCCTCGCGCCGCAGCGTGGCGAGCGTCGTCGCCGGGACGACCACCAGGTCCGGGGCCCCGGTCTCCAGCGCCCGGACCAGCAGCGCCCAGGCCGCGTCCCACCGGGACTTCTCCGGGCGGTTGCGGACCGCGTCCACCACACCGTCGAGCACGGCCTGTCGCAGATCCCCCCGCTCCGGCAGATCGGCCCCCGCCGGATCGGCGAGCAGCACCTCGGGGTCCGGGAGGTCCATCCGGTCCAGGCCGGCCAGCAGCTCCAGCCCCGGCCCGTCCCCGACCGTTCCCCTGACCAGCAGGGACAGGACCTCCCGGGAGGAACCGGCCGCCGTGGCGAAGGCGATCAGGCGCAGCGTCATCTCCCAGCTCCGGGGCGACGGCCAGGGCCCGCCCCGCCGGGTCTCGCCGCTGGGCAGCCGGTGCACGAGCCCCGGGCGGGCGGAGAGCAGCCCGCACACCGCCCGGCGCGCGAAGTCCACGGCTCCCGACAGCTGTTCGGGGTCGAGGCGCGGCAGGGTCGCCCGGGGCCAGGTCCCGCCGAGGCCGCGTACGACGACCTCGTGGTCGTGGATCCACTGGAGGTGGACGAACCGGTTGGCCAGGGGCGGGCTCAGCTCCCAGCCGTCGGCCGCGGAGGACCGCGGATTGGCGGCGGCGACGATCCGTACCGCGGGCGGCAGTTGCAGGGAGCCGATCCGGCGCTCGAGTACGAGACGGAGCAGGGCGGCCTGAACGGCCGGCGGCGCGGTGGACAGTTCGTCGAGGAACAACAGCCCCCGGCCGGCCCGTACCAGGCGTACCGCCCAGTCCGGCGGGGCCATCGGGACACCCTGCACCGCGGGATCGTCCCCGATGACGGGCAGACCCGAGAAGTCGGACGGCTCGTGCACGCTGGCGATCACGGTGGTCAGCGGAAGGTCCAGGGACGCGGCGAGCTGTGTCAGGGCGGCGGTCTTGCCGATTCCCGGCTCACCCCACAGGAGCACCGGCAGGTCCGCGGCCACGGCCAGGGTCAGCGCCTCCAGCTGTGTGTCGGCGCGCGGTTCGGTGGCCGTTTCCCGCAGCAGGGCCAGCAGATCGCCGGCGACGTCGAGTTGGGAGGCGGGGGAGGAGGCGGAAGGGGTGGGGGCGGCGGGGGAGCCAAGGGGCGTGGGGGAGGCAAAGGACGCGGGAGAGGCAGGGGACGTGGGGGAGGCAGGGGTGCGGAGAGGGGTATGTGCGGTCATGTTTGATCACCTTTTGGTCCGTGGTGGGTGGCGAGGAGCGCCGAACGGGCGCGGCGGGCGCCGCGGGTACCGGCGGGCGCGGAGTACGCGGGTACCCGTCAGCGAGCGGTCGTTTCCCGGGGGTGTGAACGGTGGTTCCGGGGACGGCGCTGCCCCGGGCCGATGCGGCCGTGCCCAGGCCCGGCCAGGCCCGCTCTGAACAGTCCGTACGTGATCCGCCGCCGCGCGGCCGCCTCCAGCTCGTCCAGCAGAGCGCCGCTGCGCAGCACCGCGCCGGGCCCCAGCAGGCCCTCTACGACGGCCAGCGCACCGGCGGTGTCCCCGTGGTCGAGGCGTTCGCGGACTCCCGTGAGGCAGTGCGGCCTGCGGTGCGCCTCGTCGATGGCCCGCAGGCAGGCGAGCGGGCTCCCGGTCAGCGCGGCGAGCAGCTCTTCGCGCCGGATCTCGGCGGGGTCGTGGTCCAGCGGGACCAGTACTCCGTCGACCAGGCCGATCCGGTGCCGGGCTCCCCGGCACTCCACGGGGCGCGGCCCTCCCGGCCGTTCCTGCCCGGCCCGTGGCACGGCGGCCCGCGCACGGTCCGGGACCAGTGCCGAGGCGACCAGCGGGTGCAGCCGGTCGGCCTCGATCAGTCCGGCGCGGATCAGGTCGAGGTCGGGCAGCACCCAGGTCGCCGCGTCGGGCAGGACGGGCAGGGCCGAGGACTCGCCGCCGCCGGAGGCCGGTGCGATGCGCAGCACGGGCGGCCCGGGGCCGTCCGGGTCCGGGGTCAGGTGCAAGTCGAGCCGTTGCCGGCCCCCGAGCCGTACGGTGACGGTACGGGTGCCGGTACGGTCACCGGTACCCGTACGGTCACCGGTGGCGCGGCTTTCGGCGCGGAGCAGGATCCCCGCCTCGGCAGCCCAGCGGTCGACGGCACAGCGGTACCCGTCCGGCACCCTCGCCAGCGGATCCCTCCCCAGCGGATCCCTCCCCAGCGGATCCCTCCCCAGTGGATCCCGCGCCAGGCCCGACGTTAGGCCCGACGTCAGGTCCGACGCCAAGTCCCGCGCCAGGTCCGACGCCAAGTCCCGCGCCAGGTCCGACGCCAAGTCCCACGCCAGGCCCGACGCCAAGTCCGACCGTGGACCCGGCTCCGCCCCGGGACGGCCGTCGGCGAGGAGCGGACCGGCCCCGGACCGTACGCCGAGCTCCCCGGTCCTGCGCGCGTCCCACAAGTGCCGGTGCAGGTCGAGGCGGAACCGCCGGTGGGGGCGGATGTGCGGATGGCGGCGCGCGGCGGCCACGTCGTGGGATCCGTCCCACAGCGCGAGGCTGATCCGCTGACCGGCGTCCGCCCAGGCCGGGGGAGTCCGGGCCACGAGGTGTACGGGGCGGTCGCGTTGGCGGTCGCCTTCGGGCCCCGGACCGCCGTACCGGGCCAGGGCGATGGTCAGCCCCGGGCGCAGCAGCCCGTCGGGGGCGATCCTCGGCATGTGCCAGCGCAACAGGTCGGGAGCCAGGTGGCGCAGATCGGCCCGGATCCGGGCCGCGAGCTCCCGGCCGTGGGCGCGCGCCACGGAACGCAGGTCGAAATCGACGTCAATGCCCGCGGCGGCGCAGGCGCCCGCCCAGTCCCCGGTGGAACGCCGGGCGGTCGCGGTCTCGATCATGGACGGCGGCACGGCGAACTCGCGCACGCGCAGCCAGAAGGAAAGGCGGGAATCCCCGTTCGCGATCTGAGTGAGCATCAGCACTCACCTTGCGCGGACGGGACCCCCGATCTCTGTGTGCATGGGGTAGTCATCGCGGTGAGAGTATCCACCCCCCACCCGACGTCGCCAGGCATTTATCTCCCGGCAGACAGCCGAAATCGAAGAACCCGAGCAGTCGTCAGCGTGTCCGTGACTGCTGCCGGGCGGGGGCGTGGTCCTCGCGGGTGGCCGCCCAGGAGGCGAGCAGCCGCAGGAAATGTGCCGTGCCCCTGGTGCTGATCGCTTTCGGCGCCGGCGCGCTGGGCGGCACCGCGATCGGCGGCCGGCTCCGCGCTCGCCGGGCAGGCTCTCGGATCCTCCCTCGGTGTGACCGGGCCCGCGCTGGTCGGTGCCGTCTTCGCGGGCCTGACCCTGCTGCCGCTGATGGCCCTGGCCGTCACCGCCAAGCGCGGGACGACCCGGTTCGTCGCCCGAGGCGTCCCTGAAGGCCCGGCCCCGGAACCGCGCGAGACCGCCGGAGCGGCCTCGTCGCGGAGCTGACTCCGGCCCCCTATCCCCTATCCCGCTATCCGGTGACCGACGGCATCGCCGGTCAGGAGACCCCGTACCACTGGCTGGCCCAGCCGGTGTTGATCGTGCTGGTGGACTGCTCGGCAAGGTTCAGGGTGGCGGGCAGGGAGGTCTGGCCGGTCAGGACGGTGCTGTAGCGGAGGTTCGGCGGGGTCAGTCCCGCGTTCACCGATATGCCGGCCCCCGTGGACTTGAAGGTGAGGGCGTTGGTGGCCCAGTTGCCGTTGAGCAGCAGGGCGACGAAGTAGGTCCCGGCGGCGGCGGTGAACGGCTTGGTGAGGGGCAGCGGCTTGGCGATCGCGTCGGTCATCAGTTGCGGCGAGATGTCCGCGGTGGACGCGAGCAGGGCGCCGTCCGCGCCGTACACGCCGAGGTAGCAGTGGGACAGCTGGGCGTTCGGGTCGATGCCGGCCAGCCCCAGCCAGACGTTGGACCAGGCCGTCTGCTCGCGCAGCACGATCCGTACGAGGGTGACGCGTCCCGCGACGCCGGAGGCGGGCTGGGCGGTGACGTGCCCCGCGTCGTTCGGGTCGCCGGTCCACGCCAGCAGGTTCTGGTCCTGGGGCCGGGGCCCCTCGTACCCGTACCCGGAACCACCGCCGGGGACGGGCGCGGGGGGCGTCGCCCGCGGGGTGGCGGCCGCGCTGCTCCCGCTCTTGTGCGGGCTCCCTTCTGAGGTGGTGCAGCCGGCCACGACGAGCGACGCGGCGAGCGCGGCGGCGAGGCAGGTCGACACGGTGGTGGTACGGGTGCGCATGGTCCCCCCATGAGGTGCGGATGTGCCAAAGGGGCCATGGTCACACGGGGCCGCCGCCCCGCTTGCTGCGGGCGCCCTCCGGCCGAGCCCCAGCGGTGCCCGCGGGCCCTGGGCGTGACGGCACGCTCCGGCCCGGAGACGCGCGACCGGGACGCCACCGCACTGCCACTCGTACGGCACTGGATACACCCACTGGGGTACACCCACTGGGGTACACCAACTGGATACACCATTGGTATGTCACCGGCGGGCCGCGGGCACCCGGCCACCATCCGCTGCCGTGAGATGCTGGGAACGTGACCCTCGAGGACCTGGTACGGCTGCGCCGCGCCCGCGACGTGATGGACCGCGACTACGCGCGGCCGCTGGACGTTCCGGCACTGGCGGGCGTCGCCTTCATGTCGCCCGGCCACTTCTCCCGCAGCTTCCGCGCGGCCTTCGGCGAGACTCCGTACAGCTACCTCATGACCCGCCGCGTCGAGCGGGCGAAGGCGCTGCTGCGCCGGGGGGACCTCAGCGTGACCGAGGTCTGCTTCGCGGTCGGATGCACCTCGCTGGGGTCATTCAGCTCGCGCTTCACCGAACTGGTCGGCGAGACCCCCAGCGCTTACCGGGCCCGCCGTCACGAGGCGGGCGCCGCCATCCCGGCGTGCGTGGCCAAGTTCCTCACGCGTCCGGTGCGGAACGGCCGGCCCGGCAGGAACGGAGAAGCGGAATCAGTCGCCGCGTCGTAGTTTCGAAGGCATGACCATCAAGATTTCGCAGTGCTTCATCGCCGTCGACGATCATGACAAGGCGCTCGCCTTCTACCGTGATGCCCTCGGCATGGAGGTGCGCAACGACGTCGCCTTCGAGGGCATGCGCTGGGTGACCGTCGGTTCGCCCGCGCAGCCCGACGTGGAGATCGTCCTGGAACCGCCGCTCGCCGACCCGGGCGCCTCACCGGCCGACAAGCAGACGATGGCGGAACTGCTGGCCAAGGGCGTGCTGCGCGGCGTGATCTTCTCGACCGACGACGTCGACGCCACCTTCGAGCGCATCCGGGCGACCGGCGCCGACGTGTTGCAGGAGCCGGTCGATCAGCCGTACGGCGTCCGCGACTGCGCCTTCCGCGACCCGGCCGGCAACATGCTCCGCTTCAATCAGCCCCGCAAGGGCTGACCCCCGCCCCCGCCCCCGCCCCCGGCGTACGGCCCGAGGGCGGGAGTCCGGCCTTTCCTCCAGCTCCCGCCCGAGACCGAGAACGCCCCGGGCGGACCCTCATGGGCGCTGACGTTCCTCTGGTTTTCGTGTCGTTGCTCAGAACGTCCACCGCGTATGGCTGTACACCCCATCGTCCCGGCCGAAGCCGTACGCCGTGGCCGGCGCCACCGCGAACACCACGACGTCCCCCTTCCGGAACGCGTCGCCGATGCCGTGGAAGGTCCCCTCGGGCGAGGTGATGTGCGAGCCGTACTTCGCCTCGTACGCCGCGATCACGTCCTCCAGTACCGCGGGATCGGCAACCGGCTCCGCCTTGCCCTCGACCACGAGGTCGAGTCCTTCGGTGAGCGAGTTCCCCCCGGTCGTCAGCGCGCAGTGACCGTCACGGGCGAGGTTCTTCGCCTTCTGCTCCTCCTTGCCGGTGGAGAAGTACAGCACCCCGTCGTGCCAGGCGGCGATCACGGGCGTGACGTGCAGCCGGCCGTCGGGACGCACCGTGGACAACCAGAAGATCTCGGCGGCCTCCAGCTGCCGCCGGCCCTCGGCCCACTCGGTGGCGGTGACGTCCGTGGCACCCGGGCGTGGATGCAGCGCGGAGCTGTAGCGGGCGTCGAGTTCGGTCGCGGGCTGCTCTGCGGGTCCGTGCGTCGGCATGGTGGTTCTCCTTCCGAGCCTCCCATGATGACCGGCTGCCCGCGCCGAATTCACCGCCGCGCCCGTGCGCGCCCGCGGGTACGCCCGATCAGGGCCCCGAAGGCCTGGGCGGCCTCGACACCCGACGCCGCGGGGCGTGGCCCGATCTGGCCCGGGGGCATGTCCCGCCGCCCCCGTCAGGGCGCGACGCGCGGAGGGGCCGCGTTCGCGGCCCGCTCAGTCGAGGCAGAACTCGTTGCCCTCGATGTCCTGCATATTGAGGCACGACTCGTTGTCGTCATCGGCAAGCAGCAGCTGCCCGCGTACCGCGCCGAGCGCGACCAGCCGTGTGCATTCGGCCTCAAGTACGGCCAGGCGCTCCTCACCCACGAGCCCGGTGGCGACCCGTACGTCGAGATGCACCCGATTCTTGACGACCTTGCCCTCGGGAACGCGCTGGAAATACAGTCGCGGGCCCACACCTGAGGGATCCATGCATACGAACGCCGCACCCTGACGCTCGGGCGGCAGTGCGCGGCCGAAATCGTCCCAGGTAGCGAACCCCTCCGGTGGCGGCGGTAGGACGTACCCCAACACCTCGCACCAGAAACGAGCGACGCGCTCGGGTTCTGCGCAGTCGAAGGTGATTTGTATCTGCCTGATCGACGTCATCCGATCATCATAGGCGGGCCCTTCGCCGCCTCCACGTGCGCACCCTGGCACACCCTGGCGCTGGCCCACCTGACTGATCGGTCGTCATGCCTTGCGTCCCGCGGAGATGGTGAGCAGCGCGGCGCGCGCTGCGTCGCACAGTTCGTCGTCCTCCGGGACGGAGCGCCAGGTTCCGTGCCTGACCGCCCGCTCGTCGGTGTTGAGGAACGCCCTCAGCGCGGGCTCCGCCGGGGCGGCGTCCGCGCCCATCTCGGCCAGCAGCTTCACCGTCTCGATGGCCGCCCGGTAAGCACCACCCCTCTCGGCGAACGGCGTGATCGCCCCGACCAGGGCCGGGACGACCTCATCGGCCCGCCCCGTGATCCGCCAGAGCGCCTCGCCGACCCGCAGCGGCAGCCAGCCCACCGTGTGTACGGGGAGCAGCGCGCGCAACCGCTCCACGTACGGGGCACCGCCCGCAGGCCCCAGTTCCCCCAGCAACGCAATGGCCCCTTCCCGGCCGTACGGCCCGTCCAGCTGCGGGAGCAGCAGCGCGAGCGCGGGCTCCCAGTCGCCGGTCAGCCGCCCGTACGCGACCGTCATTGAGTGCGGCGCGAACGCCTGGCCCTCGGGCGGAGCATCGAGGAGGGCCCGCAGCCGCTCCGCGGGCACGGCTTCGGCCGCCGCCGGTCCGATCGCGGCGAGGGCGTCCAGCGCCCACACCGCGGCGTCGGAGTCCAGGAGGCCCAGCAGCTCGGGGAGCGCGGGGGCCGCCGAGGCGCCCCACGCCTCCAACAACTGGCAGATGCCCCGGCGTTCGCCGAGTGTGGAGGCGGCGGCGAGCCGGGCCCGCAAGGGCGGCAGCAGCACGTCGGCGTGGGCGCCGAGCCCTCCGGCGACCTCGGTCAGGCTCAGTTCGTACGTCCACCAGCCGTCGGCGTACGACGCGTGGTACGCGAACCCGAGCCGCGCCCCGGCCGCGAGCCGCCGTACCAACGGCGCCACGCACCGTACGTCGCCGAGCCGGGACAACGCCCAGACGGCGTGGCTCTGGGCCGCGAAGTAGGGTTCGCCCTCGTCCGTCACCATGGCCGCCAGGGCGTCCGCCCAGGGGCGGGCGGCGTGCCCGCACATGCCGAGGACCCGGGCGGCGAAGAGCCGGTTGTCGGGCTCGGGGTCCGACAGCGAGCCGGCCACGGCCGGCAGCAGCTCCGGTACGGCGGAGCGGCGACGGCTGAGCATCTGGGCGGCGGCCTTCAGCGCACCGGCGCGCACGGAGGGGTCCGGGTGCCCGAGCAGTCTGCGGATCGCGACGGCCAGTGCCGCCAGGTCGTCGCCGAGCAGGCCGAGGGCCCAGACGACCGTCGGCCCGATCGGGCCGGAGCCGGGCCGCCACGTCTCCGGCTCACTGCCGGACAGCACGTCGGAGACGGTCCGCGCGGCCGCGGCGTCATCCTGCATCGGCTGCATCGGCTGCATCGGCTGTCCCGGTCGCACGGGCTGTCCGGGTTGCCCCGGCTTCCCCGGTTGCCCCGGTAGTGCGTGGCGCAGGGCCTCTACGGCTGTCAGGCGCACCGAGGGCTCGGCGTCGCCCGTGAGTTCCCGCAGCCAGGCGAGCGAGGCGCCCCGCTGGGAGGAGGCGCCCCGCTGCGCGGTGGCGTGGGCGGTCAGCAAGCCGACCGATTCGATGAGCCGGAGCCGTGTCGCCGGCGCGGGCTCCACGGTCCACCGCGCCCGCAGCGCCGCGAGCACCTCGTCGGCCCGGTGGTGGGCCTCGGCGAGGGCCCCCGCAACGGCGGCGCGGTTCGCGGCCCCGGGGTCGTCGAGCAGCCGCAGCAGCTCGCCCACCGCCAGGTCCCACGCCGGCGGCCAGGCGGGGGTGACGAAGTGGGGTTCGGCAGTGTTCGCCGCATCGGCCAGAGCCCGGACGAGGTAGAGGAGCTCCGCGCGGACGTCCGCCGCCACGGCCGGATCCGCCGCGGCCGCAATGACGTAGGGGAGGGCGGCCGGGGCAGAGGAGTAGACCCCGCCGCCCTGGTGGTGGACGTGCGTGAGCAGATCGTCGGCAGCCTGCGCCGCCTTCGCCGGCCGGTAGAGGTCCCGCAGCATGCCGGGAACGTCCTCGGCCGTACCGTACGCATGCTTCAGCGCCGGCCAGTCGACGGCGTCGAGCCCCGCGAGAGCGTCGTTCATCGTTGGCCCTCCTCGACGTGTTGCGCGAGCACGAAGTCGTCGGCAGGTCGTCTCACGGTCATGCCTGGATTCTCCCGGACCCGACAGCCATGCCGGAAGGCAGCCCCGGCGAACGACCGGATCCCGGGGCGCGCCTGCTCGTACGCCGGTGGCCGGTGGCCGGGACGAGCGGGGATCAGCGGGCGGCACCGTCGCCCGCCATTGCGCACCATCGGGCCTCGTCGGGTGGCAGTTGCTTCTCGGTCACGAGGGGATCGCCGCAGGCCGTGCGAGCTCCGCCCAGCGGGCGGACGGCGCCAACGCGGTCCGGGGGCTCGCCCAGGCCCCCGCCGAACACCTCCGCGGGATACGTCGGCGTCACAGGCTCGCGAGGAGGTCGTCGAGCGGGGCCGGTACCTGCCCGGGGGCGAGGGCCTCCACCAGGAGACGGCCGTAGCGGATCTTGCGGCCCTTCTTCGTGCCGAGGAAGCGCCGCAACTGCTGTTGCGGGGGCCGACCGTGCTGTGCGGGCTGGCGCACGAAGGTTTGCCAGGTCCGCAGATCACCTTCGGCCCGGATGATCTCCTCGACCCGCGCCGGGCCCAGCGCGCGGATGAGCTCGTCCTCCAAATCCGCCACGCACACGAAGAAGCCCTGGTGCGGTGCCCGGGCCCGCTGCAGGCCGCGCTCGTAGAAACCCTGCTCGCGCTTGTCGCACAGACCCCTCAGGTGCAGGCCGAGACCGGGCGGCCCGAGAAGAGCGGCGTAGCGCGCCACGCTCATCGCCCCGCCCATCGGCACGACGCACACCCCCTCAGCGGTCAGATCCCGGCCACGCCGTGCGGCCAGGGCCTCGACGGCCTCGAAGTCACTGGGCCCTTCCAGCAGCACCGCCGTCCGCACCCCCAGCCGCACGGCCAGTTCGCTCGCCGGTGCGCCTGGACCACCGGCCGCCCAGTGGCCGACCGAGTCCCGGAATGCGTGCATGTCCGTCATGGAGCGAGTCTGCACTCCCACTGATCGGCACCGCACGCAATATTCAACGGCCCGCCCGCGTCCTCACCTTGTGGGCTGCGGAGGTTGCGCTCAGAGAAACGGGTGTTGGTCCGTGCCGCGACCTGATCACGTGTGACTTGACAGCCTCTACGGTCGGCGCCTCGCACCACTCACCGCGCGATCGTGCCGGACCACGATCGACCGGCCCGGCTTACGCCCGGCGAAGCGCACGTCGCCGGGCGGGTTTCGCTACGCCGTGGCGGCGGACATCGGACCGCCCGGCCCCCTACCGTGAGCGCATGGAACAGCGCATCACCCTCGTCACTCTCGGCGTCCGCGACCTCGACCGTTCCCGGCGCTTCTACGAGGCACTCGGCTGGCGGGGACAGGAGGTGGAGCGAACCGTCTTCTTCCAGGCAGGCGGCCTCGCCCTGGTCCTGTGGGACCGCGACCTCCTGGCCGCGGACTGCGGCCTGCCGTCGGGACCGCCGGGGCCGTCGGCACCATCGGGGAAGGACGGCCCGGACGGCGCCGACGGCGCAGGCGGCCCGGACAGCAGCGGGTTCGGTGGCATCGTCCTGGCCCACAACGTCCGGTCGCCGGCCGAGGTGGACCAGTTGCTCGCAGCCGTGGAAGCGGCCGGTGGAACGGTCACCAAGCCCGCCGCCGTCAATGCCATCGGGTTCTACTCCAGCGCCTTCACCGACCCGGACGGGCACGCCTGGGAGATCGCCCACAACCCGGGCTTCCCCCTCGCCGAGGACGGCTCGCTGACCCTGCCCGATTTCGGCGCCGACCCGGTCCGGCCCCAGGAAGAAAGCGGCCCGTGAGGTTCGAGGCCACCCACGTCTCCCGAACGGACCGCTTCTCACGGGGATGGGGGTGAGCCGGACACGGACCGGTGCCACCTGTCCAACCCGGTGAGCACCGGGCATCGACGCCGACCTCGTACGTGCTCGGCCCCTCGCCTCTGGGTGCGATGATCGGTCCGTGTCTGAGGAAATATCCCGCTGGTATCGGGGCCGTTTGGTCGGGGGGCCGTTCAGGCCGTTCGAAGCCGATGAGCTGGGACGTCTCGAGCAGGAGGTCGGGCTGCCTCTGCCTGCGTCATATCGCTCGTTCCTGGAAGCAGCGGGCGGAAAGAGCCTCACCTATTCGGTCCACCTGCCGGGTTGCGAACCGGAGCCGTTGCAGAGCTTCGACGGTCTCTACCAACTCGGCCGAGACCACGATGGAGACTACGGCTGGGGGACCTTGCTCGGCGAATACCGTCGCACTCGCGAAGGGTGGCTCGCCGAAGAAGTCTCGCTCACGGGTCTTCTGCCGATTGCCCGCAACGGCGGCAGCGACACCCTGTTCCTGGACCTGAATCCCGCTACCCACGGCCAGCTCCACGCCTTCGTGCATGGCATCTCTTGGCCCGGATACCTATCGACAAACATCTTCACCAAGGTTGCTGACGGCTTCGACGCCTACCTCGACAGCCTGGTCATCGATCCGGAGTTGGCGGCGAACACGTGGGCTGATGTCGCCGACAGGGACTCCACCGACCCGTGGCGGCGGACCGTCGAAGAATGGCTGGACAAGGATCTCCCGGGTTGGCGTGCCGAACTCGCGACCGCCGCCCCTCCAGACATTCGCTGTTCCTAGGCGGGGGCGCGGGCTTCGTAGTCAGCGACACGCCAGTCTTGGCAGTGGAGGTTCGAGCGGGCTGCCTTTGGTCTTGGTGGTGCTCGCCGGAATGCCGGGCTAGTTGATGCGGTCGAGGAAGTCCAGCACTCGATCGGTGACCTGCGTTGCGGCGTGTTCGTCGTGCGACGGCAGGCTGCTGTCAGTGAACAGGTGTCTGTCGCCGGGGTAGAGGAACAGTTCGGCGTCCGCCGCCGTCGCGACGAGCGCCCGGGCTGCGTCCACATCGCCCTCCCCGGCGAAGAACGGATCCGCGTCCATGCCGTGGACCTGAACCGGGACATCGTGGGGCCAGGCGCCGCCGAACTCCGCGACCGGGACGCACGCCTCCAGCAGCAGCGCACCCTTCGCGCCGGAGCGGGTCTGGGCCAGCTTCTGCGCCGGCAGGACGCCGAGCGAGAAGCCGAGGTAGACGAGTTCCGCGGGCAGCTCCTCGGCGGCGGCGGTTCCGCGCGCGGTGACCGTGTCGAAACCGGCGCCCTCGACGTAACCCATGCCCTCCCCGAGGCTGTCGAATACCTGACCCTCGAACAAGTCCGGGACATGGACGGTATGTCCGGCCCGTCGCAGCTGCTCGGCGAACTGCCGGACGCCAACGGTCAGCCCGTGCCCGTGGTGGAAAACCAGCACCTCAGCCATGTCGCTCCCTTGTGCTGCGGTGCCCGGGCGGCGCCGCAGCACGAGTATGGCCCGCGCCACTGACATCTGCGGGTCGTGGCCGGACGGGGTCAGGCGGGCATCCCCGATGGGCCCTCGTGTTACTTGCGCCAGAACAGATGGTGCGTCACGCCGCTCGGGCTGGGCACGATCTCCAGGTGAAACCGGTCGAGCAGCTCATCGGGTGACTCCCAGAGTCGTAGTCCGGACCCGAGCTTCACCGGCGAGACCGCCACATGCATGGTGTCAACGAGGTCGGCGTCGAGGAACTCCCGGATGCTGGTGACTCCGCCGCCGAGTCGGACGTCCTTGCCCTGCGCCGCCTCCCGTGCCTGCTCGAGGATCGTGGCGGGGTCCCCGTCGACGAAGTGGAACGTGGTGTCGGAGAGCGTGAACGAAGGACGCTTGTGGTGGGTCATGACGAACACCGGGGTGCGGAACGGGGGCTCGTCACCCCACCAGCCGCACCACTCATGGTTGTGCCAGGGCCCGCGCTGGGGCCCGAACTTGTTGCGGCCCATGATCTCGGCACCGATGTTGCGCGCGTAGTCCCGCGTGAAGTAGTCGTCGAGGCCCCGGCTCCCACCGGGGTCGGTGCGCATGGGCCAGCTCGCGGTGGCGCCGGCCCAGGCGAACAGCCTCTCGGGACTGACATGGCCGAACGGCCTCTCGAGGCTCTGGTCCTCACCGGCGCCGATGCCGTCACTCGAGATGCTGAAGTTTTGGACTCTCAGTAGCTGGGCCACGTGTTCCTCCTGTGTTGATCGGTAACTGTGGTGAGACTCTCGGGGCCGGAAGAACTCATCGCTGTGTCCGTGACCGGTCACAAACCGGCCTACCGCCGGCGACCACCGCCCGGCCCGAACCACACTCCCGTCATACCTCGGCCAGGGCCGTAAAGTTGTGACTGAGTGCGCCGCCACCATGAGTTTCGGCAGCAGCTGGCAGGCGATCCGTCCCGAGATGTTCACCAGAAGCGACAGCGGTCATGAGCCCGCCGGGTGAGCAGGTAGCCGGCGGATGTAGCGTCCCGCATGTGGAAATCGCTGACCTGCCCCCCCTCGAATCCCACATCCGGTACGCCTTTGCACGGGGCGAAGCGGTGGACGTGCGCCAGGAGCACGGGGCCCCGGACTTTCCCGACGTCGTGGGGGCATCCGTACGTGCTGCGGTGCTGCGCGGACTGTTGCTCTCCGGCCCGGCCGAGGACGGCGAGATACCCGCGCTGCGCCTGCGCGGGGTGACGATCACCGGCCGACTCGACCTGGCGTACGCCGAGATCCCGTATCCGATCCGGCTCACGGCCTGCGACTTCGAGGACACGCCCGATCTGAGCGAAGCGCGCGTGCGCCAGCTGGACTTGCGCGGGTCCAGGCTGCCCGCGCTCACCGCGACGGGCCTGCGCGTCGAGGGCGACCTCGTACTCGCCGACTGCCGGGTGTCCGGCCCGGTCCGACTGGGGTACGCCCGCGTCGAGGGCAACATCACTGCCCCGCGCTTGCTGGCAAGGCGAGGTCGTACTCGAGGCGGCCCAGGTGGCTTGTGCCCTCGACCTCGAGGACGCCCGGCTGCACCACCCGCAAGGCCACGCTCTCAACGCTCCCAGCCTCAGCCTCGGCACCGTCCTCAACGCGGGTGGCCTGAGGGCCGAGGGCAAGGTCAGACTTACCGGCACCAGGGCGGGCGGCTGGATCTCCTTCATCGAGGCACGGCTCCACAATCCCGGCGGAGTCGCACTGGGCCTCAGTAGCTGCGAGGCCCGCCAGCTCACCTTCCGCGACGCGGAGCCCATCAAGGGCGACGTCAGGCTGCACCACTCCACGTTCAAAGCGATCGAGGCCGATCCGGCGGTGTGGCCTCGGTCGGTACGGCTGGAGGGGCTGGTCTACGAGTCGCTTTCGCCCCGGCTACCCGCAACCCGGCGGCTGCCCCTGCTGGAGTACGACCAGGACGGCTTCGTACCGCACAGCTACGAACAACTCGCCCTCACCTACCGCGGTGCTGGCGAGGACGGCGAGGCACGGACCGTACTGCTCGCCGCGCAACGCAGACACCGCCGTACCCTGCCCTGGCCGGCGAGGCTGTGGGGACACATCCAGGACGTAACCGTCGGCTACGGCTTCAGGCCCGCCCGCGCGGTGACCTGGCTACTGGCGCTGCTCCTGGTCGGGACCCTCACCTACGGACTCCACGAGCCACCACGAGCCGAACCAGGAAAGGGACCGCAATTCAACGCCCTCGTCTACGCGGCAGACCTGCTGCTCCCGGTCATCGACTTCGGCCAGGAGAAGGCGTTCGCGCCCACCGGCGTCCATCAGTGGCTCGCCTACCTTCTTGTCGCGGCGGGTTGGGTCTTCGCCACGACCGTCGCGGCCGGCGTCACGCGTAGCCTCAAGCGTCAGTAACCGAACCGAGGGCCTTCACAGGTTCAGCCCCGATACGACCGCCTGGCCGGCAGCGGCCGGGGCAACCGACTGGTAAGGGATCAGGCGGCCGCAAGAGGGCCACTGCCGTACACCGTGGCCCTCAACGCCTACCACTCGGAGGGGAAGACGGGCGGGACGGGGACTGCGGCCACGCGGCGTCGCCGCCGGTCCGCCTCCACGGCAGCGGTGGCCTGCTGGTGCAGAGTCCGGGCGTCTGCCGATGACGGTCCTCGAGGCGACGCCGGTGCGGGCCGGTCGAGGAATGCGGCCCGGCCTCGGGCGAGTGCGCGAGCTCGGTCGGTCTTCTGCCGCCGGGTCATCTGGTTCGGCCAGACGTCCACCGGTGTCTTGGCGGCCACCCCTACGGCGCTGAGTCGCAGTCGCTGTGACTGAGCGCCGTAGATGGCCCCTTCGGCCAACTACATGCTAAGAAGTCATCTCATTTGGTAAGTCTGCGGTAGCAGATGAGGGTGCAGGCGATGCTGGTGAAGGCGAGGAAGTGTTCGGCCTTGCGTTCGTAGCGGCGGTGGAGGCGTCGGCATCCGGCAAGCCAGGACATGGTGCGCTCGACGGTCCAGCGGTGTCGGCCCAGTCGCTGCGAGGATTCGATGCCACGGCGGGCGATGCGGTGGGTAATACCGCGTCCGCGTAACCATTTTCGCAGGTGAGCGTAGTCGTATGCCTTGTCGGCGTGTAGTTTGCCGGGGCGCCGTCGGCGGGGTCCTCGACGTGACCGGATCGGTGGGATGCCCCGCACGAGCGGTTCAAGACCAAGGCTGTCATGCATGTTCGCGCCGGAGATGCCGACGGAGAGGGGCAGACCGGTCCGTTCGGTGATCAAGTGGATTTTCGATCCGAACTTGCCCCGGTCTACAGGATTCGGACCTGTCAGGTCCCCTTTTTCAGGGCTCGCATGTTCACCGAGTCGATCGCGCAGCGGGACCAGTCCAGCTCGCCGCGGGCACCGAGCTCGTCGAGGACCAGGCGGTGGAGTTTGGCCCATACCCTGGCCTTCGACCACTCAGAGAACCGCCGATGGGCGGTCGCGCCGGAGGGCCCGAACGACGCCGCGGGCAGCTGCTGCCAGGTACAGCCCGAGGTGGCGACGAACACAATCGCCGCCAGCACTTCACGGTCACCGTGCCGACGCCGGCCACCGCCCTGAGGCCGCGACGGCGCCTCGGGCACCACCCGCTGGAACATGGCCCACAACTCATCCGGCACCAGCCGCTCAACAATCCCCACCATGAACGACAGCGTACCCAATCAACCAAATGAGATGACCTCTT
>NZ_JAGGOW010000160.1:0-153 GCF_018614135.1 Streptomyces sp. ISL-66
GCCGAGGACTGGCCTCCCCCGCCGCCCGCCGCCCCGGGGTACGGGACCGGCGGCGGCCAGGGCGGCGGCGCCTGGGGCGCGCCCCTGGGTGCCGACGGCGCCCCGCAGCCCAAGCGGAAGGGCAAGGGCGGCCTGGTCGCGGGCGTGCTCGCG
>NZ_JAGGOW010000160.1:326-26453 GCF_018614135.1 Streptomyces sp. ISL-66
GGCGGCACCGGCACCGGCTTCGTCTACGACCAGCAGGGCCACATCCTGACGAACAATCACGTGGTGGCCTCCGCGGCCGCCGGCGGCAAGCTCACCGCGACGTTCTCGGACGGCAAGAAGTACGAGGCCGAGGTCGTGGGCCGCGCCCAGGGCTACGACGTGGCCGTCATCAAGCTGAAGACCCCGCCGTCCGGCCTCAAGCCGCTGCCGCTGGGCGACTCCGACAAGGTCGCCGTCGGCGACTCGACCATCGCGATCGGTGCCCCGTTCGGCCTGTCCAACACGGTCACCACCGGCATCGTCAGCGCCAAGAACCGCCCCGTCGCCTCCGGTGACGGCTCCGGCGGCAAGAACTCGTACATGAGCGCGCTGCAGACGGACGCCTCGATCAACCCGGGCAACTCCGGCGGCCCGCTGCTCGACGGCCGCGGCGCGGTCATCGGCATCAACTCCGCGATCCAGTCGGCCGGCAACGGCGGCTTCGGCGGCGGCCAGGCCGGCTCCATCGGCCTCGGTTTCGCCATTCCGATCAACCAGGCGAAGAACGTGGCCGAGTCGCTGATCAAGACGGGCAAGCCGGTCTACCCGATCATCTCGGTCTCCGTGGACCTCGCGGCCAAGACCGACGGCGCCAAGATCTCCGAGAGCGGAGCAGCCGCCAACGAGCTGGTCGATCCGAACGGCCCGGCCGGCAAGGCGGGCCTGAAGCCCGGCGACATCATCACCCAGCTCGGCGACAAGCCGATCGACAGCGGCCCGACCCTGATCAGCGAGATCTGGACGTACAAGCCGGGCGAGACGGTGAAGCTGACCTACCTGCGCGGCGGCAAGCCGACCACCGTGGACATCACGTTCGGCTCGCGGGTGGGCGACAAGTAAGGCGCTCGACTGGCTTGATGGAGAGGGGCCGCAGGCGGGATTCCGCCTGCGGCCCCTCCCAATATCTGCTTATGCTTCGAGGGTGTTCGACTCGCGGCACATACGGACGTTCCACGAGGTGGTCGCCTCCGGGTCCTACTCGGCCGCCGCCCGCGTCCTGGGATACACCCAGCCCGCGATCACCCAGCAGATGAAGGCGCTCGAACGGGCCGCCGGCACCCCGCTGTTCACCCGCGTAGGCCGACGCATGCAGCTCACCGAGGCAGGTGAGTCCATGGCCCGGCACGCCGAGTCCATTCTCGGCAGCCTCTCCGCCGCCGAGGCCCAGCTGAAGGCGTACGCCCGGCTGCGCACCGGCCGCGTCCGGCTCTGCGGCTTCCCCAGCGCCAACGTCACCCTCGTCCCGGAGGCGCTGAGCTGCCTGGCCAAGGACCACCCCGGCATCCAGGTCGAGCTGCTGGAGGGCGAGCCCCCGGACTCGCTGCGCAGGCTGGAGCGGGGCGAGTGCGACATCACCCTGGCCTTCACCTACCCCGGGCTGCACGAGGAGATCCCGGACGAGGTGGCCGAGGTCAAGCTGCTGGAGGACCAGCTGACGGTGCTGCTGCCGACCGGACACCCGCTGGCCCGGCGCCGGGCCGTCCACCTCGTCGACCTCGCCGAGGAGCGGTGGATCGCCGGCTGCCCGCGCTGCCGGGCGAACCTGCTGCACGAATGCGCGGAGCTGGGCTTCGTCCCCGACATCCGGTTCGCCACGGATGACAACCTGGTGGTGCAGAGCCTGGTGGCCCAGGGCCTGGGCGTCGCCATGATGCCCGCGCTGGTGCTGCCCTCGCTCTCGCTGACCAAGGTGTGCGGGCGGGCCCTGGAGCCGGCCGCGCGCCGCCACATCGGTGCCTACGTCTACCGCGACCACCTGCGGATCCCGGCGACGGCCGTGGTGCTGGACGCCCTGAGGCAGGCTGCGTCGAACCGGATCGGGTGTTGAGCGCCACCCCTCATTCATAAGCTGAGGTTGGGATTTCAGCGTCCAAATGTCGTTGGACGTGATGGGTCGCCTCCTCGACGCTCCCCTTATGACCACCACCACTCCGGCCCGCACGACCGCGAGGATGGCCGCCCTCGTCGCCGAGATACGCACGGTCGTCGACCGGGGGCTCGCCCCGGACCTGACCGCCTACCTGGTCGGCGAGCGCCTCGCCCCGCACCTGGGGATGCCCGGCCTGCTCGCCGCCGAGCAGCGCGAAGGGCACCCGGACCGGTACCGGCAGCACATCCTGCACGCGGAGCCGGACGGCAGCTTCTCGGTGGTGGCCCTCGTGTGGCTGCCGGGCCAGGAAACCGCGATCCACGACCACGTCTCCTGGTGCGTGGCCGGGGTGCACGAGGGCGAGGAGAGCGAACTCCGCTACCGCCTCGCCCCCGCCACGGCGACCGAGGCGGCCCGGCTGGTGGCCACGGAACAGGTGGTCAACGGCCCCGGTGACGTCTGCGGGTTCGCCCCGCCCGGGGACATCCACAAGGTCCGCAACTCCTGCCGCACGAAGGCGATATCCCTCCACGTCTACGGAGCCGACGTCGTCCGCCTGGGCAGTAGCGTCCGCCGCGTCTACACGCTCCCGTCCGACTGATGGCCCTCCTGAACCGCCCGGTGCGCGGGGCGGAACCCACGGAGCCGGTCGATGTTTCACGTGAAACATCCTCGCCGTGGCCCGGATTGGGACTGGCACTGGCCGGCGTGCTGGTGGCCTGGTCGGTCCACCGATTGGCCCCCTGGGTGCCGATGCTGACGGCGTCGGTCGTGCTCGGCATCGCCGCGGCCCACCTCCCGGGCCTACGGGGCTTCGTACGGGGACCCGCGCGCCCGGGCCTCTCCCTGGCCGGGAGGCGGCTGATGCGGATCGGCATCGTCCTGCTGGGCCTGGCGCTGGGCCTCGACCAGGTGCTCCGGCTGGGCTGGGCCACGGTGGCGATGGTGGCCGCCGTGGTCGCGGCGACCTTCCTCGGCACGCTCTGGCTCGGCCGCAGGCTGGGCCTCCCCGGGGACCAGCCGCTGCTGATCGCCACGGGGTACTCGATCTGTGGAGCCTCGGCCATCGGCGCGGTCAGCGAGGTGTCGGGCAGCGACGAGGAGGACGTGGCCTCCTCGGTCGCGCTGGTCACCCTGTGCGGCACCCTGGCCATCGCCGTACTCCCGCTGCTCCAGGCCCCGTTGGGTCTGTCCGATCCGGAGTTCGGCCGCTGGGTCGGCGCGAGCGTCCACGATGTCGGCCAGGTGGTGGCCACCGCGCAGACCGCCGGCCCGGGTGCGCTCGGCGAAGCGGTGCTGGTCAAGCTGATGCGCGTGGCGATGCTGGCCCCCCTCGTGGCCGCGGTGGCCTTCTCGGTGCGCGCCCGCAAGCGCGGGGTGCGCACGCCCTCGGGCCGCCGACCGGCGCCGGTGCCGCTGTTCGTGGCCGGGTTCCTCGCCGCAGCCGCGCTGCGCGCCACCGGGGTACTGCCCGACGTAGCACTGGAGTGGGCGCACACGGCCCAGGAACTGCTGCTCGCGGCCGCCCTGTTCGGGCTGGGCGGCGCGGTCAACCTCCCCACCCTCGCCCGCACCGGCGGCCGGGCCGCCCTGCTGGGGCTGGCGGCCTGGGTCGTGGTGGGCGGAGTCTCGTTCGCGGGCGTCCTGCTCACCGCGTAGGCCATCAACGGACGGGAGTTGGCCAATTCCTGGCCGGAACCGACCGAACGTTCCGACCGCTTCCTGACATCTCGTCTCCACCGTGCCACTCTGCGTCCGATCCGCACGGATCCGCACCGGTCCGCACCGACAACTCTTCATCCGGACACGGCAGAAGGAGTCATTGCGTGAATCGTCACCGCACGGCCCTATCGGTCTTACTCGCGGCGGGCGCCCTGCTCGCGGGCGCTCTGACGGCGGCCTCCCCCTCGGTCGCCGCGGACCAGCCCGCCCGGGGCTTCTGGACCGCCGAGCGTATGCGGACCGCCGCTCCGCTGGACATCACGGCGGCCCCGGGCGCGGTCGCCCGCACCGCACCCGCCGGACCCGCGTCCGCACTGGTCCCCACGACGATCGCCGCGACTCCCGCGGCCTTCCCGCAAGCGGGCGGCCCCTGGACGGGTGGCGGCGCGGTGGTCAAAACCTCGGGCCGGGTGTTCTTCACCTTCAACGGGAAGAACGCCTCCTGCTCGGGCGACTCGATCACCAGCGCCAACGGCAGCACGGTGATCACCGCCGGCCACTGCGTGAAGTATCAGGGCGCCTGGCACACCAACTGGACCTTCGTCCCGGCCTACGACAACGGGAACGCGCCCTACGGGCAGTGGCCGGCCACCAAGACCTTCGCGACCGACCAGTGGGTGGCGAGCGAGGACATGAACATGGACGTCGGCCTCGCGGTCGTCGCCCCGCTGAACGGCCAGAAGCTCAGCCAGGTCGTCGGCGCCCAGGGCATCGTGTTCAACGGCGGCTACAACAAGAAGATGTACGCCTTCGGCTTCCCCGCGGCGGCTCCGTACGACGGCACCAAGCTCGTCTACTGCAGCGGCAACACGGGGAAGGACTTCCTGCTGACCAAGGACCACAGCCTGCCCTGCAACATGACCGGCGGCTCCAGCGGCGGCCCCTGGTTCCAGGACTTCAACGAGGCGACGGGTCTCGGCACCCAGGTCTCGGTGAACAGCTTCGGCTACACCTTCCTGCCCAACCGCATGTTCGGCCCGTACTTCGGCCCCGAAGCGAAGGCGGCCTACGACAAGGCCCAGACCGCCTGACCCCCGAAATCCCCAGCGCCGCCCACCCCCACCGCCCGGTACTCTGTACCCGCCAGGTGGGTTGCCCGAGCGGCCTAAGGGAACGGTCTTGAAAACCGTCGTGGCAGCGATGTCACCGTGGGTTCAAATCCCACACCCACCGCACCACGTCAGCGAACCTGCTGACCAGAAGGGGTGCCCCTTGTATGGGGCACCCCTTTCGTGTGGGGCCTGTCTCACCTTGATCCGCCTCTGTCACGTTGCTGATCAGTGTCTGTGGACCAGGCGTGGACCAGGTGTCAGGAGTCATGGCGGAGCTTAGGCCAGCTTGCGCTCGATAACCTCGCGCACCTTCTCCGTCGCCTGCTCGTCGAATCCTGCGGACACCAGTTGGAAGCGATGGAGCTTCGGCCGCTGGCCATCCTGAAAGCCAGCGATTTTGCCGCCCTCGAAGTATCGGTCCGCGTCCTCCTGGACCTCTACGAGGCCGAAGCGATTCAGCATGCGGTGAGCCTCATAGGCGTCTTTACCTAGTCCGAACTGCAGCAGGCGGATGTCGCTTGCAGCGAAGACCGGCTGATGGCCGAACCGCGCATGCAGCCACGCGATCATCAGCAAGAACGCGAGTTCACTGTCTTCCAAGAGATGGATCCAGCCGTTGGTGAACAGTCCCGCTGGCAGGGTGAGGAGCAGCTCTCGCCCGTCCTGGCCGGGAACTGTGTAGCGATCCGCATTCTCTCCACCGCCGTACGGGGCGCCCTGTTCGTGCAGCAGTAGGAACCCCTCGTACTTGCCCACAGCCTTTGAAGCGTTCGGCAGATGAACGAGTTGTACTTCAGGGCTGGAGAGCCGGCCCAAGGCGTGTTGTAGCTGGCGTGCCTTCTTGTCCCGAATGCTCGCGTAGGTCTTCACGCCACCCCCTCGAACGGCGGGCGTGGCGAAAAGGTCAACCCAGCTGACCGTGTCTTGATCGTTTAGGGGCAGTGTGTTCGTGGGGCGCTCGCCGGGGGTGCGTGACTGCGCGACGAATGCTGCCGTGAGGAAGACCTTCAAGGCGATGCCGCGTGGCGACGCCAGCCGGGTGGCCGGCGGGCGTTCCTCCGATGAGGGCAGAAGGCGGTCGGAGGCGTCTCCTGAGACCGCAGCCGGGTCTGGGCGGAAGACGAAGCTGCTGCGAAGCACCAGCTGCTTGCCTGTCCTGACCTCCGCGATCCGCGTGGACACACGGTTGGCTTCAGCGGTGATCTTTTCCAGCTTGGCGTGGCGTGCGTGGAATCTCTTGAGCTCACTCGCGGACAGGGGAAACAGGTCGAAGAAGTTGACCATCGAGTTTGAACCCTTTGTTCTGAACCCCTTGATCCGCCTGTGAGAGCTCGCTGGCTAACTAGGTGTGCGTCACAGGCGGATCAAGCCGTGCTCGTAGTGTACTCGCCTCCGCGAGAAGAGCGCAGGCATTGTGGGAGTCGCAGCCCAAGAGGGCAGCCGGATCAGCAGTGTTGATGAGTGAGGTGGCCCCCGGGTACCAGCCGGGAGCCACCGCAAGCGGCGCTCTGATCCTCAGCCGGACAGCAGAGTGGGAGATACGCCGTTGTCGAGCGTACGCAGTCGTAGCAGATCAAATGAAGTGGAGCGGCAGCCGGAGCGCCTCCCCCTGAGGTGGGCAGTGATCATGGCAGTCGCAGGCGCGGCGTCGATTCCTGCTGCGGCAGTAGGCGGACTGCCTGCCGCCATCGGGACGTTCATCATGGTTGCCGGAGCACTTCACGTGATGATTGCGTAGCGCCAGCCCCCCGCGGATGGCTGGAGTATGCACTCCGACCATCCGCGAGGCGCTGTCGCCGTCGCGACCTACTTCGAACGCAGAGCGCGTTCGATCTGTTGGTTCGCGTGGTCCTCGTTGCGGCGGATCGCCTTGGCGTAGAGGCGGAACAGCACGGCGAGCGACCTCGGCCGGGGAGACTCCGGACTCCAGCCAGAGGGAGACGCCAGCGGCGCGGAGTCCGTATGGCACTTCAGCAAGCGGTGTCTTGGCCTCTTCCTTGGCGAGGACGGCACGGCGAGCGGCCTTCCAGATGTCTCCGTACTCCTTGCTGAGGAGACCGCCCCCACGAGCGGCACGGAAGAGCCGTCCGCCCTCCCCAGTGCCGAACTCCGCGATGTGGTTGCGGATCAGACGGACCAGGTCCGGGGGCATGGGCACCTCGCGGGTTGCCTTCCGGGCGCGCTTCTTGAGGCCCCGGGAGTCGTAGGACTCCCCCGAGTCGGTCCAGCCGGAGCCGACGCGCGGGGAGCTGGATGACAGGACGACTTGGCCCCAGCCTTCCTCGGGCAGGGTGAAGTCCGTTTCGCGGAGGGCCACCGCTTCGCCGGGGCGGGTGGCCGTGTAGTAGAGGCACCCGAAGAACGCCTTGAGGTGCCGACCACGGTCTCCCTGCTCGCCCACGGCGTCGATCAGTTTTCGGGCCAGGTCCGGGCCGGGGACGTAGCGGAAGTCGATCTCGTCATCCGTCTCGGGCGGCGTCCAGTCCACCTTGGTCAGGGGCAGAGAAGGCAGGCGGTCCATCTCGACGGCGTAGCGCAGGCAGTTGCTGAACACGGGCACCTTCCGGGTCACCGTGTTGTCCGCCGCAGCGGTCCCGTCCATCTTGCGGGCAAGCGAGTCCAGAGCAGACCACACGACCGTCGGCGTGTTCAGGGCCGCGATGTCCACGGACTTCCGGCCGATCCCGTCGAGGGCTGCCACGATGGCTTCGGGTGCTTCCTCGGCTTCGATCCGGGCGACGAGGTCGCCGTCCTGGTCGAGGACGAGGCGGAAGGCCCAGGAGTAGAGGGCGGTCCGCAGAATCCGGGGAGCGGGGGCACCGCGGTTGTCCTTCACCAGGCGCGGGGTGACCGTGGCGAGCGCGTCAGCGATGCTCGCGGGGTGCTTGGCCGAAGCGTTCGGCCACTTCATCGCCACGCTCGGAGCGTCGGCCGTCTGCCTGGGCTTTGATCTTGTAGCTCTTCGAGAACGGCTGTACGCCGACTCGCCAGCGCAGCTGATAAGCCGCAGCGCGGTCGGGGCGCTTGCGGATGCCCCAGATCTGCACGTCGAACGTCAGCACGCAGGCACCTCGCAACCCTCGAACCACGCGTCGAGATCGGCACGGCGGATGCGGATCTGCCCGTTGGGGAGCTTGAGGCAGCGGGGGCGCGTTCCCGCGAGCGCGGAGCCGGTAGAAGGCGGCCCGCGACATGATGAAAGTCTGCCCGAGTTGCCGGACAGCGTAAGGCCCCCTGCACATGCCCGACCCCAACCCGAACAGGACACCGGCCAAAGCCGCTCCGGCCACCGGCGTGGGCGAGGCGGAGGCTGTTCTTACAACGGCCAACGAGCGGACGGAAGTTGGCGTGCTCCATGTTGACGGACGGATCGTATCGGCGGGCCTCTTCCTGCTACGGTCATCCGTTCGCCGAGGAGGTCATGATGAACGGATCCCTGCCCGTTGCTGCCCAGGTGGATCTACGCCGTCAGCCGGTGGAAGACGTGCTGGAGCGCGTGGAAGAAGCCCTGCACGTGCGGTTGGTTCGGGAGGCCCTGGTGCGCAAGCGCCGTTCCTTGGGGGGTCCTACGGAGCGGGGCACGTGGGTGCGTATCGAGCGGCGGGGATTCGAGCGGATCGGCCCGCAGGGCTGGAACGGGACCGAGGCCGCTGCCGTGCTGCAAGGGGTCGCGATGCCCGCGTGGTACCAGGGCCTGGCGTGGCGCGAGCCGGGCGAGCCGGTGATGTGGCGCGCGGATGAGCTGGAGCTGATTGCATCGCCGTCTGTCGGCAAGGGCGCCCTGGTGCTCGAAGACCCGGGCCTGCCGGACGAATGGTGGGAGGCGCTGAACGCTTCGCTGGACGCGCTTGCCTCACAGCAGACGCCCCGGATCGCGACGCCGGACACGGTGACGATCACGCAGGACCAGGTGACCCAGACCCTCGGGGCGGTCTTCCCCGGGGTGGTCGATACGCGGATCGATCGGTGGGCGCCGGCTCATGCGGATCTGACCTGGGCCAACGTGATGGGACCGGAGTTCTCCCTCATCGACTGGGAGGACTGGGGCATGGCGCCCCGGGGCCTCGACGCCGCAACGCTGTGGGGCAACGCGCTTGCCGTCCCGGCGCTCGCGGACCGCGTCCACCAGGAGCGGCGTGCGGACTTGGCGAGCCGGGACGGCAAGCTGATGTCGCTGTTCTTCCTGTCGAAGATCGTCGGACCCTACGCGTACGAGGAGGATCCGCTGCTGGCGCCGGCCCGGAAGGAGGCCGAGCGCCTGGTGGCCGAGCTTCAGCTCTGACGGAGCCCGTGGAGGGCGCGCAGGTACTGACTGACGGCGGCGGTGTCCACCTCCGCGTTCAGGGCCTGGACCAACTGGGCCAGGTGCCCGGGGTCGTCGGTACCGACCGCCACCGCGGAGGCGGTGGGCAGGTGGAACGCGGTCCGGAACGCCGCCTGAACGCGGGACAAGCCATCGTGGGGCGGTCGGAGGAACGGGCGGGGGTCGAAGTCCTCCCATATCTTCCTGTGGCCGCCACCGAAGGGGTTCATGCCCCAGGTCTCGCCCGCCTGCCAGGCGGTGCGCAGGACGGTGGTGGCGTCGAGGGGGGCGATGCCCACGAGGAAACCGGCCCGGACCATGAGGACGTCCGGAGACGGAAGGTCCTCCAGCCGGACCATGCCGAGCGGACGGGGGTCCCAGGAAGCCACACCCCAGGCGCGGCACAGGCCGTCGCGGGCAGCGTCGGCCAGGGCGGTGCAGGCATGACCGAGGAGAGCGTGGCCATCGGTAGGGGACAGGCCCGCGAGGCTCCGTTCGGGGTTGTGGAGGAGCACGGTGTCAGGTTCCCTGCCGAGCTCCCGGGCCGCCCGCTCGACGGCCAGCCGCAGCCGGACCGGATCAAGGGAGTGCTCAGCACCTCCGGCGCTCGGGAAGAAGCCCACCTTCGTGGAGAGGGTGAACCTCGGCAGTAGATCGGCGGCCGTCTCGGCCAGCACCGCGTGCGAGCGGAAGCCGAAGTAGGGAGCTGCGGTGTCCAGGGCGGTGACACCGAGGTCGAGTGCGGCCGTCAGGATGTCGCGGTGGTGACGAGACCTGTGTAGGCCGAGGACAAGGCGGGGGTCAGCTCCGTGCACAGTTCCTCCTTCAGCAGGATCTCGGCGAGTTGTTCCACGTCCAGGCCCGTCTTCTCGGTGGCGTCGGCGATGTCGACGGGGTGGCCGCTCAGCAGCAGGGCGAGGGCGGGGTACGCCTTGCCGGCGAACGTGAGCTTCTTGCCCGCGGTGAGGACGTCCACGGTGTCGTGGTGCTGCTCGATCACGGGCTCGAAGTCGGTGACGCACACGACGGCCGCGGGCTTGCCGAACAGGCCGGTGGCCGGGACGTGCCGGGCGGCCAGGCGTTCCCGTTCGCGAGCATCGAAGAAGTCCTGCGGGGTCAGTTTCGTAGCCAGCTCGGCGACGGCGTCGGCCAGAAGTCGCTGCTGTCCCTCCCACTGGCCGGGGGAGTTCCAACGGCCCAGGTCGTACCGGAACAACTCCTGCGTGCGGGCCTGGTCGGCGAGCCAGGCCAGCCAGTTCACGCCGACGCGCTTCACGATGCCGAAGGTGGCGTGGAGGCTGTAGCCGTCGCCCTGGTCGTCGCGGGTGGCCTGGTGCCAGAAGCCGCGCGGGATGTGCATCACGTCACCGGGCTCCATGACGCCCTGCCACACGATTTCCTCGCTGGGCTCGGCGTTGGGGGCGGAGTCGCGGTACATCGGAACCCTGCGCGAGGTGCCGCGGACTTCCCAGCTCTTGCGGCCGGCGAGCTGGACGATCAGGGTGTCGTGGTCGTCCCAGTGGAGCCTGAAGCCACTGGCGTCCTGGGTGGTCAGGTAGGCGTTCACCTGCACCAGCTCGCGGGCCCACCACTGGAGCGCACGGCAGGTGGCCTCCATGGCCGGGTCGAAGGAGTCGACCTCGTCCAGGACCATGGTGCAGCCCTCGCGCATCAGCCCGCCGACGCGGCGCATGTCGGCCATAGGGATGGCCTGTCCCCGCCGGGTGACGGAGGGGTGGATGTAGCGGCCGGGGTGCAGTTCGGCCCCGTCCTGGAAGATGCGGAACTGGGGCGTGGTGACGCTGCGGCGCATCACCAGGTCCAGCAACTTCCTGGGGTTGAGCAGGCGATCGAGCAGATCAAGATCCTCGATCGTTCCCCGGGCGAAAGAGGCTCCGAGTTCCCTGGGGCCGTCCCAGCCGAGGGCCTTCTCCATTGCGGTGACGAAGTGGTGGTCCACGCGTTCCTCCGGTCTGCGTCATGAGAGCGAGGGCCGGGGGCCCGCCGTGGATGACGAGCCCCCGGTTCGCGCTGTGGTGTGCTGGTGGTGCTACTCCTGCGGGAGGTTCAGGCCGTCACGGTTCTCACCGTCGTCGCCCGCGGAGGTGCCGGTGGAGTCGGACTCCGCCGCCGCAGCGGTGAAGCGGTCCTGGACCTTGATCAGGCGCTCGACGCCGATCAGCAGGTCTTCCTTCTGCGCTGCCATGTGTGTCTCCATTTCCTGGACGTCCAGGGCCGACGGGTGCCGGCCCAGCCCCGATGGGGCGTCCCTGCCCAGCCCGGTTGTTTCCGGGATGGTAGGGAGACGGGGGTGGCGTGAGGCCACGGATCGAGCGAACGCGGAATTCGTGCCGGAGCCGGTTGCCGGTCAGCGGCCGGGATCACCGGCGATGGCCAGGGTGACCACCAGGACGATGACGACGGCGGCGTAGAGGAGCACGGCGAGCTGTTGGCGCCAGCCCCGCGGAGCTCGACCACGTACCCGGGAATCCCGTTCTAAGGGAGCTTTCAACGTTGGAAGGCGGCCACTATGCCGCCCCCGGCGTGATGGATGCCGGCTGAAGGGCACGGACCGACGACGAGGTACCGCCACAGCGGGGGCACTCGCACGGGGGGTAGCGGCCGGGGTTGCAGAGGATGTCGAACGGGTCGCCTTCCAGGACCCGCGTGCTCGGCGACCACGTCCGGCCCGAGTCCCGCGATACCCGGATGCTCATCAGGACGCGGGGTTCTATGCCCAGGTCAGGGGTTTCCCCGAGGGCCGTTCGCTGTGTGTCAGGAGTGCCCGCCGAATCGTTCAAGGCGGTCGTCCTCGGTCGCTTCACCATGTCCAGAAGGATCGCGATCAGGACGACGAGCCAGAAAGGCCCAGCGGATTACCCAACTTGGGTAACATCACGGTCGGTTGAGACCTTGAAGCGATCCGTAGTCCTCCTCCGGAGCGTGCCCGATGCCTGAGACACGTCGTGCGAAGGAACTACCAGTAAGTCTGCTCACTGAGCCCGAGATGATCGACGCGTGCCGCGTGCGCGACTTCGCGAGGGTCTTTCGCCTGGTCAAGACTCGGGCAGGCATCTACCCGTCGATGATCGCGCGGCAGTGCGAGCTGACGCCGAGCCGGGTGGGAGAGGTGATCGCGGGACAGCGGCAGCTCGTCCACATGGACGTGATCGAGCGGATCGCCGATGGGTTGCGCATCCCGGGGCACATGCTCGGACTTGCCCGTCGTACGTGGGAGACGCCGGCTGTCTTGGCCGTGGCTGAGCGGGAGAGGCCGGAGCTCGATCACCTGCCGGTTGGGCCAAAGCCCCTCAGAGCCTTACCAGGCGTGGAGGTGGACAGCATCCTGGCCCTGGCCGCCGGGACCAACCCGAGCCCATCCACACTGCACGCCCTGCGTTCTTCGATCGAGGACTACTGGCGTCGCGACGACGAGCACGGGGGTGAGACGCTCCGGCCCGCTGTCGTCGGCCAGCTGCGATACGTCGAGGGGCTACTGAAGGACCAGCGGCCGACGCCGATACAGCACGGCCTGTACGGCATCGCGGCGGAGCTGGCGCGGTTGACCGGGTGGACGTACTTCGATGCCCGGCAGTACCAGCAGGCTCGCGCGTACTTCTCGGAAGCTCTGCAACTGGCCCGGGAGATCGACGACCACCCATTCATGGCCAACGTGCTGGCGTGCATGAGCCTGCAAGCGACCTACCAGGAAAAGCCGGCGGACGCGCTCGCACTGGTGTCTGCCGCCCAAGACCAGGCCCGAGCGGCCATCGGTACGACGCCGAGAGTCCGGGCCATGCTGGCCATGCGTGAGGCGTTCGCCCAGGCGACCTTGGGCGACCGGACAGCGACCCACACCGCGATCTCTGAGGCGCACAGTCAGTACGACCGGATCAAGACGGACGACCCGGACCCGGCATGGGTGACGTACTTCGATGAGCCGAAGCTCATCGTGGACACGGGCATCGCGCACGGCCGTCTCGGCGAGGTGGCGATTGCCGAACCGTTGATCGCGGACGCGCTGGAGCGGGAGGACCCCGCGAACCAGCGGGGTAGGGCGTTCCATGCCTTCTGGTTGGCCCGTACGCAGCTCCAGCGGGGCAAGCTCGACCAGGCGTGCCACACGGCGATCGAGGCACTAGTGCCCGCCGCAGCAGTGTCGTCTGAGCGGGTGACCGGGCACCTTCGCGAGTTCTACGAGCAGCTTGCGCCGTATCGCGAGGTGCCGGCCGCAGTCGCCTTCGAGGCACGCCTACGAGCAATGCTTCCCCCGCAGGGTCAGCGCACCCCTGCGTCCATCAGGACGTAGAGCAGGCCGACGAGGGAGCCGCTGCTGACGATCTCGCGGCGGTCGATCATGCCCCGGACGTTCGCCAGGGGGATCCACTCGATCCGGTCCGACTCGTTCTTCTCGGTCGGCGGCCCGTCGTACGTGGCGCCGTCCGCGCGGAACAGGTGGTGCTGGGAGTCCGTGATGCCGTTCGCCGGTTCGGCGTAGATCAGCGGCTTCATCGGGCCCGGACGCCAGCCGGTCTCTTCGAGGACTTCACGGGCGGCAGCCTCGCCGGGCGTCTCGTCCGCCTCCACCAGGCCCATGGGCAGCTCCCAGGCCCACGCATCCGTGATGAAGCGGTGGCGCCACATCATCAGGACCTCCTGGCGGTCGTTGATCACGGCGGCCACGGCCAGGTGGCGGAGCTTGACGACGTGGTGTTCCCAGCGGTGCCCGTCCGGCGTCTCGACATCGGTGAGCCACAGGTTCACCCATGGGTTCTCGTAGATCGGACGTTCCCCGTGGATCTTCCACTGCATCGCTGCGGCCCCTCTCGATCGACCACCAGCATCGCAGAGCTGGGCTGAACTCCAGCTAGCTTCGGCCAAATTCACGTCAGAGTGACGACATCGGAGGCGGGGGAGAGGTGATCCCCAAGTCCAGTCCACAACAGCACTGCCGTCCAGCATGATGTGGACGCCAGAACATGGTCTTCGCGGAGAGTAGGGGTGGGTGCTGGGATGCCACTGTGGCTAACTCCGGTACTGGGCTTGGTCGGCGCATTCATCGGTGCTTCTCTGGCACCTTGGATGACATCGCATCTCGCGTGGCGCCGTGCTCGTCGGGAGGCGTTCAGCGCTGCGATCGCTGCGCTGCGGGTCGCTCAGGTGACTCGGCACTTTGCCAACGGAGTACCGGCTCACTACGTGGGCGGTGATCAAGCAACTGTCGAAGCCTTCAACCAGCGGCTCCGAGAGCGCGGGATCGACCGATTCGTTGATGCGATGCACGAGGCCAAGGTGGCACTTGCCAATCTGGAGCCGTTCTTCAAGGTCAGCGGCGACATCGATCGGTGGGAGATTACCGAGACGGACGCGGCACGCATGCTGGAGGAGCTGAATCGGGCTGGGTGACCGGGACCCTGCTGGTGGACCAGGTGTGGACCGCTATCGGCGGCGAGGAGCCCCGAGAGCGGGCAACGGGCAGGTCAGCCACGGTGAAGACGCTTCCCGCAGCACTCTCTTGAAAACCGTCGTGGCGCGAGTCACCGTGGGTTCAAATCCCACACCCACCGCAGGCGGGCCCGAGGCCCGGAACAAAAGGGGTGCCACCAGCCGGTGGCACCCCTTTTGCGCGCGAACCGGCTGTCGTCGACCTCCGCCCCCCTCTGTGTCTGTCCCCATGTGTCCCGGTCGGGCGCCTTCGGGTGTGCTCAGGCGGGCCGCGCGCCCGGAATCTGCAGGGTGGAAATCATGGCATTGGTTCCTTTGGGTGGTGTTTGTCGGAAGAACGGCGCGGGTCGTGGAGGCGCTGCGGTTGCGCTCGCATCATGACGAATGTATTCAGATCCGCCCGTCGGAACATCGCGAAATGAGGGAACCGTCATGGCTCACCGCAGCACCCCCACGTCGATCTGGACCACCTTCCTGGCAGCGCTCGTGGCGCTCTTCACCGCCCTCGGCTTCGGTGGCAAGGCCGCCCCGGCCGCCGCCGCTTCCGTCTCCTCCTCCCTCGCCCCCGCGGCCACCACCGTGACGCGGCCGGCCTTCATGGCCCGGCAGACCTGGCGGGCGATGATGCGGGGAGGTTCGCTTCCGCCCACCATCAAGCAGCGCATCCGCGCCGAGGCCCACGGCAAGACCCCGTCCGTCCGCAGCTCCAGGACCGCCGCCGCCCTCGCCACGGGATCCGGTTCGGGTTCCGCTTCCGGCTCCGAGTCGGGCTTCGGCTTCGGCCTCGGCTCCGACGGGACCGCTCGTACGGCCGCGGTCGCCGCAGCGAGCCGGGTCGGCGCCGCGCACAAGGAGATGGCGCTCGCCGCGTAGCCGTGCGGATGGGAGCGCAACTGATCGCAGCGCAACGGATCGAGCGCAGCGCAGCGGAGCGGCACGGCACGGAACGACTAGGACCGGACGAGCAGGACCAGACCGAGCAGGACCAGACCGAGCAGGACGCGGCGCAGCAGGACGCGACGTGGCACGACGGGTCGGACGCGGGCAGCCGCAGGACCCGTGCAGTACAAGCACGCATGACGCACCACGCATGACGCACCACGCACCACGCATGACGCACCACGCACCACGCATGACGCACCACGCATGACGCACCACGCGTGACGCATCACGCACCACATACGAGTACGACAGCAGGCGCTCGAGCCCGGTCGGTCGGTGTAAGCAGGCCGCGACCGCGGATCGCGCCGCGAGGGTGCCCCGGAGCGGGGCACGGTCGGATTGCCCCGGCGGGCGCCGGGGGCGCGTCGGGGGCGCGAAGCTTGGAGTTGCAGGGCCTCAGGCCCGGGAGACGGTGGGGTTCCCGGACGGCGCGGCCCTTTTCGGCATGTCCGGGGCCGGGCGGTTGCCGGAACGCTTCGCCCCTTGTGCAGCGGGGGTTTCGCCGCCCTTCGGGGGTGCTGGCCTGGAGCGGCGGGGGCGTGAAGGGGGTTTATCCGATGTTGGTCATGCTTGCGGGGGAATCGCGGGCTCCGGGGTGGTTCGCCGGGGATTCGGTGGGCAATTCTGATGTCGCGACGCCGCACAGCACGGAACGACCGAGACAGTCGGCCAACTGCCTTGGAGCAAACCCCACTTCGGTTTTCTGGAGGAAACAGACATGGCAAGCATCCGTACCGCCCGCGTCATCGCCGCCGTCGCCGCTCTCCCCCTCGCCGTCGCCCTCTTCGGCGGGGTGGCATCGGCCGACAACGGTGCCTTCGCGAACGACGGATCGAATGCGAGCGTCGCCAGCATCATCGGCAGCGGCGTGGGTGGCAGCAACCACGGCAACTCCTCCACCTCGCAGCAGGTGGCCACCGGATCCGGGGCGTCGAACCAGAACAACACCGCGCAGGTCAACGGCTCGGCCTTCACCGCGATCGAGCAGCACAACTCCACTATCGCGGTGAACTTCCACCCCTGGTGGTAACCGCGGCCTGAGCCGCCGCTGACTGTTGAGGGCGCTTGTGCGACCGGACCGGCTGGGGTCCGGTAGCGCAGGCGCCCTCGGGCGTTCCCCGCGCCACACCGCCCCCGCCCCGCCAGCGCCGCCCCGTCTCGCCCCCGCCCCGCCCCGCCCCGACGTCACCGCCACCGGCCTTGACATCCACGTGGAATCTGACGGACAGTCAGGTTCACATGATGATGTGATGCCGGGAGGCCAGCGCCGTGCACCTCGCCCCGACCGAAGGCCAGTTGAGGCTCCGCGCCGAACTGCGCGAATACTTCGGAGACCTGCTGCCGGACGGGGTGCCCGAAGACCCCTCCGAGCAGCGAGCACTACTGCGCCGCATCGGCGCCGACGGGCTCCTCGGCCTCGGCTGGCCCGTCGAGTACGGCGGCCGGGGCCGAGGCCCCGACGAGCAGTTCGTGTTCTTCGACGAGGCCTACCGGGCCGGTGCACCCGTCTCCATGGTCACCCTCAACACCGTCGGCCCGACCCTGATGAAGTACGGGACGCAGGAGCAGAAGGACTACTTCCTCCCCCGGATCCTCATGGGCGAACTCGTCTTCGCCATCGGTTACTCGGAGCCCGGGGCCGGCACCGACCTCGCCTCGCTGCGCACCAAAGCCGTGCGGGACGGCGGGGACTGGGTGATCGACGGCCAGAAGATCTTCACGTCCAACGCCCAGAACGCCGACTGGATCTGGCTCGCCTGCCGCACCGACCCGCAGGCCCCCAAGCACAAGGGCATCTCCATCGTCCTGGTGCCCACCGACGATCCCGGCTTCACCTGGACCCCGATCGAGACGGTCGGCGGCCTGACCACGACCGCCACGTACTACGACTCCATCCGCGTGCCCGCCGGCAACCTCGTCGGCCCCGAGCACGGTGGCTGGGGCCTGATCACCAACCAGCTCAACCACGAGCGCGTGGCCCTCGCCGCCATCGGCATGCAGGCCGAGGACTTCTACGGGGCCGCGCTCGACCACGCCCGCACCCCCGACCCGGTCACCGGCGAGCGCCCCGCCGACCGGCCCTGGGTGCGGTCCCGGCTCGCCGAGGCCCACGTGCGCCTCGCCGCGGTACGCCTCCTCAACTGGCGCCTCGTCCAGGACGTCGGTGCGGGCTCCCTGGCCCCCGGCGACGCGAGCGGCGTGAAGTTCCTGGGCACCGAGTCCACCGTCGAGGTGTACCGGATCTGCCAGGAGGTGGTGGGGGAGGAGGCCCTCGTACGGGCTCCCGGGCCCGGGGCCTTCGAGGGCGGCGAGCTGGAGCGGATGAACCGGGCCGCCCAGATCAACACCTTCGGCGGCGGCGTCAGCGAGGTCCAACGGGAGATCGTCGCGATGATGCGGCTCGGCATGAAGGGGAGGAAGAGATGACCCACGCAACCGGCGCGACCGGCGGTGCAACCAGCACAACCCCCAGTACAACCCCCAACACAACCGACGCGACCACCACACCCGATGCGACCACCACACCCGACGCGACCACCACACCCGACGCGGCCGACGAAGCCGCGGCAGCCCGCTTCCACGCGCTGCTGAAGGCCTTCGAGGGGCAGCCCGCCGCCACCGCCGGGCAGGGCAAGGACCCGGTCAACGAGCCGATGATCCGCCACTGGTGCGAGGCGATGGGCGATGCCGACCCCGCCTACACCGGGCCGGACGCCATCGCCCCGCCCACCATGCTCCAGGCCTGGACGATGGGCGGGCTCTCCGGTCACAGCGACCGCTCCGGCTCCTACGACGAGCTCTTCGCGCTGCTCGACGGCGCGGGCTGCACCTCCGTGGTCGCCACCGACTGCGAGCAGGAGTACCTGCGGCCGCTGCGCCCCGGCGATGCGATCACCTTCGACGCCGTCATCGAGTCGGTGTCACCTCGCAAGACCACCAAGCTGGGCACGGGCCACTTCGTGACCACCCGGATGGACGTCCGCGCGAACGGCGAACTCGCCGGGACCCACCGCTTCCGGATCCTCAAGTACGTCCCGGCGGCAAGGAGGGCCGCGCAGCCGTCCCCGTCACGGAAGAAGCCCGGCCCCGCCCAGCGTCCCCGCCCCGTGATCAACCGGGACAACCAGGGCTTCTGGGACGGTGTTCGGGACCACAAGCTGCTGATCCAGCGCTGCACCGCCTGCGCGACGCTCCGCTTCCCCTGGCTCCCCGGCTGCAACGCCTGCGCGAGCCCGGACTGGGACACGGTCGAGGCCTGCGGCGCCGGCACGGTGTTCAGCTACGTGGTCATGCACCATCCGCCCTTCCCGGCCTTCGACCCGCCCTACGCCGTCGCGCTCGTCGAACTCGCCGAGGGCGTCCGCATGGTCAGCAACATCACCGGGGTCCCCTACGACAAGGTCCGCATCGGACTGCCCGTGCGACTGGAGTTCCTGCGCGTGGACGAGGACCTGGAACTGCCCGTCTTCCGGGGAAGTGGGGCCTGATGGACTTCCGCCCCACCGAGGAGCAGGCCGCCGCGGCCGGACTCGCCGCCCAGATCTTCCGCGACCTCGCCACCCACGACCGCCTCGCGGCCGCCGGGACCGGCAGCGACGCCGAGCTGTGGAAGGCCCTCACCGCCGCCGGACTGACCGCCGCCGTCGAGGACGTCGGCCTGCTCGGCCTGGTGCTCCTGCTGGAGGAACAGGGCCGCACGACGGCGCAGGTCCCGTACGCCGCCACCTGCGTGTACGGGATCCTCACCCTGACCCGGCACGGCAGCGCCGCGCAACGCGCCCGGCTGCTGCCCGCCCTGGGCTCCGGCGACGCGGTGGCCACCGGGGCCTTCCCCCATCGCGGCCGGATCTCCGCTGCGCAGGACGGCCGGCTCACCGGAACGGCCCCCGCCGTGCCGTGGCTGCGCGAGGCCACGCACGTCCTGGTCCCGGACGCGGCCGGGGCCCTGTGGCTCGTACGGACCGACGCGCCCGGGGTGCACGCCTCGGCGGTGGAGACCACCGCTCCCTGGTCGGCCGCGAGCCTGACCCTGAGCGGCGCCGAGGCGGAGCGCATCGGCGGGGAGGGTGCCTACGCGGACGTGCTGGCCGTGGCCCGCACCGCCTTCGCCGGTCTCCAGGCGGGCGTCTGCGCGGGCTCGCTGGCCCGGGCGGTGGAGTACACCTCCACCCGCGAGCAGTTCGGCCGGCCGCTCTCCACGAACCAGGGCGTCATGCTGCGCGCGGCCGACGCGTACATGGACACCGAGGCGATCCGGGTCACCGCGTACGAGGCGGCCTGGCGGATCGACGAGGGGCTGCCGGCCGGGCACCACGCGCTGACCGCGGCCTGGTGGGCCTCGGAGGCGGGCAAGCGGGTCGTCCACGCGGGCCAGCACCTGCACGGCGGGATGGGGGCCGACCTCGACCATCCCGTCCACCGGCACTTCCTGTGGGGGCGCCAGCTGGACGCCTACCTGGGCTGCGGCAGCGAGCTGCTGGCCGAGCTGGGTGCGCTGCTGTCCGACGACGCACCCGAGGCACCCGACGCAGCCGAGGCACCCGACGCACCCGACGCGCCCGAGGCACTCAAGGCACCCGACGCACCCGAGGGGGACGGCGCATGAACATCGGCGACACACTGCCGCCGCTGGAGATACCGGTCACCCGCACGCTGATCGTCGCGGGCGCGATCGCCTCCCGCGACTACCAAGACGTGCACCACGACGCGGCGCTCGCGCGGGAGAAGGGCTCTCCGGACATCTTCATGAACATCCTGACGACCAACGGTCTGGTCGGCCGGTACATCACCGACCACCTGGGCCCGGCCGCCGTGCTGCGCAAGGTCGCCATCCGCCTCGGCGCCCCGAACTACCCCGGCGACACGATGACCCTGACCGGCACCGTCACCGCCCTGGACGGGGACACCGCCGAGATCCGGATCGTCGGAGCCAACGGCATCGGCCACCACGTCACGGGCACCGTCACGGTCACCCTTCCCGTCGGGGGAGGCATCCGATGAGCGTCCGCAACCGCGACGGACTCGGCGGCCGGGCCGCCATCGCAGGAATCGGCGCGACCGAATTCTCCAAGGACTCCGGCCGCAGCGAGCTCAAACTGGCCGTCGAGGCCGTGCACGCGGCCCTCGACGACGCCGGGCTCACCCCCGCCGACGTCGACGGCATGGTCACCTTCACGATGGACACCAGCCCCGAGATCACCGTCGCCCAGGCGGCCGGCATCGGGGAGCTGTCCTTCTTCTCCCGCATCCACTACGGCGGCGGCGCCGCCTGCGCCACCGTGCAGCAGGCCGCCCTCGCCGTCGCCACCGGGGTCGCGGAGGTCGTGGTCTGCTACCGCGCCTTCAACGAGCGGTCCGGCCGCCGCTTCGGCTCCGGTGTCCAGCAGCGCGAGCCCTCGGCGGAGGGCGCGGCGCTCGGCTGGTCGCTGCCCTGGGGGCTGCTCACCCCGGCCTCCTGGGTGGCGATGGCCGCCCAGCGCTACCTGCACGCGTACGACCTCACCCCGGAGGCCTTCGGCCACGTCGCGGTCACCGACCGCCGGCACGCCGCGAACAATCCGGCCGCCTATTTCCACGGCAAGCCCATCACCCTCGCCGACCACGCCGCCTCCCGCTGGATCGTCGAGCCGCTGCGGCTGCTGGACTGCTGCCAGGAGACGGACGGCGGCCAGGCCATCGTCGTCACCACCGCCGAACGGGCCCGCGACCTGAGGCAGAAACCGGCCGTGATCACGGCGGCCGCGCAGGGCGCCGGCCGCCGCCAGGAGGGCATGACCTCCTTCTACCGGGACGATCTGACCGGGCTGCCCGAGATGGACGTGGTCGCCCGCCAGCTGTGGCGGACCAGCGGCCTGCGGCCCTCGGACATCGACGTCGGCATCCTCTACGACCACTTCACCCCGTTCGTGCTGATGCAGCTGGAGGAGTTCGGCTTCTGCGAGCCGGGAGAGGCCGCCGATTTCGTGGCCGCGGACGCGCTGCCGCTCAACACCCACGGCGGTCAGCTCGGGGAGGCGTACCTGCACGGGATGAACGGCATCGCCGAGGCCGTGCGCCAGCTGCGCGGCACCTCCGTCAACCAGGTCGCCGGCGCCTCGCACACCCTGGTCACGGCGGGTACCGGGGTGCCGACCTCCGGCCTGATCCTCGGCGCGGACGGCTGATCGCCGCGGCACCGCCGCTCGGGGCCGAGCCCCGCCTCCTCCACCTTCAGGAGGTGGGGAGGCCACCGGCCCTACAACCTGAGGCGGACCCGGCTTCGGCACTTCCGGCCGATTCCGAGCGGCGCTCGCGCTCCTAGCGTGGATGCATGACCACGCCTGTGTGCACGCTCGCCTCGCATCCGACGCCGTACCCGTCGTTCTCGGCGTACGTCCGGACCCGCGGCACGGTCCTGATGCGGACCGCGCGCTCGCTCACGGCCAATCCGTGCGACGCCGAGGACCTCCTCCAGACCGCGCTCGCGAAGACGTACGTCGCCTGGGACCGCATCGAGGACCACCGGGCCCTGGACGGATACGTGCGCCGGGCCCTGGTCAACACCCGCACCAGCCAGTGGCGCAAGCGCAAGGTGGACGAGTTCGTCTGCGACGAGCTCCCCGAGCCCGGGGAACCGCCGGCCGGCGACCCCGCCGAGGCGCAGGCGCTGCGCGACGCGATGTGGCGCGCGGTGACCCGGCTGCCGGACCGGCAGCGGGCGATGGTCGTCCTGCGGTACTACGAGGACATGAGCGAGGCGCAGACCGCCGAGCTGCTCGGGGTCTCCGTGGGTACGGTCAAGAGCGCCGTCTCCCGGGCGCTGGGCAAGCTTCGTGAGGACCCGGAACTGACCCCGGTCCGCTGAACGGGGCCCGTGCCGCACTCGTTCCACACCCGTCCCGCGCCAGTTCCGCGCGCCCGCTCCGGCGACGTTTCACGTGAAACGCCGCCCCCTCCTATTCCGACCCGCCGGTGTTTCACGTGAAACATGGCCCCCTCCGCACCCCGCCCCCCGTCGTTTCACGTGAAACACTGCGGCGTTTCTACCGCTGGGTAGTGACATGCCGACCGGTACGTGCGCAGAATCGGCAGCATCCGTAGCCGCCGCAGCGCCGCAGCGCTCACCGGGAGGACGCTTTGCTGAGCACGATGCAGGACGTACCACTCCTCGTCACCCGCATACTGCAGCACGGGATGACGATCCACGGGAAGTCCCAGGTCACGACCTGGACCGGGGAGGCCGAGCCGCATCGCCGCAGCTTCGCCGAGATCGGGATCCGCGCCACCCGCCTGGCCAATGCCCTGCGCGACGAGCTGGGAGTCCAGCAGGACGACCGGGTCGCGACCCTCATGTGGAACAACGCCGAGCACGTGGAGGCGTACTTCGCGATCCCCTCCATGGGGTCGATCCTGCACACGCTGAACCTGCGGCTCCCCCCCGAGCAGCTGGTCTTCATCGTCAACCACGCGGCCGACCGGGTCGTCCTGGTCAACGGCACCCTGCTGCCGCTGCTCGCGCCCCTGCTGCCGCACCTGCCGACCATCGAGCACGTGGTCGTCGCGGGCGTCGGCGACCGTTCCGTGCTGGAGGGCCTCGACGTGCGCGTGCACGAGTACGAGGAGCTGCTGGCCGGCCGCGCCGACACCTACGACTGGCCCGAGCTGGACGAGCGCCAGGCCGCGGCCATGTGCTACACCTCCGGCACCACCGGGGACCCCAAGGGCGTCATCTACTCCCACCGCTCGATCTACCTGCACTCGATGCAGGTCAACATGACCGAGTCGATGGGCCTGACCGACCGTGACACCTCCCTCGTAGTGGTCCCGCAGTTCCACGTCAACGCCTGGGGCCTGCCGCACGCCACCTTCATGACCGGCATCAACATGCTGATGCCGGACCGCTTCCTGCAGCCCGCCCCGCTCGCCGAGATGATCGAGCGGGAGAGGCCCTCGCACGCGGCGGCCGTCCCGACCATCTGGCAGGGGCTGCTGGCCGAGGTCACCGCCAACCCGCGCGACCTCAGCTCGATGAAGCAGGTCACCATCGGCGGCTCGGCCTGTCCGCCGTCCCTGATGGAGGCCTACGACAAGCTCGGCGTCCGCGTCTGCCACGCCTGGGGCATGACCGAGACCTCTCCGCTGGGCACCATGGCGCACCCGCCGGCCGGGCTGAGTGCCGAGGAGGAATGGCCCTACCGGCTCACCCAGGGACGCTTCCCGGCGGGCGTCGAGGCCCGTCTGGTGGGCCCCGGTGGTGACCACCTGCCCTGGGACGGAGAGGCGGCGGGAGAGCTGGAGGTCCGTGGCACCTGGATCGCCGGCGCGTACTACGGCGGAGTGGCCGGCGAACCGGTGCGCCCCGAGGACAAGTTCAGCGGGGACGGCTGGCTCAAGACGGGCGATGTCGGCGTCATCAGCCCCGACGGCTACCTCACCCTCACCGACCGGGCCAAGGACGTCATCAAGTCCGGCGGCGAGTGGATCTCCAGCGTGGAGCTGGAGAACGCGCTGATGGCGCACCCGGAGGTGGCGGAGGCGGCGGTCGTCGCCGTCCCCGACGACAAGTGGGGCGAGCGGCCGCTGGCCACCGTGGTCCTGAAGGAGGGCGCCACCGTGGACTACGCGGGGCTGCGCGCCTTCCTCGGCGGGTCGATCGCCAAATGGCAGCTGCCGGAGCGCTGGGCGCTCGTCGGGGCCGTGCCGAAGACGAGCGTGGGCAAGTTCGACAAGAAGGTGATCCGCAAGCAGTACGCGGACGGCTCCCTCGACGTCACCAAGCTCGACTGAGCAGCGCCAGGGCTACTGGCCCCGCGTGAGCCACGGCCGCAGCAGCTTGCTGACCGCGGGCATGGCCACGTAGGTCATCAGGGTGCTGAAGACGACGGCGAAGGCGGCCGTCCGCAGGACGAAGTGCAGATCCACCAGGTACGGCCCGAGCAGCGCGTTGCCCGCAAGCGAGATCGGGAAGATGGCCAGCCCCGAGCTGATCGCCATCTTCCACCGCGGGGGCGCGGGCCGGGCCGTACCCGGTTTCGCGAACCAGGTCTCCATGCCGTGCAGTTCGCGCCGGGCTATCTCCGTGTGGTGGTGCCCCAGACAGTTGGAGAACCACGCGGCGCGTTCCGTGGAGTCCTGCCACCGCCGGAGGGCCGCTTGGTCGCGGAAGCGGTGCACCAGGAACCACGGCCCGCCGGACACGGCCGGGCGGAACAGCCCGTACCCCAGATGGTCCGGGAAGGCCGAGGCGGTCTCCAGGATCCCGTGGGCCCAGGCCTCGAAGTCCTCCTCGTGGCCCGGGTCCACCTGTCGGGCGATGAGCAGGCTGACCTCCCCGTTGTCCGCGGGGACGGTCTGCTCGCTCGTTTCGGTGATGGCCATGCGGCCAGGATGAACTAGTTGGTTCCGATCTTGGCCAGCAGGTCCACGATGCGGCCCTGGACATCGGCGGTGGTGGACCGCTCGGCGAGGAAGAGCACGCTCTCGCCCGAGGCCAGGCGCGGCAGTTCGGCCGGATCGATCCCGGTGGCCGTGTAGACGACGAGCGGGGTGTGGTTCAGCTGCCCGTTCGCGCGCAGCCAGTCCACGATCCCGGCCCGGCGGCGGCGCACCTGCATCAGGTCCATCACCACGAGGTTGGGCCGCATCCGCGAGGCCAGCTCCACGGCGTCCGTGTCCGCGTCGGCCCGGGCGACCTGCATGCCGCGCCGCTCCAGGGCGGCGGTCAGCGCGATCGCGATCTCGTCGTGCTCCTCGATCAGCAGCACCCGGGAGGGGTGCTGTTCGCTGTCGCGCGGCGCGAGCGCCTTGAGCAGGACGGCCGGATCGGCGCCGTACGCGGCTTCGCGCGTGGTGTGCCCCAGTCCGGCCGTGACCAGGACGGGGACCTCGGCGGCCACCGCGGCCTGGCGCAGCGATTGCAGGGCGGTCCGGGTGATCGGACCGGTCAGCGGGTCCACGAACAGCGCGGCGGGGAACGCGGCGATCTGCGCGTCGACCTCCTCGCGGGAGTGGACGACCACCGGGCGGTATCCGCGGTCGCTGAGCGCCGCTTGCGTCTGTACGTCGGGGGCGGGCCACACCAGGAGCCGGCGCGGGTTGTCCAGCGGCTCGGGCGGCAGCTCGTCGTCCACGGGGCGCGGCACGGGCCGGTTGACCACCTCGACGGCGCCTCCGGGGCCGTCCAGCGGTTCGGGACCCTCGTCGGAGCCCGCCTCGGGTGCTCCTATGGCGAAGGCGCGGCCCTGGGGCGCGGGCTCAGCGAGGCGCCGGCGGCGGCCGGAGCCGTTCGTGTCGGTCGAGATGCCCTGGCCGAGGGTGCCCAGCGCGCGGACGCTGATCGGGCCGCCGGCGGCTTCCGCCGGGGTGTCCTGCGGCTGCCGGGCTCCGGGTACGGCGATCTGCCCGGCCGCGGCCGCGGCCTCGTCCTCGGTGGCGGTGCGCGCCGCCGGAACCGGCCAGGCCTGGGTGGCGGGCAGCGCGCGCCGCCGCCCGGTCGGGTGCGTCTCGGGGTCTACGGGGCCCTGCGCCCCCGCGTCCGACTGCCCGGCGGGGACTTCGGGTTCGGCCACGGGCGAGCCCAGCACCCGGCGCCCGCGCCGCCCGCCCGGGGCTTCGGCGTCGGCCTCGGCGGGAGCGGAGGCGGAGCCGGCCGTGGAAGGTGCCTGCGGAAGCCGCGGAGGCTGCGGTGCCTGCGGGCCCGGGGCGGGAGTCGGGCCGGCGGGCAGCGCGAAACCGCCCTCGGGGGCGATGGGCCGCGGCGCGGCGGGGGCCGCGAG
>NZ_JAGGOW010000161.1 GCF_018614135.1 Streptomyces sp. ISL-66
TTCCGAGACTCAGGACACTAGCCACTGACCACACAACCGAGGAGGAGAAGCGATGGCCGGGCAGATGCGAGAGCGGTTCGTCGAGGTCACGACGGAGCTGCTCGCCGAACACGAGAACCTCGCGCTGGTCACAGCCGACCTGAGCGCGAAGATGTTCGGCCGGGCCTCCGGCGAGCATCCGGATCGGGTGATCAATCTGGGCATCCGCGAACAGTTGCTGATCAGCGTGTCCGGCGGCCTGGCCCTGGCCGGGTTGCGACCCATCGCGCACAGCTTCGCGCCGTTCCTCATCGAGCGACCGTTCGAGCAGATCAAACTCGACCTGAACCACCAGGACGTGGGCGCGGTGCTGGTCAGCGCGGGCGGGTCCTACGACATCGCCAGTGGTGGGCGGACCCACCAGTCCCCCGGAGACGTGGCGCTGCTGGCCACCTTGCCCGATTGGACGATCCACGTTCCGGGTCATCCCGACGAGGTGGAGGCGCAGCTGCGCCGGGCGGCGGCGGGGAGCGGACTGGTCTACATTCGCCTGTCCAACCAGGTCAACGAGAACGCCTACCACCCGGACGGGAACGGGTTCCGGGTGCTGCGCGAGGGCGGGCGGGGCACCGTGATCGCGGTCGGACCGCTGGCCGACGCCGTACTGGAGGCGACCGGGCCGCTGGACGTGACCGTGCTGTACGCGTCGACCGTCCGGCCCTTCGACGCGGCGGCGCTGCGGGCCGCGGTGGCCGACCAGTCGGAGGTCAATGTCGTGCTCGTCGAGCCCTATCTCGCGGGCACCTCCGCCCCCGAAGTCGCCCGCGCCCTGCCCGACCGGGCTCATCGAACGCTGTCCCTCGGCGTGCGCCTGGACGAGTTGCGCCACTACGGCACTCCACGTCAGCACGCGATCGCACACGGTCTCGGGGCAGCGGGTTTGCGCCGCACCATGGCTGAATTCCTTGGATATTTGCATTAGTTGGCGGGCAGATGCCCTATCGGAATGATCCGGATCGACGTACCGTCGATGCTTCATCCGGTGCAAACGCACTGGAACCGTCTCAAACCAGAAGGAGTCGGCATGTCTTTTGACGACAAGCTCCGGGCGACCGACGCTGAGCTGCTCATCGCAGAAGCCAACGCGGAAATCGAGGAGCTCTCGGACCACTCCCGCCCCATGGTGATCGAGAACATCAACGAGGCCTAAGAACACAGGTCTTCGGTGAGCCAATTCTGGGTGCCGCTTCGGCGGCCCCAGAGTTGGTCCGGATCCGACCAAGAGGGACGGCTGTGGTCATGGAACATCCGCTGGTCCGACTGATCGACGACGTGGACCTGTTGGGCACTTACTGGAACAAGAAGTTCGGCTTGTTCCCCAAGGCGGCCCCGCCGGACGGCCTGATCGACGAGCACGCCATCCAGGCCCAGCTCGACGCCGGCCTCCTGCGCTGGCCCTATTTCACCCTGATGCGCGAGGGCAACCAGCCCGCGATCGGTGACTTCACCCGATCCCGGAACGTGCTCGGCCAACGCGTCGGGTCGTTCGCCGATCCGGAGAGGGTCCGGTCGCACCTCGCCGCCGGCGCCACCATGAAGTTCAGCCAACTCGAAGACTGGCACCTTCCGATCCGCACCCTGATGCGCGCCCTGGAGACGCGGATCGCCGCCGAACTCAAGGCCTACGTCTTCTACACCCCCTGTGACAACACCGGGATGCTCCCCCACCGGGACGGCTCGCACGTTCTGGCGCTCCAGCTCGCTGGTGCCAAGGAGTGGACGATCTACGACGCCGCCGACCAGATCGACGCGCGTCCGGGGCTGAACGTGGACGCCGACAGCCGCTCGCACACCTTCGTGATGGAACCCGGCGACGTCCTGTACCTGCCACACGGCTTCCCTCACGTGGCCACCGCCCGGGGCGGCACTTCCCTGCATCTGACCTTCACCATCACCGAGCCGACACCACGTGACCTGGCCGGGGCCCTGATGGCGACCTTCGAACAGCCTGGGGTCGACCCTGCCCTGCCCCTGGAAGACCGGGCGGCGGCCGTGGCGAAGGCGCTGCTGAACCACCTGGACTCGGCCGACCCGGACGTCCTTGTCGGCACGGCCGTCGAACGAATGCGGAACAGGACGATCCGATGACGCTACTGGCCGACATCGTCGGAGATGTCGACTCCTTCGCCGCCGAGATATGGGCGCGGCGGCCGGAAGTCTTCCGGTACGAGGCCGGGCCGGATCTGCTCGTACGGGCCGCCGCCTGGGAGATGGTCGAGTGCGGGCTGTTGGTCGCACCGTACTTCGGCATGCTCCGCGAGGTCGGCGGCGGCGCGACCGCGCAGGGCATCACCACGACCCGCGAGGTGTTGGGCCGGGCATTGCCCGCCTACGCCGATCCGGATGCGGTGCGCGCGAAGTACGCGTCGGGGCGGGTGATCACCCTCAACCAGCCCGAGGACTGGCACGTCGGCATCCGCGGCCTGCTGGACGCGTTGCGGGCGGACCTGCGGGGCCGGGCGCGGTCGGCGGTCTTCCTGACTCCGCCCGGCGCGAGCGCGTCTTCGGAGCACACCACGGATCAGCACGCACTGCACTTCCAACTGGACGGCGAGTCGCACTGGACGCCGCCCTCCGGCCCGGCGATCGAACTCGTTCCCGGCGATGTGCTGTACCTGCCCGGTGGGCAGGACACCGGCTGCGAGGCCGGCCCGGACGGATCGTTCCACCTCACCGTGACCATCGAAGAGCCGACCGGTTCCGAGCTGGCCGGCCTGATGATCGCCGAGTTCCTCGACGGCCCGGCGGCCACCGAGATCGCCGGGACCCACCACTTCCTCACGCCGGCCCAGAAGACCGCGTGGCTGCGTACGGAACTGGGCAAGGCACTGGCCGACCTGGACCCCGCGGCGCTGGTGGACCGGGCCGCGGTCGACCCGCGCCGCGGCGGCCGAACATGAAACCGGACGTCTTGCTCGGCCAGGTCCGCGCGGAGATCGCGCACCGGCTCGGGGACGGCTTGGTGCTCGAGGCCAGGTTGACCCGACCCGACCGGCCGTATCCGGTGCCGTTCGTCCTCGGTTACGCACCGGGGCCGGACGGCGACCTCACCCTGGCGCACGCCTACGCCGGGGCCTCCGCGGTGACTGTGCTCAACGACGGCTATCTGTTCCTCTCCGACACCAAGGCGGGCAACGGTCGGAGCCTGCGCCGACACCGGCCCGACGCCGAGACGGAACTCGTGCTGAGTCCGGGCCGCGACGTGGTGTCCTACGCCACCGGCGGCTCCGTGGTCGTCGCGGCGGCCTGGGTGCCCGTCGACCGGGCTGATCCACACCGAACCGCCGTCCTCCTGGACGGCGACCTCTGGCCGCGCTCCGGCTACCAGGCCGCCGGTGAGGTGCTCGGCCTGCTTCTGACATCCCTCGAAGGCGGGGTGCCGGAGTCACTCGACGTCACGCTGGCTCCGAACGAACGGCTCACAGGACTGTTGTCACTTACCCCGGACGGCAGCCGGTGCGCGGCCGGCGTGGTCCGCTTCCTGCCCGGCGGCCACCGCCGTCACGGCCTGCTGCTCATCCCCGTGGCGGACCCGACCGCCGCGCAGGCGGTGTGGCCGGACGAAGACCTGCGGGACGCCGTGCCGTCCCCGGACGGTTCGTGGTTCGCCTGCACGGCGGAGCGGGTGGCCACTCCGGGGCTCGGACCGCGCCAGGGCGTGGTGCTGGTGGCGTCGGACGGCTCCCGGCTGTTGCGGCCCGCCGCCCGTCACCCGCACTGGCTCCAGCCGAGGGCTTGGTGCGGGCGCACCCTGCTCTGCGTCGGCGAGGACCACGGCCGACGGCGTCTGTACACGGTGCTGCCGGAGGGCGACCGTGCCGAGCCGGTCGAGCTGTCCGGCTCCGTGGGGTCCGTCACCGTCACGGCGGCCGAGGCATTGGTCGTGCAGTCCCGAGTGGACCTGCCCCCCGAAGTAGTCGCCGTGGACCTGGCCGGATCCTCCGCGCGCACCCTGCTGACCCCGGCGGCCGCCGCCCGCCCGACCGGACGCATGGAACGACTCAGCCATCTCGCCGAGGACGGCACGGTGTGGCACAGCTGGCTGTGCCTGCCCGCCGACGAACCGGCCGAGCCGCTGCCGGTACTCGTCTGGTGCCATGGCGGCCCCTTGTTGAGCTGGATCGACTGGTCGTGGCGGTGGAATCCGTGGCCGTTCGTCGCGGAGGGCCATGCCGTGCTGATGCCTGATCCTCCTCTGTCCATGGGGTACGGCCAGGAGACGGTCGAGCGGGGCTGGGGGCGGTGGAGTTCGGAGGTGGCCTCAGTCGCCGCCGAACAGGTCCGCGCGGCGCTCCGGCGGCCCGACCTGGATGCACGGCGCGTCGCCGCGATGGGCGGCAGCTTCGGCGGTTACCTCGCCCTGGCCCTGGCCACCCGGTTGCCTGAGATCCGACTCGTCGCCAGTCACGCCGGCTGGTCGGACTTCGCCGCCGTGGCCCGCGCCAGCGACCTGCACTGGCACTGGCTTCGGGAGTACGGGCCGGTCGAGGAGTCCGAGGCATACCGCAGGGAGGGCCTCGCACTGGACGGCATCGATCCGGGAGTCACCGTGTTGCTCTCGCACGGCTGCGCGGACCAGCACGTCCCGGTCGGCGAGGCCCGGGCCATGTACCGGGCCCTGGACACCAGGAAGGTCGACGTACGGCTCATGCTGCTTCCCGACGAAGGTCACAGCATCGAGCGTGCGGCCAACGTGACCGCCTGGTACGACTGGGTCCGCGCGGCCTGCGCGGAGGTGCTGGCAGCATGACGACCACTACGACCACGCTCACCCCGCGGATCAGCCTCGGCCGCGAGCACTGGCTCCCGCCGACCACGGCCGACGCGACCACCGCGGGCGGCACTTCGCTGCGGATCCGCACCCTGGAGGCGACCGCGGAACTGGCCGGCGCGGTACTCGACCGATGTGGCATCACCCGAATCGCCGACGTGACCGACCTGGACGTGCTCGGCATCCCGGTGTTCAACAGCTGCCGTCCCGACGCCGCCCCCGGCCTCAACACGGTCACCAGTGGCAAGGGCACGACCGCGACGGCCGCACGGGTCTCGGCGATGATGGAGGCGATCGAACGCACCTGGTGCGAGCCCCGGGCCGCCGAACCGCCGCTCCGCGCGAGCTACGCCGAACTCGTCGCGGCCGGTCGGCCGACACTCGACCCCCGGCGGCTGATTCTCCGGCGCGGCCACCGCTGGACCGAGCGGCAGCCGCTGTCTTGGTGGCCGGCGCGCGAGTTGCGCTCCGACACCGAGGTACTCATCCCCGCGCTGGCGGTGTTCACCCCGTTTCCGGACGAGTACGGGATGTTCTCCTCGAACACCATCGGCCTGGCCTCGGGCAACAGCCCGCGCGAGGCACTGCTGCACGGCCTGCTGGAACTTGTCGAGCATGACTGCACCGCGTTCGGCGAGACGCTGCGGGGCGGCCACCGCATCAGGTCGGGCACGTTGCCGGCCGAGGCGCAGGAACTCGTCGCCCGGTTCGAAGGGGCCGGCATTCAGGTACAGGTGTTCGGCTACGTCAACGAGATCGGCATACCGACCGTCTTCGTCACGACCGACGACACCCACTCGGAGGACGGCCTCCTGATCAACGGCGGCGCCGGCTGTCATCCCGACCCCACCGTGGCGCTCAGCCGAGCACTCACCGAAGCCGCGCAGTCCCGACTGAACGTGATCTCCGGAGCTCGCGAGGACCTCAACGGCCAGGTACACCGCCGACACGCCTCCTACGAAGAGATGCGCAAGATGTTGCACACCTGGAGCGCTGGCCGGTCCGAGCTGGACTTCGGCGAGCTACCGAACAGCACCACCGGCAGGGTGGAGGGAGACCTCCGACTGGTTCTCGACGGGCTCGGGACGGCCGGATTGGATCTCGTGTTCGCCACCGAACTCGCACCGCCCGACCTGCCGTTCTCCGTGACCCAAGTGATCGTGCCCGGCATCGAGAACCACCACAACGACCCGGCCCGGCTCGGCACCAGACTGCACGCCTCGATGGTCGGGGCCGGGTTGGCGAGGTCCCCGCGATGACCCGCACCAGCACGATCCTGTTCACCGGACCCTCCCTGCGCCCCGCCGACCTGGTCGATTTGCGGGCACTCGCCACGAGGACAGGGCACCACCTGGACGTGCGGCCCCCGGTGCGCCGACTCGACCTGGTCGAGGTGGTCAACGCCGGCGGCATCGATCGGGTGCTGATCCTGGACGGCGAGTTCGGCCAGAACCTCGCGGTGAGCATCACCGAGATCCGCTCGGTGCTGGCCTCCGGGCAGCCTCTCGTCGGCGCCTCGTCGATGGGCGCGCTCCGGGCCGTCGAGTGCCGGACCCTGGGCATGATGGGCATCGGCTGGGTGTACGAGCAGTACCTGTCCGGCGCCATCGAGTCCGACGGAGACGTGGCACTCCTGTACGACCCGGAGGACTACTCCCCCGTGACCGTGCCGTTGGCGAACGTCCGCTGGTTGCTGAGCCGAACGGAGCTGTCCGCCGAAGACGCCCGACGTGCCCTCCGCGTGGCCCACGGCCTGCACTTCCGGGACCGGCGGCCTTCCCTCCTGCTCCGGCGGTGGAAGGAGCGGCTGCCGGCCGCCGTGGTCGAGGTCCTCGAACCGGAACTGGCCGAAGACCGCCGGGACACCTGGGATCGCAAGCGGCTTGACGGGCTCGAAGCGGTACGCGCCGTACTCGGAGAGGAGAACTGACATGAGCGTCCTTGACGCGCTCGGCGACCCGACCTGGTTCACCGACGATTGGCCCGCCACGCCCTACCACCGGGTGGGCAGCGCCTCCGAGTTGCGGACCACACTGACCTGGTCGGCGCTGGACGCGATCCTCAACGACCAGGGACTGCAGGCACCGGCGTTCCGGATGGCCCGGGACCACCGGTTGGTACCGGCAGAGCTGGTGACCCGGCCGGAACGGCACACGTCGCAGGCCGTCCAGGGGCTGGCCGACCCGGTCCGGATCGGCGCCGAGCTGGCCGACGGGGCGACGCTCGTGCTCCAGGGGTTGCAGCGGTTCTGGCCACCATTGGCGGACGCCTGCCGGCGCCTGGCGGCCGACATCGGGCATCCGGTGTTCGTCAACGCCTACCTGACACCTCGCACGGAGCAGGGCTTCGGCGCCCACCACGATCCCTACCACGCCTGGCTGACCCAGATCTCGGGCAGCAAGTCGTGGCGACTGTGGGCGCCAGACCACGACCCGGCCAAGGATCCGGCCGACTTGGAGGTGGTCCTGGCAGAGGGTGACGTGCTGTGGATACCTCGGGGGTGGTGGCACAGCGGGAGCAGCGGCTCGGAGCCGAGCCTGCACCTGACCTTCACCGTCTGGGCCACGAAGCTGGATGCCGTGCTGCGCGCCCTGTTGGCCGAGGTTCTGCGTGATCCCGGGCTGGCCCGGGAACTACCCCCGGGCGCATTCCGGGACGGTACGCGCACCGAGGCCACGGTGGCCGATGCGATGGGAGAAATCTCCGACATGATCGCCAAGCTGGTCCCGGAGACGGTCGCGACCCGGGTGGTCGGTGCGCGGCTGGATCAGTTCGCCCCGCTACCCGCCCGTCCGGTGTCGTCGGCGATCGGCGAAGACCGGACTGTGCGGTTCCACGCCCATCCGGAGGGGGTCCTGCACTCCGCCGGGATCCGGTTGCGAACAGCCGACCGGCTGATCACCCTGGAGCCCGGCCAGGAAGCCCTATGGCATGCCGTGTCGGGCCGGACCGACAGCTTCACCCTGACCGAGCTGGACGCGGACCAGGCACTGCTCGACCTCCTGGTCGACGCCAGGTTGGTCTGTGCCGCACCCTGCCCGGGACGCTGACCCATGGACGAAGTCGACGTCAAGGGGCTCGCCGAGATCGCCGAGCACCTCGTGGCCGCGAAGGTCCAGCGGCAGGGCGGCATCTCCACCTATCACGACCACCACATCCGGGACGCGGTGACCGAGGCCCGGCGCACCGGCCGGTCCGACGAACTGACCGGGTACCTCGCACTGCTGACAGGGGAACGGTACCGGGATCCGCTGCCGCGCCTCGATCGATCCGACCGGGACGTGCTCGCGGCCCTCGCCTTCCCGGTCCAAAACTTCGTCGCCACCCAGGGCGTCACCGATCACCTCACGTGGGCCGGTCGGCCTCTGTACAAGACGGTGTTCGACCTGGCCGGTTATCCGATGCTGATCGCCGAGCTGGTCCCGGGCACTATCATCGAACTCGGCTCCGGCAGCGGCGGAAGCGCACTCTGGCTGGCCGACGTCGCAGCGGCGCACGGCCAGCGACCGGAAATCATCTCGATCGATCGCACTCCGGTGGACCTGGCGGACGACCGGGTGCGGTTTCGAACCGGGGACGTCGGACGTCTCGGCGAGGTCCTCGCCGACTCCCATGACCTGCCCAGGCCCTGGCTGGTGATCGAGGACGCCCACGCACACGTCCGGGCCGTGCTCGACTTCTTCGATGCCCGACTGACCTCCGGCGACTACCTTTTGGTCGAGGACAGCCTGGCCAAGCGGGCCACCCTCCGCGAGTTCCTCCGCAGCAGTCCGCATCGATACCAGCTCGACACCCGGTATCTGGACCTGTTCGGCGAGAACTCGAGCTGCGCGATCGACTCGATCCTGCGGCGGGTGTAGGGCGCGCCAACATGTGCGTCCTCTCCTGGCCCCACCGTCTCATCCCATGCACCGCGACAAGGACCGACCCATGCACACCAGTACTGCGATCCGCTTGATCGAGCCCGCCGACGCCGCCCCGATCGCCGCCCACCGGAAGCGGGACGTCGAGGCCTTCCGACGGTGGGAACCGGCACAACCCGCCGACTTCTTCACCCCGGAGGGCCAGGCAGAGCGGATTGACGGCCTGCTCGCCGGACACCGGGCCGGCACCATCTGGCCGGGTGTGGTGCTCGCCGACGACCGCGTGATCGGACAGGTCACCGTCGGAGGCATCGTGCCGCAGCCACACCTGCGCCGCGGCTCCGTCGGATACTGGATCGCCAGTGTCGCCCAGAACCAAGGGCACGCGGGACGCGCCGTCGGCCACGTGCTCCGCGTCATGACGGACGAACTCGGCCTGCACCGCGCCGAGGCCTCCACCAACCTGGAGAACCTGCCATCGCAACGGGTACTGCGCCGCAACGGATTCAGCCCGTACGGCGTCTCCCACTCCTCGATCCTCCTCGACGGGAGCTGGCGGGACGGCCTGCTGTGGGAACGGATCCTCGGCGACTGATGACCACTTGCCTCACGTGGCAGAACCACTGCCGCAGCGGAAGATAACCCACTCACCGATGTACCGGCAGTGCACGGCCGGCGCTGGCATCCACGTCGCCGGGTCCCGGTCAGTGTGCAGCCGACGCCGACCGTCGGGGCCTCGATCGCCTCGCGGCCAAGCCGAGCGATCGATCGCTTGGCTCCTCGGCTACCGCCGCCTGACGATCCGATACGAACGAAAGGGCTCGCACTTCCTCGCCTTCCTCGCCTTCCTCGCCTTCCGGCCTGAAGGCGAGACTGTCGTGCATGTTCGCACCCGCCAGTCCACTTCGCCGCGGACCCCGAGTTCGTCCAGCACCGCCCGATGCAGCCGACGCCACAGGCCGACCTCGGTCCATACCGTGAAGCGGCGATGGGCGGTGGCGGAGGACGTGCCGAACGTCGGCGGCAGATGCCGCCAGGCACAGCCACTGGTCAGCACGTACACCACTGCCGTGAACACGGCCCGTTCGTCACACGAAGCGGTCCCACCACCCTGCGGTCGAACGGCGAAGGACGGCAACAACGGGGCATCCAGCTCCCAGAGTTCATCAGGAACCAGACGCTTCGACAGATCAGCACTCACGACCGGCATCATGCCGCTCGAACATCACGTCACGTCGTGGGACAGCCACCTACGCGTTGGTTGGTGCGGCCGTCCTGGCGGTCTGCTCGATCTTCGCGAAGTAGGCTGCACGGGCTTGCTCGTCGATCGGCTGCTCGTTTTCGGCGCGCATCCCCGTCCGGCCGTCGACGCCCTCGCGCAGGATGTCGGCGTGCCCGGCATGCCGGATGGTCTCGCCGAGGACATGGACCATGATGGCGAAGAGGTTCGTGTTGGGAGAAGGCTCCGACCACCAGGGCACGTGGCCGGGGGCATCGAGGGCGAGCTCGTTGATCGTCGTATCCGAGTGTTCCCACGTGCGCCGGTAGAACCCGACGATCTGATCACGCGTCTCGTTCTCGGCCGCCCATTGATCGCTGCCGTCGGAATCCTGCCACCGGCACAGCGGCTCCGGAGAAGGGCGGTCGAAGACCTCGCCGAAGTACCTGGCCTCGACCGTGGCCACGTGTTTGACCAGGCCGAGGAGGTTGGTCCCGGTCGCTGTCAGAGGCCGGCGCGCGTCGTATTCGGACAAGCCGTCGAGCTTCCAGAGCAGCGCCTCACGGTCCCGCCGCAGTCTCTTTTGGAGGTTGTCTTTCGCGAAATCATCGATCATGCGGCACGAGCCTGCCATGGGCTGCTCATGGTCTCAAGATCCCGTACGGGGTCCGCAACGACTGGCGGAGCCGTGGTCAGCTATGGTCACCGCCCCCACCTGCTGCAAGGAGCTCAGGAACCTGTCCACGTGAGACGACCTCTAAGCGCGGACCGGGCGGTGGACCGGGGCGGAGACTTCCGGCACCCGCTGCGGTTCAAGCGGCTGCGCCTGGATGCGGGTGTGGAGGGCGTTCTGCGGTTCGGTCAGGGTTCGACCGGACCGCCGCTGCCGGCTGAGCGCCGTCCCGGGGCTGGTCTGGGGCGTGCGCTGAGGGGTTGCCGGGCTCTCTTGCGAAGCGAACGGCTCCGCCCTCGAGAGAGGGGAAGCCGTTGTTTGAGGCGGGGCCCTCCGGGCGCCGAGTCAGGCGTGCCGGTGCCTGTTGCCAGTGAAGAGGCGGTAGACGCCGAGGAGGATAAGGGAGCCGACGATGGCGGCGATCCATGTAGAGAGCTCGAAGAAGCCGTCGACGGAGTCGACGCCGAAGATGACCTTGCCGAGCCACCCCCCGAGCAGGGCACCCGCAATGCCAATGAGCATCGTGATGATGATGCCGCCCGGGTCCTTCCCTGGCATCAGCATTTTGGCGATGATCCCCGCGAGCAGCCCGATGACGATCCAAGCAATAATACCCATGATGTCTTCCTGCCACGACGCAAACCGGTGATATCTACTCTCTTTACTTTTCTCGCATTTCTAACCTCCAAATCTGTGATCATTCAGAGCAAAGCATTTGGGTTTGGGCAGGGGCCGTTGTGGTCGAGCCGAGGAACGTCATCCGGGCCCGCCTCATCTCCCAAAGAGGAACCAGTCAACGGAACCTGTCCTTGCCCTTCTCTTTGGAAGCCCGGCCCTTGCCCCGGGCTTCCAAAGCGGCGCCCTTGGCGGCCATGGTTTCCTTGCCCATCGCATGGGCTACTCTCCGCACTGCCCTCCCGGCAGCTTGCTCGATCTGAGCCTTCGCCTTCTCGCTGGCACTCATGTCGATCCTCTTGGTGGGTCCTGCCTTCTCCCCTGGTCCGGGCCGGAACAGCTTCCTGAACCGCCCTCGTTACCGTCGGAGAGATTGGGGGGGGCCGTGCGCTCCGAGGGGGCGTGGAGGTGGCGCACGCCCCGTGCGCGTCCGCTCGTACTCCATCTCTCACGGGTCTGCCCCCAAGGACGGCCCCGAAACGATTGGAGCGGCCGGGATTGACTGCCCGATCAAGCAATTTCAGGAGTCTGCGCGGCTGCTCGGGGCGGTTGGGCCGGCAGGGCCACTCGGGAGGGCGATGAGCGGCCGGGTTCTGCAGTCGCTGATCTCGGGCCGGGTTCCAGTCGGCCGCTGGGTGTTCCTCGAGGCCTTGCTGTTTGGGTCTGCCCCTGCTCGACCCGTGAGCGTCGCGGCCCAGCCGACGGCGGCCCGGAGGGTGGCCTTTGACGTTCACCGTTCGATCGCTGGGCCTACGGACATGGATCGGTTCGGGCGCGTGCTCGCTCGGAGCGGGTCGTGGGCCGGGATGCGGGAGCTCCGTGATTCGGTCTGACCGGAGCTGGGCCCGTTGGTGTGGGCCGTGGTGCATGGTGGCATTGCTCGGCGTATTTGGGTTAAGGGTCCGGACGTACGGTGCCCTCAGCCGGCCTGATGGGCGCAGCGGGCGCTGGAGCGGGCGGGCCGGTTACGTTCGCGTTGCGTTCTCCGTCCAGCCCGTGGCGCGGAAACCGGATCGCCAGTTAGTGGCGCGTGGACGATTTCAAGGCGGGTAATCCGTCGCGTGCGCGGCGATGCTCGGCGCTCCCGGGCTGGGGTCGCGTTCCAATGCTGTTCGTGTCGACCTGCACGGTCGCGGCAGCGCTGGCGGTGACGCTGCTCCGCTGAATTCGGCGGGGCGGCCAGCGGCCGGTGCCACGACAGCGGACCCGCAGCCGTTCTGCGCCGTCCGGCGACTTGCCCTCGATGACCGCGGCGATGGAGATGCTGACGTCATCGATGCTGTCAGCACGCTCCACGAACACGCGGCAGCCACCACGCTGGGAACACCCATGTCACACATCGGACTTCCCGATGGGGCCCTCGGCATTGGCGGCGGTGCCGTCGCATCGGTGTCCGCATCCGCGCAGTTAACGGACGAACCTCAAGAGGGAGATTGTCGCGTGCATCCCGCCAGGGCCCACTCGAGATGGGGCATGCCGGGGGGTGTGAGTAGCGCGCGGGTTCATCGTGGATGCCGGCAATGGGGCTTTTGGAGAGCCGTGGTCGCAGGCACGCCCTTCGGCGTCAACGGGATGCATCGGAGGAGCCTTCCGGACACACGTGGTGTCGGCTCCCGCGCAACCGAGACGGCCGAGTAGATCTCATTCGGCGCGATGCGGCTTGTGCGGGGTCACCCGCAACTGCGCTCTGGCGGGGAGTCGGCTGCGGCCGGTGGACTGCCGGGCGCGTGCCAGCGGACCGTCGCACAGCGACTGCACGACGGAACGGGGCTCGCTGTCGGGGCTGAGTGTGACATCGATATGGGCTGCGGGGTGGCTCGGCGAGCCGACCATCCGGGCCCGCGCCCGAGTCACGCCGGGCTGCCGGCGGATGTCGGCGGCCAGAGCATCGCTCAGGGCGCGCTCCCGCAGCTCCACATCGTCCACCGCTGCTGGTCCCCCCAGTGAGATGTGGCCGGGGTGGGTGCGGCGCAGTTGCGCCAGCAGCCACCACAGGGCCAGCAGGAAGACGAGGGCCAAGGCGGCGATAGCCGCGGGCCACCACCATCCCTCGCTCGTCCAGCGGGTGCGGTCGGCGGCGGAGAGCAGGACGGCATCGCGATGAGTCAGCGGCCAGCCGGTAGGGGGTGCCAGCTGCCACCGCTGGTACACATCGAAGCCGCCCGCCAGAATCAGGATGCCTGCGCCCAGCAGGACGATGCCTGCCAAGGCCAGCAGGATGCGGTTGATCGCGGATTTCCTCATGAGATCCGTTTCCTGTCTTCTACTCGCCCGTGCGCGTGGGCGGGCGGGTCACTTTCGGGAGGGACGTGCCCGGATGTCGAGCCGCGGCGGGCGGGCCAGGGCAAGCCGTTCGAGTTGCTCTTGCAGAGCGATCAGAAGATCGGCTCTGACGTCGGCGGGGGCGCGGAAGCGCACGTCCGCGCGCGCCGAGATGCGGCTGCGCCCGATGCGGATCCTTGCCCCGCTGACGCCGGGGACGCGCATGGCGGCATCCCGCAGAAGGAGGACCGCTGCGTCGCGGTCCAGTACGGCCCGCACGTGAGTGTCGGAGGATTGCAGAGGCAGTTGCTGGCGTAGACCCGGCGTGACGGCCAAAACGACCAGCCAAAGGCCGAGGATGGCGATGCCCGCGCCGCCTATCTGCATCCAGATGTCATCCAGCGGACGGGTGGCCAACTCATGGGCCAGGCGCGTACGCCAGGCAGCGGCGTAGTGGCCGGCGCGGACCCTGACGACGTCGAACAGGAGAGTAGCGACCCCGGCCGCGATGACCAGAGCTGCCAGCGCGGCGGGTATCCGGCGTGCGGACCACGGGCGACGGGGCACCAGGTGGCGTGTGATATCCGCGGGCTTCGTGGCGGGCGAAGGCGGTAGGGCGAGCCCTACGGTGCGGGACGTGGCTCCGGCCCCGATGGGCTGTTGCGGCTGTGCTGGAGATACTCCGTTCTGCTTCATGCGGGCTCTCCTTTTGGCGGCGCGGCCTATCTGTTCACTGCACACGCCTGTTCTGCAAGTCGCCGGAGGGAACCAGGTGCTCGACGGCCAAGGTGACTTCCGAGACCCTCATCCCGGTCAGCTGGGACACCCGCTCGCTGACGTATTGCTGCACGCTGCGGGCGGCGACGGCGAGGTCTGCGGGGTAGGGCAGGTCCAGGGACAGGCCCAGGCGGGCGACGCCGTCCTTGGCCGAGACCGAAGCGCGTGGAGAGGTCAACTTTCCAGGAGCGGGTGAGGTGTGCGCGTGCCTGGCCAGAGCCTCTTGAGCGGCGCGGACCGCGATGCGGGCCACGACTTTCTCGGGGATCACCGTGGCTCCGCGTTGGGCGGCCGGTACCACCGCCGAGGTCGTTGTATCGGCTTCTCCCCGCGGCGCAGCGGGGGCAGGCTGCGAGGTCACCGCCGTTCCCGGGGGTGCACGAAGTCGGACATCTCCAGGTCACCTTGCAGCATGAGACCGACTACCAGACCCACGGCGCCCAGAACGGCAACGAGGAGGAAGGCCCAGAAACCGCCGAAGAATGCGGCGAAGCCCAGAGCCATGCCGGCCAGCAGGCCTACTGTTGCTGCGCTCATTTCACTCACCTGTTTTTCACGTCGACCTGTTTCTGCCCCGTGCGGATCGCGGGCGGGCAGGTTGCGAGGGCGTCATTGCACGCGGCTCTCGCCCTCCTCTTCGTCCTCCTCGTCGGGCAGGTGGACGTCATCGACGGTGATGTTCACCTCGACGACCTCTAGCCCGGTCATGCGTTCCACAGCTGTGATGACGTTGGTGCGGACGTCACCTGCGACGTCCACGATGGCTACGCCGTACTCGACGACCACCTCGAGATCGAGGGCGGTCTGACGTTCGCCGACCTCCACTTTGACGCCGCGGCTCACACTGGGACGTCTGCCCGGGACCATGTCTTTCACGGCCCCCAGCGTGCGGGCCATTCCGGTGCCCAGACTGTGGATGCCCGGGACCTCGCGGGTGGCCATTCCCGCGATCTTTTCGACCACGCTGTCGGATATGGTCGTTCGGCCCCGCGTCTCGGGCGCCGTCCCAGCGCCGCTGTGGCCCTGCAGAGCCTTGCCCGCAGGGCTTGACCCAGGATCGCTCCCGCCCGTGGTGGGGTTGATGGTGTCCGACATGAGGACCTCCCCAGGGTGTCCATCCGGGCGCCAGTAAGGTGCCCTCGAATGCTTAGACACCGCACAGGCGCGTTCCTCACCCCGTTTGTGCGGTCAGCACCGCATACCATCGAAAAGTGCGTACGCGGCCGCGAGACCGTTCCCCGAAGAAAGCGAGGGGCGATGCGCCACCGGACCAGACCCCCGCCCCCACACGACACAGACCTCCCGCTCAGGCCGACGCCGGTCGCCGACGGCACCGGCGGCCAGGACAGTGCGGTGGCCCTGACTGACGGCATGCTGGCAGTACGCGCCGGCGAAGGGGACGAAGACGCCTTCGCCGTCCTGGTCCGCCGGCACAGCAGCCGCCTGCTCGCCCTCGCCCTGCACCTGCTCGGCAATCGGGCAGACGCCGAAGACGCCGTCCAGGAGGCTCTCCTCAGCGCCTGGAGACAGCTGCCGGAATTCCGCCACCGTGCCTCGTTCGGCACATGGATGTACCGGATTGTCACCAACCGCTGTCTCAACACCCTGCGCCGCCGACCCCATCCCGCGCCCTTGGACAGCGTCCCCGAGCCTGTGGCAGCGGATGCGGGCAGCTCACCGCCCCGAGTCGCCGAGACGGACGCCGCCACAGCCGCCCTGGCGCGAGCGCTCTCGGAACTGAGCCCCGAGCTGCGCACGTGCTGGGTGCTGCGGGAGCTGCACGGCCTGCATTACGAAGAGATCGCCCACCTGCTGGGAACCAGCGAGAAAACGGTGCGTGGCAGGCTCTTTCGCGCACGACGCACTTTGACGGAGGCGATGCGCCCATGGCGCTAGACGACCCACACCGCACCTTCGGCAACGAGCTTGCAACGGGAGAAGCCGCGAAGGCCACGGCGCCCCTGGGTTCCGACGCCGAGTTGCTTGCCGGCGCTGAACTTCTCCCCTGCGGACGCCCCCTCGGCCGCGCCTGGGAACAGGCCCGCAACCCCGCCGCGCAGGCGGCAGACCCACACCTCAGCCACTGTGCCTTCTGCCGACAAGCTGTCGAAGGGCTGACAGCCCTGGACCGGGCTACCTGTGCTCTGCGCGCCGAGGAACAGCCCGACAGTCACGCCCTCGCCAACCGGGTCATCAACGCGGTCCGCGCCGAGATACGACTGGGTGCCATGCTGCTGTTGGACGACGCCGCCCACGACCTGCGCATCGCCGAAAGCGCCGCAGCGAAGCTACTGCGCCGAGCGGCCGACAGCGTTGCCGGAGCCCGCGCTGCCAGTTGCCGCCTCACCCCCACTGAAAGCGACGACGCCCTGCACGTCGTCGCCATCACGATCGCCGCCGCACTCGACCGGCCCTTGCTGGATCGGGCCGAAGAAGTACGCCAAGCCGTCTTCCACGCGGCTCACCACATCATCGGCCTCGCCGTCACCGCCGTCGACCTCACGGTCATCGCCGTCCTGGACCCAGCCCACCTCTCCGGTGGCGAACAATCTGCGAGAAGCGACACATGACTGCCGCCGTTGACCGCGAAGGCGTGCACCTGGCCGCAGCCCGGGCTGCCCTCGCCGTACCAGGCGTAGCCGCACTCCAGCCCTCCCTCACCGAGCGGCTGGCCCTCGCTGCCTCTCGGACAAAGCACGCTGTGACAGGCGCGAAAGCCACCTCACCCCCCACATCAGTCGGCATTCGCTCCGCACTCTCGTCGGAAGACGGTTGGCAGGTCGAAGTGCGCTGCATCCTGCACGCTGACCACCGAGTAGCCGACGTCGCCCGACAGGTACGCGAACACGTGGGGATCGCGGTCACGGCCTACCTCACCCAGCACGGCACAAGTGGACCCGTTACCGTCCTGGTCACGGTCACCCGCGCCCTGTGAGCCGGCAACGGGCACCTGCGGCGGGTGAGACCAGCCCCGCCGTAACTCAATCGACGTACGCGGCCACCACCGCCCGCCGCTCAGCGGAGTCCGCATGCCCGGGCGGCCGGGAACCGCAGGAGGAGCCTGCGAGCCAGTCATCCGGTGCACGCCGGCGGAATTACTTCAAGGACGGGGTCGCACGGTCAGCTGACGACATCGCTGCGCGGGACGGTAGCCGCGCCTCCGGCACCTACGGCCTCGAGGACGGCATCGTGCAGCAGGCGGCTTCCGTCGGCGCTGGGGCACGGAACTGGACTGCCCGACATCGTGAACCATTCCGACGCACCGCTGTACTGGACGGTCACGTGCGCCTTTCCGTCAGCTTCGGTCCACGTGGTGTGAACGTCTATTTCCCCGATGATGGGACCGGCTTCGTCGGTTTTCACTCCGCCCCGCCCGGCGAAAACGCCGCGGGTGGTCCAGGATGTCCAGCTCATGTGATCTCCAGGCGTCGGCTGTGGCTTCACGCCGTCCTTTCCGGTCGCCGGCAGCGCGGGAGGGCATCGGGCAGCGCCCGCCTCGCTGAGCGGCGGTCGGCTCCTGCCCCTGGGGGACGCGATTCACACCTGCGCTTCGTTGCGCCTTTCCCCCGGGGAGATCACACCGAGGCGGAGCGCGTTCGGCGCGTAGCAGGCTCGCATCGCGGTGTGACCTTCCACCGCGATGCGAGCCGGCCACTGCCATGTCGGAAGCCGCTGGTCGCCGGCATACTGCCCCCGGGCGCAAGGCTCTGCGTCGTGCCGCAGTTTTCCCACGTCGGCGGAACCGAGCGGAGTTCAGCGGACGATAAAATCAGCTTTTGGGTAGATAATTTGCTTACGCGGCGTGCTGGCGGGTAGGGGAGCGGGAGCTCTTCAAACCCGCTGTGCAGTGGCGTGGGAGGTGACGAGATGGCGGCAGGCAAGAAGGCCAAGAATGTGGCCAAGAAGGCCAAAGGCCAGGTGAAGGAGACCACCGGCCGGGTTGTCGGAAACGAGAGCCTGGAGGCGAAGGGCGCCCGCGAGCAGACGGCAGGCGACGCGAAGCAGGCCGCTCAGAAAGTCAAGGACACGTTGAAGCACTGACCGGCAGCGCGCGGAGAGGCGAGCTGGCCGCTGAGAAGAGAAGGGCCGACCGTTGGGTCGGCCCTTCTGCGAGTTCCGCGAATCCACGGCTACTGGCGCTGTCGCCGACGGCGGCGGTGTGGTTTCTCGGCCTCATCGTCTGCGTCTTCCTCAGCCGCCTCCTCCTCGTCTTCGTATTCCTCCTCCTCATCGGCGTACGGGCCGTCGGGTTCCTCGTCCTCTTGAGGTTCTTCGTCCTCCTCGGCCTCGTCGCCTTCTTCACCCTCCTCGTACTCGGCCTCCTCGTACTCGCGGCCTTCCTCATCCGTGTCTTCGTCTTCCTCCTCGCCCTCTTGTTCCAGGGCCTCTTCGTGGGTGAGGACGACCTCGCCGTCGCGGATTTCGCCGCGCCAGCCTTCGGGCTCGTCGGTGGTGAGGGAGACGTGCCGTAGGAAGTGCTTGAGGTCCAGACGCAGGCGGCGGCCCTGTGCGCGCCAGAGGTTGCCGGTCTTCTCGAAAAGCCCGGAGGGGTAGTACTCGACGACGACGACGATCCGGGTCAAGGACGGAGCGAGCTCGTGGAAGCTGACGCAGCCGCGTGTGGTTCCCTTGGCGCCCTCGGAGGTCCACACGATCCGCTCGTCGGGAACCTGCTCCTGGACGGTGGCCTTGAATCCGCGCGTGGAGGGGCCAACTTTCACCTTCCAGTCGCTGGTGGTGTCGTCATTACGTGAGACGTCGCGCACCCCCTTGGCGAACCCGCTGAAGTCCTCGTACTGCGTCCAGTGGTCGTACACAGTACGTAGGGGCAGGCCCACGTCGATGAACTCGACGATGTTGACGACCTTGCCGCCGCTCTTGCGGCCCTTCTTTCCTTTGCCGAACAGGTTGGAGGCGGCGTCGGTCACCTTGTCTTTCAGGCCACCGAGACCCTGTCCCACCATCGCTTTCAGGGGCGAGTCGCCCTGCACCATCCGTCCCCCGATGCCGGCGACGTCGGACAGCTTCCCGCTGCCGTCGGCGACATCCTGGAGCTGGTCGGTGACGTCCCCGAGTTTGTCCGATGCCTTGTCCGCGAGCTGTCCGGCTTGGGCGCCCAGGAATGCGGTCAGCTCCTCGACGAGCTGGTCCAGCCCCGACTTGTCTTCCTGCCCGTGGGCACGGTCTGACTTAGCCATGGCCTACCTCCGCGTGGACGGCTTGCGGCCCGCCGTCTTCTTCGCCGCGGTCTTCTTGGCGGCTGTCTTGCGTGCGGGAGTGCGCGCCGCGGTCTTCTTGGCCGCTGTCTTGCCAGCGGGACCGCGAGTGGTCTTCTTCGCTGCGGGCTTCTTTGCCGCGCTGCTGCCGGCGGTCTTCTTGGCGGTGCTCTTGGAGGGTGGAGCCTTCTTGGCGGCTGCCGATCGAGCGCTGGTCTTGGCCGGTGCGGTCTTTTTGGCCACCGCGGACCGGGCAGGGGCCTTCTTTGCCGCGGTCTTCTTCGCCGCAGTTTTCCTGGCGGGAGCCGTCGGCGCGGACGTGCTCGCACGGCGCGCGCTCTTGCGAGCGGGCGCGTCGGAGGCGGCGCCGGAACGAGACCGCGTGGGAGGCCGGCCGCGCTTTCGCGGCGGTGGAGTCTCTTCCTCCTCTTCCTCCTCTTCCTCCTCTTCCTCCTCTTCGGGCTCCGGCTCGTATGCCTCCTCCTCGTACGCCTCCTCCTCTTCTTCCTCCGGCTCTTCTTCTTCCTCTTCCTCCTCTTCCTCCTCGTCCTCCGGCTCGGCGGAGCCCTCTTGGTCTTCGTCCTGGCCTTCGTCTTCGTACTCGTACTCGTCCTCGTACTCGGCTGGCTCCTCCTCGTCGTCGTCCTGCTGCGTGCTGCTCAGCCCCAGCGTCCGCTGGTGGAGGGATCCGGCGAGGTCGGCGAGCTTGCGGTTGGCAGCGGCGCCCAGTGCCTTCTTGCCCGCGTCCAAGGCCTCGCCGCGCAGCTGGTCGCTGATCTCGGCGAACTGCGGCGTCTCCTTGAGCTTGGTCAGGCCCTGTGTCATGAGCTGGCCCGGCTCGAGACCGAACCGCCGCCCGGCGAGATAGGTCGCCATGGTGAACGCGAGGCGGCCCTTCTTGGTGCGTCCCAGTACATAGCCCCCGGCCACGGCGGCCGCGAGCGCGATTTTGGTCGTGTCCTGCATGAGCTTCGGTCCCTTCACCCGGGCGCTCGCAGTCTTCATCGCCGCCCAGGAAACTCCGGGTCTGCGGACAGGCCGGCGCTCATGTGCTGCCGGCACAGGGAGGACCACCCCGCTCAGGCGGTCTGAGAACCGCCTACCCCCGAGCCGGGAGATATCTCCATATATGATGACATTGTATTGGGCAAGTGGTGTTACTTCAGTGGAGTGACCTATGGCCGCTGCAGAACCGGCACGTCCGCGCAGAGTCCGCCCCCTCACGGCCGACGACACCGAGAGACCGGACAGGCCGCCGACACGTCCCACGCCCGCCAAGCGACGGCCGGCCGGGATCCCCGACGCGGCGTCCGCGATGCGCTCCGCGGCCGGACAGCTCTCTCAACTCCTCGGCAGGACACCTGACTCCGTCTCCTCCCTCAAGCCGACCGAGGAGGGCTGGGAAGCACAGGTGGAGGTAGTGGAACTCGAACGCATCCCCGACACGACCAGCGTCATGGCCAGCTACAAGGTCGCCCTGAGTCCGGACGGACAACTGGTCTCCTACGAACGGACCCGCCGCTACAGCCGAGGAATGATCGACCGGCCGACCTGAATCCCAGGCCGCCAGCGAAAGGAGGCGCCATGACCATGGTGCCGCAGAGCGGCAGCAGTGTAAGCAGGGGCGGGCCCAGCTCAGGCAGTCTCTACGACGTCATGGAGCTCATTCTCGACCGCGGTCTAGTCATCGACGTATTCGTCCGCATCTCACTGGTGGGCATCGAACTCATCAAGATCGACGCCCGCATCGTGGTGGCCAGCGTCGACACCTACCTGCGTTTCGCCGAGGCATGCAACCGGCTCGACCTGGAAGCAGGCCGCAAGGCACCCGCCCAGCTGCCCGAAGTCGTAGGAACCATGATGGAAGGCGGGGCCCACGGCAAATCCAAGGGCGCCTTGAGCGGAGCCGTCGATGCGGTCACCGAATCCCTGACCGGCCGCTCCGCCAAATCGAACGAACCCGAGGAGGAGGAGCTCGAAGAGGAGGAGGCCGCCCCCAGGCGCCGGCGTCCCGCCCGGCGCCCGGTGCGCCGGGAAAAGGAGTAACCGATGGCGCTCTACGTGTACGCGATCACCGCCAAGGACCACCCCCACCGCCTCGACGGCCTCACCGGGGTGGGCTCCCACCCCGCACCCCTGCGCACCATCCACGCCGGACCCCTGTCCGCAGTGGTCAGCGACGTCTCCGAAGAAATCCGACCCAAGCGCCGCGACCTCCAAGTCCACCAGAAGGTGCAAGAGCGACTCATGGCCGCCGCAGTGGTTCTGCCGCTGCAGTTCGGCTACGTCGCCGCCGACGACCAGGCCGTCCGACAAGTCCTGGAGGAGAACACCGACAACTACCTCGCCTCCCTCAAGCGACTCGACGGCTGCGCCGAGTACCACGTGCGAGCCTCCCAGCAGGACGAGGAAGAACTGCTGCGCGAGGTCCTGCACGATTCCCCCGAAGCAAGGGCACTCAACGACCGGATCCGGGCCGGCGAGCAGGATCCGCAGCTACCTCTCGCCCTGGGCGAACTCGTCGCCCGCGACGTACAGGAACGCCAGGACGAGCTGGCCGCAGGACTGCTACAGACGCTGCTTCCCTACGCCCGGGAACACGCCGCCCACCCGCCCTCCAGTCCTGATTTCCTCAACCTGTCGCTCCTGGTCCCCCACGAACGAAAGGACGACTTGCTGGCGGTGCACGCCGGCCTAGCCAGCCAGATCAAGGGCGGCGTCGAATTCCGGATCACCGGCCCCCTGCCCCCGTACAGCTTCGTGCAGTGACCACCGCAAAGCCCGCCACCCGAGGGAAGGAGGACGCGGACCATGGGACTGCTGACCTATCTGCTCACGCTCCCCGCCGCACCCGTGCGTGCCGTCGTATGGGCCGCCCAGCGGGTCGCTGAAAAGGCCGAAGACGAGTACTACGACCCGGCGCCGGTATGGCGCGAGCTCGCCGACCTCGAACGCCGTCTGGTAAGCGGCGAAATCGACCAGGACACCTTCGACCGCCGGGAGGACGAGCTCATCGACCGGCTGACAGAAATCGCAGAATTCCACCAACGATTTCCCTGAGGGGAAGCGAGGGCCATCGTGTCCGAACCACTACCCAGTCGACTGGGCTCCTTCCCGTCCCGCGCTGCCCCCATGCCGTACGGGCAGAGCACCTCCAGCCTCGCCGACATCCTGGAGCGAGTCCTGGACAAAGGCATCGTCATCGCCGGCGACATCCGCATCAACCTCCTCGACATCGAACTGCTGACCATCAAGCTGCGGATCCTGGTCGCCTCCGTGGACAAGGCGAAAGAGATGGGCATCGACTGGTGGGAACACGACCCCTCGCTCTCCTCCCGGCACACCGGCAGCCCCCTCGAACAGGAAAACCGCCGCCTGCGCGCCGAACTGGAAGCACTGCGCCGCGAACTCCCCGACGGCCAACAGGCGCCAGTGACCGCAGATGAGGAACCTGCACCCCGCACACGCCACACGGGTGGCGGGTCCACTCGGAGATGACGGCGATGAACACATCCGAGGACACCTTCACTTACGTCTACGCCGCGGCCCGCCTCGACCCACACCTCCGCGACGCCATGACAGACCTCCGCGGAATCCACGGAGCGCCCGTCCTCTACGTCACCACAGCGACCGAAACCGGCCCCGACGACACCCCACCACCCCTCGCCTTCGCCACCAGTCACGTTCCCGCCGCAGACTTCAACGAAAGCGCACTCAAGCACCACTTCGAGGATTTGGAGTGGCTCGAGAACGTCGCCCGCGCCCACCACGACGTCGTACAGAAACTCACCGCCCACACCACGGTCCTGCCTCTGCGGATGGCCACCGTCTACCAGGACGACGACCGCGCCCGCCAGGCCCTCACCGAGCAGCACACAACGCTCGCCGAAAGACTCACCCAGCTCACCGCCCACACCGAATTCGGCGTGAAAATCTACCTCGCCCCCACCACGCCCCCGACCGACCCCGACCCCGACCCCGCCATCGACGCCGGCACTGCCAGTACACCTGGCAAGGCATACCTCCAACGCCGCAAAGCCCAGCACAACGCCCTGGAAGCCACGTACGGGCAAGCGCAGCAAGCCGCCGCAACCATCGAAGCCATCGCCTCCCGCTACGCCTCGCAGCGCGTACGCCACCCGGCCCAGCGCGGCGCCCTGGCCGGTTCCGCGGAGAACGTTCTCAACGACGCCTACCTCGTTCCCAACGAGTATGCGCAGCGGTTCAAAGCCGACCTCGAAGAGGCCGCGGCAGCCATCGACGGCGTCCGTGTCGATGTGACAGGACCGTGGGCGCCCTACTCCTTCGCCATGTCCCCTCGCCAGGATCCAGCCCCGAACCCTGCGGAGGGGCGCAGCTCATGACCATCGCCGAGCACGCAGAACCGCTGCCCGAGCGCCAGGTAGCGCTGGTCGACCTCCTGGATCGACTGCTCAGCGGCGGAGTGGTCATCACCGGCGACATCGTCCTGTCCATCGCCGACATCGACCTCGTCCGTATCTCACTGCGCGCTCTCATCGTCTCCGTCAGCTCTGAGACGCCTCCGCGGGCACCCCAGGGAAAGCGCGGGACATGAGCGAACGCCCAGGACAACACCCCGACCAGCCCCCTTCCCCGTCGCGGGCCCTGCGAGATGTCGGCGACCGGATGACACAGGCCTTCCGGCTTCTGCAGGCACCGCCCACACCGCACGAGACACCCCCACGCGCGGCACACCACCTATACACCGACCGCGACACCGTGGAAGAGGACCTCCTCAAACTCGTCCTCACCCTCGTCGAACTCCTACGCCAGCTCATCGAACGCCAAGCCCTACGCCGCGTAGACAACGGGGACCTCACGGACGAACAGGAGGAGGAGCTCGGAGCCACACTCCTGGCCCTCCACGACCGCCTGGCCGACCTGTGCGCCGAGCACGGCTACACGCTGGAAGACCTCAACCTCGACCTCGGCCCGCTCGGGCCCCTCCTCCCACCCCGGACCTGAGACGGGCCCCCGACACCAGCGATGCGCCCGTCGGCACCACCCACCCATAGCCCTTCCGCGTCTGGCTCGGCAGCGCGTACACGACAACCGGGCCATCGCCGACCGCCACCGCCAAGCACATGAAACGGCTCCGCTCCGAGAGGGGGAGCCGTTTCGTGCGGTGGAGACCGAAGAGGCCGTCGGGCCGGGCCCTGACGTGCCTGAGGACATGCCAGGGGCAACCAAGCGTCACCGGGCGCGGCGCTTCACCGCATGAGCCATGAAGAAGACCGCCGCCGCCCTCGCCCTCGCCGCCGCCCTCGTCGTCACGATAACCGGCGCGACAAGCGTTTACGCCGCCCCCGCTCCCACCCACGACTTCTCCGATTGCCCGGCCGTCCCGGCGTGGCGCCGATGCCACGCGACCTGTCTGCTCGCGGCCGGTTCCTGCGCGAGCCCGGGTACTGCTGGTGCCGGCCAGTACCGGCCAACACGGGGACACGGCCCTCGCGGCCCTGGAGAGTCCGTTGACGGACACGGAGCTGGGGAATCTCGCCAGCATGCACCACCGTGAAATCAGCGAATCAGGCCGGGTGCCCTCCTCTTTGGAAACAACCGCTTTTGTCCGCGCCTCGATCAATAGGCGCCTCAACGTACCGGCGGCCGGCTGCCTCCGGCTGTCGGCCCGCCTGCCCTCCACGAGTTTCGGCCCTCTCGCAGCGCGAGCTGCGGCCGGCCGCGAACTGCTGCCGTGGAGCCGGAGAGCGACGACATGACCGCACTTCGGACTACGCCGGACATCGGGTGCCGGGGATTGGGGTCGTCCTACCGCCGCGGCGCTGGGACCAGGCGCAAAAGGGTGTGCAGGATGGCGTCGATCCTGTCGTGGGCCGGCTCGTCCGTCACGGCGGTGAGCAGGCGGGCCAAGGCACGCAGGAGCGGGGGCGAGGCCATCACGCGGGGGTGGAGGATCGGCCGGAAGCCGTACCGGGAGAACAGGAGATCACCGGCGAGGTTCCCTAGACGGTAGTAGCGTCCCCAGCGGCGCTGGATCTCCGCCGGGTACTGCTCCAGTGCGTGTTCCCGCCGTGGCCCTGCCGGCCGGGCCAAGGCCAAAGCGATGATCTCCGCGCCCACCTCCCCGGCCTCCAACGCCTGGGCGATGCCCTCACCGCTCCACGGACTGACCATGCCGGCGCTGTCCCCGACCAGCAACAGACCCCGCCGGTACTGCGGCCGCCGGTTCAATCCCATTGGCAAGGGCGCGCTGCGCAGGGGCGAGTCCGCATTCTCCTCCCGCAGCCCCCAATCCGCGGGCAGGCGGGCCAGCCAGTGCTCCAAGGCCTCCCTCAGGTCCACCGGCCGACGCCGCCGTTGCTGCGGCAAAGTACCGAGACCAACGTTGACGCGTCCATCACCGAGCGGGAACACCCAGCCGTACCCCGGCAGATCCAGCCCGGTGCGCGGGCAGCGCAGATCGGCCCATAGCTCCAGGTACGGGTCGTTCGTGCGGGCCTCGCTGCGGTAGTAGCGGCGGGCCGCCACCCCGACGGGCCGACTCGCATCACGTTCCAGGCCAAGAGCCAGCGCAGTCCGCGCGGAGGCGCCATCGGCCGCGACGACCAGCGGCGCCCGGTAATGGGCGGGCTCCCCTCCCGGCCCGCGAGAGGCAGCCACCCCGGTGATGTTGCCCGCCCGGTCGGTCAGCGGGGCCGTCACCTTCACCCCGGTGCGCAGACGCGCTCCGGCAGTACGCGCATGAGCGGCCAGCAGGTCGTCGAAGTCATGGCGGGTGCGGGTGAGCCCGAAGTCGGGAAGACTGCCCAGCCGCGGCCAGTCCAGCTCCACCTGGTTGCCCTCGCACACCCACCGCATGCCCTTGTTGCGCATCCAGCCCGGTGCACTGATGTCGACACCCATCCGCACCAACTGATTCACGCTCCGCGGCGTCAGCCCGTCGCCGCACACCTTCTCCCGGGGGAAGTCGCTCTTCTCCAGCAGCAACACGTCCACGCCCGCACGCGCCAGGTGCACTGCAGCGGCAGAACCGGCCGGCCCCGCCCCCACCACGATGACCTGTGCCTCTTCGTCGGGTTGCGAAGGGCCGCCATCTGGGACGCCGCCAGCTGCCTTGTCGCGTTTGGTAATCACTCCATCACTATGTCGCGTGTCATGCGAGCCAGCCGTGCGGCAGGGCCGAAGCTGCCAGCGGCATTGCTGATTCTGTCAGGAACGCTGCGCTGCTGGACAGCCTCCGCGCGTGCACGGGTGCCTGCCCAACACTCAAGGTCCGCCGTCGGCACGCAGAGCGTTCGCCAACAACGGTCCGTCTTCAAGTGAACCGCGACGGGCCCACGTCCCGTCCTCAAAGGCCGCGGGGCAGCACCGCATGAAACGCGGCACGCAACACGTGCCGAAACGCCCGACGCACGCCCCAAGCTGTCAGTCGCAGGGCCCCCACCGAAAGCCGCACGAACATCCGGTGGATAACCGATCGAGGCGCCCAACGGGCCAGTGCCCGACGCCTGCGCAACTTACGACGGTGCCGACTCAAGTCAAATCTCATGAGCGCCTCCTGCGTGCTACAGGACGTATAGACAGTCTCACTTAATCGGTAACATGGCACTCGCGGTGATTCCGGCGAGCAGTACCAAAAGAAGCCGACTACCCAGGGTTATCTACACGCAAAATATAAACCCATCTGCACCGCCTACCCGATTCAAACATCAAAGTCCCACCCGAGGCCGAAGGTGAACGAACGACGTAGCTGAGTCACCTACCCGTCACCAACACCTTTGCCCGGGTATGCCTATTCTGCTCGTGTGGGAGCGCCGGATGCGGTATCTACGCCCGCTGCGCCTGCTTCCGGGCCGCCCCCGGCTACTGGTCGTCCTCGTCCGTGCTGACGGGGTCGAGCCCTGCCCAGTGCTCGACGTCGTGGAGTGCGACGCCGGCGTTCAGTGCTGCGAGCGCTGTTTCCCTAGAAGCCAGCTCATTTGGCGAGTCTGCGGTAGCAGATGAGGGTGCAGGCGATGCTGGGGAAGGCGAGGAAGTGCTCGGCTTTGCGTTCGTAGCGGCGGTGGAGACGGCGGCATCCGGGCGAGCCAGGCCATGGTGCGTTCGACGACCCAGCGGTGGCGGCCCAGACGCTGTGAAGACTCGACGCCTCGGCGGGCGATGCGGTGCTTGATACCGCGCCCACGTAACCATCGCCGCAGGTGGGCATAGTCGTAGCCCTTGTCCGCGTGGAGCTTTCCGGGCTTGCGCCGTCGGCGGCCGCGGCGTGAGCGGATGGGCGGAATGCCCCGGACGAGGGGCTCGAGGGCCTGACTGTCGTGCAGGTTGGCCCCCGAGATTCCGACGGACAGGGGCAGACCGGTCCGGTCCGTGATCAAGTGGATCTTCGAGCCGAACTTGCCCCGGTCTACAGGATTCGGACCTGTCAGGTCCCCCTTTTCAGGGCCCGGCCCTCATGTTCACCGAGTCGATCGCGCAGCGCGACCAGTCCAGCTCACCGCGGGCGCCGAGCTCATCGAGGACCAGGCGGTGGAGCTTGGCCCACACCCGGGCCTTGCTCCATTCGGAAAACCGCCGGTGAGCCGTTGCCCCCGACGGCCCGAACGAAGCTGTGGGCAGTTGCTGCCACGTGCAGCCCGACGTGGCCACGAACACGATCGCAGCCAGCACCTCGCGATCACCGTGTGCCGACGTCGACCACCACCCTGAGGCCTCGACGGAGCCTCCGGCACCACCCGCTGGAACAACACCCACAACTCATCCGGCACCAGCCGCTCAACAATCCCCACGACCGACAGCCTACCGAACCATCCAAATGAGATGACTTCTTAGTGGACGTTAAGTCCGTTTCT
>NZ_JAGGOW010000162.1 GCF_018614135.1 Streptomyces sp. ISL-66
ACTTCCGCGGAGCAGCACTAGGGTGTGTCCGGCGGATCATGCCGCGGTCGCGGGGGCTGGCATGCATATCTGCGATTTCCGGTGATGCCCACCTCGTACAGCCTGATCCGCCGGATTAACCCTAGCCGTGACCAGGGCGCACGTTGAGCCACGTGAGAGTGACGCCACGTGCGGGTGATGATGGGCGGCTACTCCAGCAGACCGAACTGCGGGGGCGGTCCATGGCCTGGGGGGTGGTTGTGGGATGAATACCGTTAACGGGCGGGGGCAAGGGGGCACCCATAGGCCCGTGGCCGGCCCGGTGTGAGCGGGCGTGGCTCGCACCCGTGCAGACGAGGACGAAGGAGTACGGCAGATGACGAAGGCTCGCGACATCATGACGGCGGACGCGACGTGCGTCGGAGCGAACGAGACGGTGCTCGAAGCCGCGAAGAAGATGGCCCAGCTGAAGGTCGGTTCGCTGCCGATCTGCGGCACGGACGAGAAGCTCAAGGGTGTGCTCACCGACCGGGACATCGTCGTGAAGGTTCTCGCAGAGGGCAAGGACCCCAGCCAGGTCAAGGCGGGTGACCTGGCCCAGGGCAAGGCCGTCACCATCGGCGCGGACGACGACGCCGCGGAGATTTTGCGCACGATGGGTGAGCATCAGGTGCGCCGGCTGCCCGTCATCGACGGACACACGCTGGTGGGTATCGTCGCCCTGGCCGACGTGGCCCGCGCCCTGCCGGACACCAAGGTCGGCGACCTGCTCGAGGCGATCTCGCAGAACTGACCGGCCCGCACAGGCGCACTGCGGAGCGCCACATCCTCGACCAACCAAGGGCGGACCCCTCTGGCCTTTCGCCGTGGCTTTCCCGCGGCCCGGCGGGTAAGGCTGCAGGTTCGAAGCGGTAGTGAAGGAGGCCAACCCAAGTGGTCCCCGCCCTTCGAGCCGATGCTCGCCCAGGCCGCCGTACCCGTCTCAGAGGCCGTTGTCTTTCCGAGAGCGATGGATGCGTTCTGCTGGTCAGGCATGGGGCGGGGCTTCAGGTGGCAGGGACGAGATGTCGTGTCGTCTCTTCGGTGGAGGTGCCGGATGCCGTCGGTGATGGGATTGCTGGAGGAGCGTGAACGAGCCGCTCGGCAGCGGGTGGACGCCCTTCAGGCCGACTTGCGGGAGGCCGAGGCTGAGTGGGAGCGGTTCGTGATCGCCCGTGAGGCGGTGGCCGAGGTCCTGGCGGAACCGCGCGGTGTGGAAGGGCCACCGGACGAGGTGGTCGGCGAGCGGCCAGCGCGGGTTGTGTGTGCGGTGCCCGGTTCGGTGGTGCCGGTGTGGCGCGAAGACCTCTCCGTTGCGGTGCTGTCGCCGGACTACCAGCAGCTCATGAACGCTCTCGCGGGTGGGAGTGGGGTGGATGCCGTGGCGATGGACTGTCGGGAACTCGCGGTGGCGGTAGGGCTGGAGCCTGTGCCCGCGAAGGTGGAGGGCGTGCGGTCGAAGGTCAAGCGCCTGGCCGCGCGGGGCTGGCTGATGGAGAAGCGTCCGGGAGTGTTCAGTGCCGTCGCCGGGCGAGGCGGCGGCTCATGACCATACTCATCGACCACAGGATCATCACCTCGGCGCTGTCGGTGCGGGCTTCGTAGTCGCGGGCCAGGCGGCGCGAGCGCATCAACCACGCGAACGTTCGCTCCACCAGCCATCTTTTCGGCAGGACGACGAAGCCGGTGGTGTCGTCGCTGCGTTTGACCACCGTCAGCGCGATCCGCAGCACGCTGCGGGCGAAGTCGACGAGCTGACCTGTGTAGCCGCCGTCCGCCCAGACCCGCGTGATGCGCCAGTGCCGCTCGCGCAGCCGGGCCAGCAGTGTCTGTCCCGCCTCCCGGTCATTGACGGACGCCGCCGTGACCACGGCGGCCAGCAGGAGACCGAGGGTATCCACCACGATGTGGCGCTTGCGGCCGTTGACCTTCTTGCCGCCGTCGAAGCCCCTGGTCGCGGCCGGCACCGAGGCAGCCGCCTTCACCGACTGGGCGTCGATGATGCCCGCCGTCGGCTCCCGGTCGCGTCCGGCCGCTTCACGAATCCGGTCCCGCAGCCGATCGTGGAACTCGACCGTCCAACCTTTGTCGCGCCAGCGTCGGAAGAAGGCGTAGACGCGGTCCCACGCGGGGAAGTCCGCGGGCATCGACCGCCACGTGATACCGCCCGCGACCAGGTAGCGGACCGCGTCGACCATCTGCCGGTGGCAATAGCCCTCCGGCTGCCCGCCCCGGCCCTCCAGCGAGCCCGGAACCGGCAGAACGCCACGGACCTCGGCCCATTCCGCATCCGTCATGTCCGACGGATATCGGGGCTCCCGGCTCGGACGATCGCCCGCATTCCCGTACATGTGCGCGAGGCAGTCACACGACCGGGAAGACGAGTTGGACGACGTGGTGGACAGCACGAAAGACTGCAGCACCAGGGCCTCCTGACGCTCGGATGGATTCGACACCCACGAGCTGTTCGGGAGGCCCTGCCTTCATGCCCAGACCACTGGAAGATCACCCGGCCGGGCAACCACACTCGAACTCACGCCCACCCTGATCGATAGAGCAACGGCTACTCAGGCTCCGGCGTCCTGGCGAGCGGCTGCGGCGGAACCGAAGTACGACGGTTCTCCAGAGACCACGAAGGTGTCTCAGTAGCGCTCGCAACAGCGGGCGGCTCGTGCCGGTTATCGGTTAGATGTGGCCCGTGTTGACCGGTGGTCTTGGCGCCGCTTTCGCTGATGTCACTGCCTGACGTCAGGGCGTCAGGCGAAGCGTGGTCGGGCTAGCTGTAGCGCACTCTGGCTTTATGGGCGCGTTTGTGGAGTTGATGCGACCGACTGCTGTGACGGTGCTGCCGCAGTCCTGATATGTCGGACGGGCAGAGCGCGACTCATCGGCATCGTGGGCACGATCCGGCGGCCTACCGCCGCGGTGGTCGCGCTGGGCGGGGCGGGGCAGGGGCAGTCGGGAACATGGTTGCCGGCTACAACCTGGGAATGCTGCACATAGTGGCCGGTGACGCGAACCGCGCGCAGGTGGTCTGGGAGAAGGCCGCGGCGCTCGGCGATCCGGACGCCATGCTGGGCCTCGTCAAGCAGGCCCTCGACCGTGGCGATGTGGTCGGTGTCGAGCGCTGGGCGCCGGTGATCCTCGCGCAGGACGAGGCGTTTCCGATCACTGCACTGGGCGTGGCCTTCCGGGACTGCGGTGACCTGGCGCGGGCCATGCCGGCGTTCCTGCGCGCCGAGGAACTGGGCGACGGACATGCGATGGAGTACCGGCCCGGATCCTGGCTGCCCGGGGGCAGCACGACGAGGCTGACACGCTGCGAGCACGTGCGGCGACGGCCGAGCGGATGCTCTGAGGCGTAGAAGCGCGGCGAGCCAGCTCCAGCATTAATCCGCACGGCTGCCCGTCACCGAGCCGCCCGCCAGGGAAGCCACCCACACCCAGCTGCTGATGGCCGACTGACCAGGTTGCAGCTCGACGTCTCGGCCGGGCGCTGGGAGGGCCTGGACGACAGGATCGAGGCGATGTTCCGGCAGCATGCCGTTGGGCGAGGGATTGCGCAGGCAGTCGCGGTGGGCGGCGACGCAGGTCTCCACGGCTCGGCCGAGGCCTTGCCACAGATGGAACCGGTCGGCGACCTGTAAAGCGTCGGGGGCTCCGCGGCGCGCCCCTCGGCGTAGGCGCCCGCTCGGTCCCCGGCAGATGACCTCCACGCCGGGGTGATGGATCAGCCATGCGGCCAGCGGCCCGGCTTCACGGGTTGGGAGTACGTCGATCACGCGATGGTCTTCGACTCTGGTCAACATCGTGGAGTAGGTCTGGCCGCGACGGATCGCGAAGTCGTCCACACCCAGCACCCGCGGCGTACTGAACCCCGGATCGGGCAATGCCATGACCCTGCGCAACAAGGTCATCCGTCCGGCGCCGAAGCCCAGCTGGGCAGCCAGCCGAGCTCCGGCCGGCCCGGCCAGCGCGAGCCCCACTCGCTCCAGGGCGTGGTTGAACCGCATGGTGAACCGTGCGTGCGGGGCAGCCAGCCGGGAGAACGGCTCGGCGAATGTCCGGCGCGGGCAGTCCGCCGTTCCGCAGATGAAGCGCCGGACGGTCAGCCGGATCACGAAGGCCTGTTCAGCGAGCGGAAGGTCCTTCAGCCGGCGCTGGTATCGGTCGTGGACTCGGTCCGAGAAGCGGCCACAGCCCGGACATGCAGAGCCAGCCGCGCGGCCTCTCGCCACCACCTCGACCGTGCCGAACGCGGCCGTGACCGCCTCGACATCCACATCGTCGACCTCGGCGAACACCAGCGAGTCCCAGAACGGTGCATCGGTCTGCACGACCAGCACCGTGACCGCCCACAACCGACCGCAGCAACGGCCGGCCGACACCTGAGGGTGCGTCAATTCTGATCGTCGGACGACACGGCGTACGCGGTCTCACGTGAACCGTCTCCTCTCAATCGAACATCGAGGTAACGCTCCGCGACGACCCCCAAGATCTGTGCCAGAACCCTACCTTCAGTGGGTATGGGTAGGATTGAATAACTGCAACGTGGTTGCATTCACGGTGAGTTGACACTGCGCGCGTATTTCGTCATGAGGCAGAGGGAGCAGTTAATGAGCGGAGCGTCCCCGACCCCGTCGGGATCCGGAGTGCCTCCCATGGTCCCTCCTCCGCCAGACCGGCCGGCGACATCGTCTCCCGATCCCGGCGGGCCCGACGGGCATCCGCGATCCGGACCGTCAGGTCGCCGCATTGCCGAATGGGCGGCGTTGATTTCCGCGGTGACCGGGGTTCTCGGACTGCTGCTGGGGTTCTTCGGCCTGCCCGCGATCGTGAACTCGCCCACTGCCAGGACCGTCCGGGAGACCGTCACCGTAACTGCGACACCTCCGCCCTCGAGCCGGGGGCCGGCCGACACCCAGTCGCCTGCGGCCACTGTCGAACCCATTCGCAAGACGAACATCCACATGACCGTCCGGTACTACCTGTCCTTCTCCCTGGATCCCGTCACACCCCGCGAAGGGGAGGGAGACTTCAACTTCTTCGCTCTCGGGGACGGGGAGATCAACTCGACCGGAGGCACAGTGGTGCGCCTGGACCCGGGCCAACAGGGCTCGCTGGATGTCTGCGCCTCTGACACCCGATACGTCAGGAGGCTAGAGGTCGCCGAGCTGACTCCAGGGACCCAGCTCTGTGTCGTCAACAAGGCCAACGTGGGACTCATCGAGATCCGGGCACTGCCTGACCCCAAGGCTCCCAGCTCCTACCTCACCTTCGACGCCACGATCTGGCGTCAGGCGATCCGCGCCGAAGGAAGTCACTAGCCGCTCCACGAGTCCCACAGGGCTGGCCCGTCACACACCGGGGCCGTCACCCGTTCGGGTGCGGATAGGTGCCGTCCGGAGCCAGCGGGGCAGAGGCTGAGCCCATGTCCGCCAAGCTGATCGTCTACCCGCCCGACGAGCAGGGCTGGCGCCAGGTCCGCTACGACGGCACCGCCATCGGCGTCGCGCACCGCCCCGCCGACATCCGCGGCTTCCTCGCCGAGGCCGGGCTCGAGAACGCCGAGGGCGCGGACCCCACCGACCCCGACCTCGTGGAGTGGAGAGGCGCCGGACCCGAGGAGTGGGAACCGTCCATGTGAGCAACTGACCGCGCCGTCTCGCTAGACGCGGGACAGCCCACCGGCACCGAGACCCGAGAGGTCTCGTGCGCGCTGCGCCCGTTCCTCGATCAGCCGGCGAAAGCCCGCCACGGCGTACCGCTCGCCGGTGGCCGAGCCGCGCCCGCGGATGCCCGCGACGTCCGTGGTGATCAATGCCTTCTCCTCCCGCCCGGGGCCCTCGGGGCCCCATCTTTGCGCGGCGTTCCCCCGGACGGGTGCGAGGCTCGCTGACGCTCCGGCACCAACCCAGTCAGCTGAGACGTTGATCGACGCTTGGCCAGCGAGCCCGGAAAGTTGGCAGGCAGGTGAGAGGCCGTTGTCTTTCCGGTCGTGACCGTTGAGTTTCTGCTGGTCAGGAGTGGACTCTGCATCGGCGTGGAAGCGTTGGGGCGTCGGGTTGTTTCTCAGGTCAGCTGGAGGCGAAGGAGTCGGCCGCGCGGGAGGCGGTCGAGCGCAGCTGCCCCGTTACGCCCGCATCCAACCACCCGCGCCATCGCGGGCTGCGGCAGGTCAGGCGCTGGACAGCGAACCGTACGCCGGTCCGCGGATGGTCGGAGCGGGCTGCCCCTCCAGCAATCTCCGGTTCCGCACCGGGGCGACCCCAGGCGCCCCGGCGGTCGGCATCCTGACTCCGAAGGACACCGTGCGGACCGGGGCTGCCGACGGGCCTCGGGACGATGTCGGTGTCTGTGGCACCGCCGCCCGAATCAACGAGTCGATGACCTTCTGGTCGGTGACTTCGTAGAGGCGGCACAGGTCCGCACATCACGTCACGGGGTTTGATGACGCGGCGGCCGTTCTCCAAGTGACTGATCTTGGGCTGGAAGATCAACAGCTGCTCTGCCACTTGCGTACTCGTCAGGCCACTGGCCAGACGGAGCCGGCGCAGCTCCGCGCCCAGCCGGCGTCTTGTGACGGTGGGGTTTGCGTTCACCGCCACGGGTGGTCTACCTCCGGCTCGGACCACCTACCAGCCGCACAAATGCCACGGCCGGCCGCGGGGCGAACGCATTCGCCGTGCAGAAATGATCAACGAGTGTTTCTGCACGGCGTCACCCGGCGCGAGCCGGGCTCACCCAGGTAGCCCTCCAGGGGCAGTCGGCTGTGCGGCCCCCTACCCGCAGGAGGACTGCTCCCTGCGGGTAAGGCAATGACTGGCCGCCCTACGGCGAGCCGCCCGGGGCCGGGGGTGCGACGGCGTGCATTCTGGCGGTGTATTCCCTCAGCATCCCGAGGCGCGGGTCAGCTGAGCGTGGGCTCCGGACTGTCGTCTTCCGGTGCCCACGCCGTGCCCGCCCCCGGCCGTCCGCCCACGCCCGCTCACCGGCACGGAGCAGGGCAACCACCTCTCGTTTTCCCGGCGCTCGCCGGAGGCGGAGCAGGCGGGCCTGCCGGTCGGCGGTGGGCGGGACGTGACAGAGCCCGGCCGGGGTGACTGGAACCGGCCGGGCTCTGCGTGCGTGGGGTGCTGTTCTGCTTAGAGCTCTTCGTCGCGCAGGTCGCGCTCTTCGTGGAGCGGGGTGTCCTCGCGGCGCCGCTTGGTCTCCTCGGGGCTCTTGCCGCGGGACGGCTGGCCCGGCTGCTGGGGGTGGACCGGGTCCTGGCCGGGTCGCTGCGGGCGCTGCTGCTCTTCGCGGCCCTTGCCCGGCTCCTGGCGCTTGTCCTGCGTACCGCCCATGACGGCGACTCCTCTTGATGCGGGGGGTTGAGGATTTCCTCGTTCTCACGCTCACACGGATGGTTACGATTCGCACCATTTCCGCTACGGATCGTGGCGCATGGGTGATGTTACGAAGGGGTGCGGCTGCGTCGGAATGCGGACCGTGCCGGAGGTGGCCGAGGATGAGCGAGATTCCCCGCCCGCCTGTTGTCAGGAGTGCATCGCCATGCTGGAGCGCAAGCCGCGTAAGGACCGCACCGAGGTCACTTTCGTCCTGCCCGCCGACACCCCGCCCGGCCCGGTCAGCGTGGTGGGCGACTTCAACGACTGGCAGCCCGGCACCCACACGCTCACGCCACGCGGCGACGGCACCCGGGCGGTCACCGTCGCCCTGCCCGGCAAGAGCGAGCACTCCTTCCGCTACCTCGCGGCCGGCGACTACTGGTTCGGTGAGGAGAGCGCAGACAGCCACGACGGCCTCAACAGCCGCGTACGCACCTGAAATGGCCCAACCGGCGTGACCCGGGGAAGCGGCAGGCGTTGAGAGCGGCGACACGTGCCCCCGGTCCTTTGCTCCCCCCGGGCCGGAATCCGTGTGACGGCCCCCTGCCCCGCCCCTCGGCGGCAGGGGCCGTCGTTCCCGGGCCCCGCCTTCACGGCGTCGGTTCATGACGGAACGGTCACGTACCGCCACATCGGCCACCCCGGTTCGTTGGACCCGGGCATGGAGCCAAAAACCGTTTCGCCACCCGAGCGAGCCGGATTCGCCCGGCTGGCCGAGCAGTTCTGGCAGGTGTCCGACGCGCCGATCTACGACGCCGTCGAGCGCCAGTGGCTCGCCGAGGGCCGAGAGGTGCCCCGCCGTCCGGACCTGGCGTGGGACGGCCGACCCCCGGTGAACACCGGAGACCTGTTCCACCGTGCCTGAACCCATCCTCACTGCGGCGTGTACAGCCGCTCGCGCAGGTACAGCAGGGCCGCGGTGTCCGCGACGGCGGCCAAAGTGGCCAGCAGCGTGCGGATGCGGGCGTCATCGCCCTCACGGACCGCCCGCACGATGTCCTCGATCGCTTCGCGGGCGCGGGGCTCCATACCCGCCGGACCTGCCGCGGAGGGGCCATGTCTGACCGGGCCGCCACCCCGGCACTCCTTGGGGAACCCGTGCGCTGCCGTCATGTCATCCCCCAACGGATCGCAGTAGTCGCAAGTCACCACTGCCATGAAACGGCAGGCCACGCGCTACGATCACGCCCGGCCCGCCGACGGTATCGAGAGGCTTGGCGGGGCCTGCACGGGGGTCAGGCCGCCTGCCAGTACCCCTCGGCCTCGGCGCGGCTCAGACGAAAAGAGCCCGGGCTCAGTCCTCTTTCCCCGCCAGGACACGATCAGCCGCATAGTGCGGGCAAGACAGAACATGCCACGTCACCGTCAGGCGACACCCGGCCGCAACCGCGACCGTACGCGCCTGGCCATCGGTCGGGCCCGCCGCGCAGTACGGGCACACGACGGTCTCTGCCCTGAACTCAGCCGTCACCCTCCCAATCCTGCCGCGCCGGCGCGGCCCGTGACGAGAGGGCCGCGCCGGTCACCGCCTGGTGCACCACTGGCCAACTGGCCATTAACGCGGCCCAGGAAGGCGGCGATGTCGGACGGCTTGTGGAGCGACACCGATGGCCGTTCCGTCCCAGCGGACGCGCCTCCAGCCGTTCTCCCGTGCCGCAGCTGCCGCTCGGCCACCAGCTACGGAGTCGCCGGCAGCGGCTTGAGAGCCGCGTGATTCCGCGCCGCCCGCTCCGCAATGACTTCGCGGTGCGTCTTGTGGATCTGGGCCCGCCTCTGAGGCACCTACGCGGGGAGCTCCACGCTCCGCTGGGCCTGGTCCTCGCTCTCCCCGCCCAGAGTGATCGCCTCGACGTGCTGGCGGGGCACCGTGGGGTGTCCCTCGCGCTCGAAGTACTGGATGGCGGCGGAGTAGTGCATGGCCCACTTGTCGGCCTGGCTGGGGGATCTTGAACTTCGGCGTGCAGCTTGTGGGCGTGCTCTTGAAGCGCGCCCGCGCCGCGGCCGCCGCGATCCGGGCCCGGGTGGCCGAGATGGTCGAGGTCGCCCTGGCGGCCGCAGGTGTCGCCGAGATCGTGTTGGTGATGAACCGCGACGGCCTCGTGCGCACGGCTGCTTCTCGTGCCGGCACCAGCGCTGACCTGCAGGGCTGGGGTGCCCTTCCGTCCTGCCCCCTACGCTGGTTTTCCTTCTGTTCGCGGTGGGCGCCTGGAGTCGGCGCGTGCGTCACCCGGCGCGTCTATCGCGGGAGGAGGGCGTGGATGGTCTTGCCGCATTCGGGGCCCGGTGTGATGGTCACGCTGTGGGCGAGGCTGCGGATCATGTGCCAACCGAAGCCGCCAGTGCCGCCGTTCAGGTCGGGCTCGCGCTCGCGTGGCAGTGCGGGGCTGGGATCGCTGACCGCGATGCTGACGCCATCGCGGTCGGCACTCAGCTCGAGAGTGTAGTAGCCGCCGCCGTGGCGAAGTGCGTTGGTGGCGAGCTCCGACACCACGAGAGCGAGCGTGTCCGCGGTATCGGGGCGGGGTGCGGGTTCGAGATTTTCGGCGAAGTGGCGCGCGATGTCGCGGGCACGGCGGATACCGGCCTTGCTGTCGTCCTTGATCACGAGTGGCGCGGCGGTTGACGTGCTGTTCATGTCGTTCATGCGCGAACACCCCACTTGTCTGTCGGGACCGTCGAGCAATGCTTGTGCCCGCTCTACCTTTCTTCACACACAGTGACCGTGCCGTCGCGTGCAAGCGGGCGGCCAGGCAGTGAACCTGCGGTGCGGGATCCGTCCGCGCCCGCAGGCCCCTGAACATTCGCCGACGGCTTCGCCTTCGGGCAGCAGGATGCGGGGCAAGCTGACCAGAGCCGGGCCTTCCCACCATGGCCCAGGCATCTGAATGCTTGGCTGGAGTCAGAGACGGGCGGGGAGGGGCGGCTCCCCGCCTACGGGAAGCACGCGTCAAGGTTGTGATTCGTCGGTTTTCGGTCCTGCCTCAATGGAAGCTTGTGCGAGGTGTGGTCATGGCTGGGTGAGGTGGCTGATGTCCTGGGGGTCCAGGCCGGCGAGATGGACGATGCGAGGGGCGGGGATACCGGCTGTCAACGCGCGCTGGACGAGGGCTTCCCAGCCTTCGGTGGTGTGCTTGAACTCAAGAAGCTCGTTCTCCACGTCCGTTACCGATGCGGGTGCACACTCCTGATGTACGCGTGTGGCTTCCTCTTCGCTCAAAGGTACGGGCAGGCGCTCGGCACCTTCGGGGATGAACATCTCGGACCCTGCGGGCAGGATCCTGACCTGTTCCGAGGATGCGGAGACCCCGTGGGCCTGCAGCCATCCGTGTACGGCGGGAGTGCGCGCGCATTCTAGGGCCCCGACCGAGGCGAGGGCCGCTCCGAGCCGGGGGTGCCGGTCGGGAAGCAGGAACAGATGTGCGTCATCGGCCATTGCGGGGGACTGCTTTCTCTATGGGACTTCGGGGGGCTACTGAGGTCAGCGCAGCCTGGGGGCGGCGACGGCGACGGCCGGGCAGTTCCACTGCTCTGCCCCGCGCCGAATGTGGGTCAGTGTTCGCGGCCGTGCCAGTCGAGGCACACGACCATGGCGTCGTCTTCGGACTGGGAGGGGCCCCGGTGTCCGGTGAGTTCTTGAAGGATGGCACGGGGGACTTGGGAGGGTGGCAGGAGACGGGTGTTCGTGGCGGCGCGGGCGAGTGCGTTCTGGATATAACGCTCGCCTTGGGGCGAGGCAACGTTGTAGACGCCGTCGCTGACGAACAGGAGCCTGTCGCCGGGGAGGACCTGCAGGTGCTGAGGGGTGTAGATGGTTTCCTCGAACATACCCAGCGGCAGCTGGGCTTCCAGTTCGATGGGCTCCACGACGCCGTCCCGGATCCGCCAGATCTTTGGGGAGCCGGCGTCGATGACTTCCACCTGCCCGGTGGAGAGGTTGAAGCGCAGCAGGAGTACGGACAGGTGTACCGCACCGTGGTGCTGGCCGTAGATGGCCTGGTCGGCGAGGCATGCCTGGTCTTCCAGGCTCAGTCCGGCCCGCCGTGCGTTGCGCAGGGCGTTGATGGCGAGGTTGGTCAGCAGCGCCGCTTCGATTCCCTCGCCCATGCCGTTGCTGACGGTGAGGGTCAGGTGGTCGGCCGAGGTCGACCAGTCGAAGTTGTCGCCGTAGATGGCGTAGGCGGGTTCGAGCTGGGCGCCGAGGTCGTACTCGGGGCGGGAGCAGGAGCGGCCGGGTAGGAGCTGCCACTGCATTTCGGCGGCGAGGGTGAGCCGGTCGGCGCGTCGGGCCTGGAGGTAGAGGTCGGTATCGCGTTCGGCGACGACAATCTCGTGGCCGAGCACCTCGGAGACGTCCTGCAGCTCTCGTATGACGTCGGGCGTTCCTGTCTCCTCGGGCAGGGTGACGCACAGCACGCCGAGGCGGTCGCCGCGCACGGTGACCGGCAGGTGTGCCGTGACAGTCGGCGGGTGGGAGGAGGTGCGGATATACGCCTCTTGCGCTCCGAAGGCCCTGCCCGGGGCGCTGTTGTGGACGGAGACGGGCTCCGCGGTGTGCGGGAGAGCCGCGACCGGCTGGAGTATGGTCATGGCGTAGTCGGCCATCAGCAGGTCCACCGAGGTTGCCTGGTAGTGCTTCATCAAGACGTGACGGACCGCGTCGAGGAGCTCATGGGGGGCGGCCGTGCGCAGGGCGCGTTCAGCAGCCGAAAATCTGTCCACCGTATGCGATCGCTTTCTCGAAGAGCGGTAATAAGGGGAACAGGACGCGCTTCGGGTCCTGGGGCTGGCAAAGCCAGATTCGGAGTGTCAGAGTATGGGCGTGAAACCCACCGCCTCCCGTAGAGAACCACATGACGCGGCCGAGGCGGCGCGAGAGGTTGTCGAGCTCCTGGAGATCCTGTGGGAGCGAGGCCGCGAGGCCGCCTCCCCAGGACCCGTGTCACCTTCGCAACTGAGGGTCATGTACATCCTGGACCGCGACGAAGGCATCAACCTCCGCACCCTCGGTGAGGTGATGGGGGCAACATCCTCCTCGGTGAGCCGTCTGTGTGACCGCCTTCAAGCGCTCGGCTACGTCAGACGAACCCCGAGCCCTGTCAGCCGCAGGGAGCTGGAGCTGAAACTCACCAGCCGGGGCAGGTCCCACCTGTACGAGCTTCGCGCTCTGCGTGAAGAGTCGCTTCTTGCCGTCATATCCGCGATGCCGCCTGCGGCGCGCCATGCGCTGGTCGAGGGACTCGAAGGCTTCAGGGAGACGGTCGGCGAGTCCGATCTCCTTCATCCGCAAACGCGCGACGTTACGCAGTCGGCCTGACTCGGCCGTCACGACCGGGGAAAACTCCCACCGCAGCGACGTCCGCCTCATCGCACCCCTCTTTGTCTGGGTCCGGACGCAAGGGGCGCCGTGACAGGCATCCCTGAATACGGGAGCCGAGCGAAGAATGTTACGCACCGTACACAGTTGTCAAATGGAAAGAGTCCACTCCCGCACCCTGGAACGGGGAGACTCGGTTCAGTCTCGTGACAGGTTGAGCAATCTCCCGGTATGCCCCGATTTGTCGCTGACGACGCTGCGAGACTCGTGGAAGCCCAGGGTTCCTTCACGTCCTGCGACTCGCTAACATTTGTCGGACGACAATAATCATCGGGTGTAGGCGGCGCTCCTCCTACGGTGCAGTCGGGGGCACGCTGCCGCCGGGTGGAAGCCGTGGCGTGGCAAGTGAAGGGCATTCTGCGTGAGTATCAGCGAGACCGTAGTGCGTGAGCGAGTGAGCGGGGCGCTGGCCCAGCACGCCGACAAGATCGCAGACCGGTGGGTTCAGCTGCAGTCACCGCAGAGCGAAACCGGCTCATCCCTCACCGAGACCGAGCTGCGGGAAGAAGCAGATTCCCTGGTGGCCGCCCTCGCCTCCAGCCTGGCGACCGGCCTGCCCGTGGACCGGGTGGTGATCTCGTATCCCGCGCTGAGGCAGGCGGTAATCGACCTGTCGCTGCGCAGAGCTCGTCGTGGGGCGTCGCCGACCGACACCTCTCTGGCGGTGCTGGCGCTGAAGGAAGCCTTGCTGGAATCCATACAGGAGACCGTCGACAACAGCGACGAACTCCTCTCCGCCGCACTGCTCGTCAACCGGCTCCTCGACGCTGCCGGCGCTCTGTCGTTCGACACCTACGTCCAGGGCAGGGAAGAGATCATCCGCCGACAGAGCCGGCAACTCCTTGACCTCTCCACACCAGTGGTGCGCCTGTGGCGGCACGTGCTGGCGGTGCCGCTGATCGGCACCCTCGACACCGCCAGGACACAGGTCATCATGGAGAACCTGCTCCAGGCGATTCAGGAACATGAGGCGCTGGTCGCCATCATCGACATCACGGCCGTTCCCACCGTGGACACCGCTGTCGCCCAGCACCTGATGCAAACGGTCAACGCCGTGCGGCTCATGGGCGCGGACTGTGTGATCAGCGGTATCCGACCGCCGATCGCGATGACTATCGCCCAGCTCGGCATCGACCTCTCCACCATCCTCACCCGGGCCACCCTCGCCGACGCCCTGTCAGCCGCCATGCAGATCACCGAAGCGTCCTCGGGGCGCCCCACCGCGCTGGCGGCCCGATGAGCGTCGGACCGCAGGCCGGCGTCCCCATCCTGCGCCTGGGGGACGTGCTGATCACCGGACTGCTCAACGAACTCGACGACAAGGCCGCCCTGGCCTTCGCAGACGAACTCACCGAACGTATCGCCGCAGACGCGGCACGCGGTGTCCTCATCGACATTTCGCGCCTCGAAATCATCGACTCGTTCGTCGCCCGCACCCTGATGGAACTCACCACCATGGCGCGCCTCCTCGGAGCGCGGGTGATTGTGGCCGGTATGAGGCCACCCGTGGCGATCACCCTTGCCGAACTCGGCCTGAAACTGACGGGCGTGGAAACCGCCCTCAACGCGGAGGCCGGCATGGCGTCCTTGGGCTGGCATCAAAACCTACAGCTCCCCGAAGGGGCGCGACGTGACGATTTCCGGTGACACCGCCACATCCCAGCACGCAGCCCCACAACCCCAGACCACCTCTGGCGAACCAGCCACGTGCGCGGTTCGTACCGAGGAGGACCTGCTCACAACTCGCCACGCCGTACGCGCGGCCGCCCTCGCCGTGGGATTCGGCATCATCGATCAGACGCGGGTGGTCACGGCGGCCAGCGAGCTCGCCCGTAATGCCTATATCCATGGCGGCGGTGGGACGCTCACCATCGAACACTTGGCGCAGCCGCGCGGCCGCGGACTGCGACTGACCATAAGGGACCAAGGCCCGGGTATTCCCGACCTGGAGCAAGCCCTCACCGACGGGTTTACCACCGGAGCAGGTCTGGGCCACGGTCTGGGCGGCGCCCGCCGCTTGATGGACGAGTTTGAAGTCTGCACGACACCCGGTGCGGGGACCACTGTGGCCATCACCCGATGGGCCACATCGTGACTTCTTCCGACCTTTCGACTCTTCAGATCCGCATCGACCACCACAGCGCCGTTCACCGGGCCGCCGAGGCGGCCCGCACCAGGGCCCGGCAGTGCGGGCTGCTGGGCTCCCTGCCGGATCGTGCCGCCGTTCTGGCCTCGGAGCTGGCCAGCAACCTCGACAAGCATGCGCGGGACGGCGCCATCCATCTGCAGCCGCTTGTGTTGGGACAGGGGCTGGAGATCCTCGCCGTCGACCGGGGCCCCGGCATCCCTGACCTCGGCAAGGCCCTGACCGACGGATATACCACCACGGCCACGCTGGGCGCGGGCCTGGGAGCCATCCGGCGGATAGCGACCGACTTCACCATCCGCAGCCTCCCTGGAACCGGCACCGTGGCGTGCGCCCAACTCACCCCGCCGGGCGAGCGACCCAAAACATCCCAGGACATCGGATCGGCCTGCCTGGCCGTCGACACCGAAGAGCACTGCGGTGACGCCCGGGCCATCGCCGACACCGACACCGCCCGCACCGCCATCGTCGTGGACGGCCTCGGACACGGCCCCCGCGCCGCCGAGGCCGCACAGACAGCACTGCGGGCCTTCCACCGCGCACCTGACCAGCCCCTCCCGGTGCTGATCACCGCGCTGCACCGCGCCCTGCGCCGCACCCGCGGCGCAGCCGTCGGCATCATGCGACTGCATCAGGACCGTGCGCAGTACTGCGGCATCGGCAACGTTCGCGCGCTGGTCCTCTCGCACGACACCGTGCACCACCGCCTCACAGGACAGCCTGGCGTCGTCGGCTGGGACATACCCCCACCCCGGCAACACGTCATTCCCCTGTCCCCGGACGCCACAGCCGTCCTCCACTCAGACGGCATCGACGAGAGATGGGCGCACGCCCCCTCGCCCTTTCTTCACCAGCTGCCCCCAGCACTACTTGCCGCGGCCGTTGTCCACAACCACCGTCGCAACCGCGACGACGCCACCTTCCTCGCAGCAAGGGCCCAAAGACACCCCCATGCCTGATCACTACCGGGCACTCGCGCCACTGCGCCGGGCTGTCCGACAACTCGCCGTGGACCATCACCTGCCCACCGATCTCCGGGCCCGCTTGGTGCTATCCCTCAGTGCCGTGGCCCGCCACGAGCTCCAAGCCGGCCGGCCCCTCACCCTCGGAAGTGCCTATGTGCCAGGCCACGACGATGAACACACCGCTCTCCTCGCGATCACCCTCAGATCCCCCCAGTCCCCAGGCCCCCTGCCCCTGGCCGACCTGCCGTTGCCTGCTCAACCAATCTCCGACTACGCCGCCACGTGGCACGTCCCCGTCCCCGCGGCCGTACGGTGGAAGAACGCCACTGGCAGCCCGCCCGGCGACCGGGCACCGCACTTGACAGAAACCGACGCCATCGAGGAGGAACTGCGGGCCGCTCTCGCCTGCGCCGACGCCCTCGCCGCCGAGCACCGCCGCCTCAAACACGAACTCGCCGAGACCAACAGCGGAGTCCTGGCCCTCTACGTCCAGCTCGAAGAACGCGACGAGCAACTGCGCACAGCACACGGCCAAGTCCTACGGGAACTCGAAAACGCCCTGAGGCCGCGCCCCCTCACCATCGAGGGCCTCGAACTCGCTGTCCATTACGAACCAGCTGGCGCCGACACCCCCACCGGCGGAGACCTGTACGACTGGTTCCCGCTTCCTGACGGTACGGTTCACATCACCGTCGTCGACGCCGTCGGACACGGCGTTAAGAGCACCCGCTGCGCCGTCAATGTCACGCACGCCGTGCGCACGCTCGCACTCGAAGGGCATCCACTGCAGTCGATCGTCGCGCGGACCGACGAAATCCTGATGGCGTTCGACCGTAAGCTGATGGCGACCGTCCTCCTCGCACGACTCAACCCCGCAACAGGCGAACTCCTCCTCGCCAACGGCAGTCACCCGCCGGCACTCCTCGTACGAACGGATGGCACGGCCGAATACCTGGAACTCCGTGGACGGGGCATCGGCTTCCCGATGGCCGGCAGCGAAAAGCTGCGACACGCCTTCCTGGGCCCGGGCGACTTGCTCGTCCTGTACACCGACGGCCTCACTGAAAGCCGCAGAGACACCATGGAAGGCGAAGCCCGACTCCTGGCTTCGGCCCGCCGACTCCTGAAGATGCCCACAGCCGAACTGCCCTCAGCCATCGCCAAAGAGATGCACACCGTCATACTCCACTCCGACGACACCCTCGCCCTCGCCATCCGTATCGCGCCGACAGGCAGCGAAGCGGACCGGGCCGGTCATCGAGACCAGGGCCGGATCCGGGTTCACAGCAGCGCCCGGGACGACGGATGACGGTCGAATGCCATGTCCCCCTCGCGTTCCAACGGACCGCCTATTTGCCGCTGGCCGCAGCGTCGGGAGACCCAGCTCGGTCAGATCACCGCCGAGGCTCTTGCAAATCTGCGGTTTGTTGTCACTGGGGGAGCGGGGATGTGTCACTGACCGCGGTGTGTCATTTGCACTGGTGACGGGCTTGAACGGTTCTGGTGGTGCCAGGTTGCCGCGGATTTAGCGGTGACAAGTTGTGACGATTTTGCTGGACAGCCTGGTGCAGATTCCTAGACTGCTGGCCGGGCTGGGAGCCGGCGGTCGAGCTCGGCAGCGGCGGGGTTCGTCGCCCGGGGGCTTTACCCAATGAGGTCGCCTGGTGTCCGGGGAATGCGGATTGCGGTGTCACCGGGCTGCGGATCGGGGCTTCATAGGGGGAGACCGCTGACAGACACGGTCGTACAGGATGGCCGGGTAGGCGGGAGGCGGTATGCGCGGGAGCCGCATGCCGGAAGATCATGGTCTTGGACCGGTGGTGCCGCCGGTGTTGGCGCGTCGGCAGGCGGTGTCGCGGCTGCTGGTGCTGGAGGCGCGGGGTGAGCTCCGTACGGACCATGCCCGGCTGGTGGCGGCCGGGGCAGGGGTGTCGTTGCGGACGGTGTGGCGGTGGCTGGCCACAGCCCGGGAGGAGGGCCGTACGGGGGCACGGGAGCGGGCGCGGTTCACGATCACGCCGGAGGTTCATGCGCGTCTGGCGCGGTGGTGCGGGAACGCGGCGGCGGTGCAGCGGGAGTTGCTGGCCGAGGCGGACGCCGCAGCGGGTACAGAGACGGATGCTGCGCGCCGGTTGGCGGGTGTGCCGTCGTTGGCGACCTTGCACCGGACGGTCCGAAGGGATCTGAATCCGGGGCAGAGGGCGGCGCTGTCGGGCGGGGAACGGGCGAGGCGACGGAGCGATGTCCACCTGCGCCGGCCCCAGACGTGGCGCAACGCGTGCTGGGACGGCGACCACAAGCACGTCCCGGTCGAGGTCGACCTGGACGGCGAGTTGGTCTTCCCGTGGGTGACCTGGTTCATCGACTGCACCACGAACGCGATCACCGGAGCCGCGGTCACCCCGCACCAGCCGTCCCGGGACGCGATCCTGGCCGCGCTCAGGATCGCTCTGTCCCGGGATGGCGACGGCCCGTACGGGCCGATCGGCGGCCTGCCGCGCTGGTACGGATCGACCGCGGGCAGGACTTCCTCTCCCGCACCGTCACCTCAGCCCTCGCGACGTTCGCCGTCCCGGTCTACCCGGTGGCGGCCTACCAGCCGCACCTGAAGGGCACGGTGGAGAACCTCAACCGGTGCGCGCAGCGCATGCTGTTCGCCTCACTGCCCCGCTACGCCCACCAGCCCACGGACACGCCGCGTCCCCGGACCGGTCCAAGGACACGACCCGGCCGCTGTCGTTCACCGCGTTCGTCGAGATCCTGCTGGACTGGGTGGCCTGGTGGAACACCGAGCACACCTCGCAGGCGCTGGACGGCCGGACGCCGCTGGCCGCATGGCAGAGCGACCCGACACGGCTCCAGGAAGCCGATCCCGCCCTACTGTGAGCGTTCACGCTGGAGGGCGACGGCCGCATACGTGCGCTCACCACCAGCGGGGTGCGCTGGCGCAGTCGCTACTACGTCGGCGACTGGATGACCGGACTGGCCGGTGCCGGGCTACGAGTACGCGTACGTCATGTTCCGCACCACGACCACGAGATCGAGGTCTTCGACGGGGTCACGGACGCCTACCTGGGACCGGCCCATCTGGCGGACGCGGCCACCCCGGAGCAGCGCGCCGCGCTGCGCCGAACCCGGGCCGCGGACGCCTGACGCGCGCTCTGACGGCGGCGAGCCGACGCCGCCGAGAGCGCTACGCGGCGGTCACGCGGGCCGAGCAGCCGAAGCGCCTGGGGTCGGTCACCGAGGTGGAGGCGGGTCTGGAACTGGCGGCCGGGGACCGCGGGGACCTGGCGGAGCTCGCGTTGCCGGACCTCGTCCCGCCAGCCGCGCCTCCGTCTCACTGGCGGACCCCGCCCTCCCTCGCAGCACGTACCCGGCCGCCGCCCCGGCCCGCGTCCGACGACGAGCCGTCCTCCGGTGAACGGGAAGACGGTGTTCTCCCGGGTGTGAGAGACCAGAGGCCTGGCGGTGGTGTCCGGTGACCGCGCCGACCTATCAGTACGTTGATCTGCCCGGTGCTTCCATCGTGTCGACGAAGAACTGACCTACGACGGGCTGCGGGCCACCGAGGCCAAGGGCAACAAGGGCGGGCGCCGACCCGCCGTCCCCGCCGCGAAGACCGACGCCGTACGCACCGCGTACCTGGAAGGCCGGTCCATCGCCGCCCTCGCCCGCGACCACGACATCAGCCGCGGCGCCATCCGCGCCGCCGTCGCCGACCTCCTGCCCGAGTACACAGCCGCCGACCCGGGAACCCTGGCCCCGGAACTGCCGGTCGTCCTCGACATGCCGGGCAAGGTCGCCGACTTCCTCCGCACCGCCGACCTTGAGCCCGCCGAGCAGACCGCGCTGGGCCAGGGCTACACGCTGCGCGTCACTGCCGTGCCCGCAGTCCACCGCCAGCTCCTCGCCCGCTGCCAGCCCCTCGACGGCACCCCGGGGAGCACGGCGGTCCCGGCCCAGCGCAAGGCCCGCCGCGAGTACGCGAACCGGGTCAGCGCCCTCGCGGGCGACACCCCGTAGCGAGTCATCCGGGCTCCAAGATCATCCCGTGGCGGGTTTCTGGGCGTATCTGGGTCATGCCCCTCCCTGGGTATGTGCGCTCGCCGGGGACCTTCGCCCCGGTGGCTTCGGTTCAGCCTCAGCAGTCGCAGCCGGGGCGGGGATCGGGTCGGCCCGGGACCAGCCCAGGATGGCGTTGCGGATGCCTCGGCCGCGTGGCCCAGCTGATCAGCGGCTGTTGTCCGGGTCGTAGACGCTGAGGTCGCCGTAGGCAGACAGAACGCGGGCCAGGTCACCGGGTTTGTGCCGCAGGGTGGTGTCCAAGAAGGCGAGAGTGGTTGCTGCGACGACGTGGGGGCTCTCGGTTCGGCCCAGGGAGCCGACGATCGAGGGCATAGGCGGCAGGTACAGGGGGCCGTCCATGAAGGTGAGGTGTGCGGCGCCGGGGATGGTGAGCCGGTAGCTCGTCGCGGTGCTGAGCTTGAGGGCCTCGGTGAGGCGGGGTATGTAGTGCGGGTCGGTTCCGGGGGTGATGGCCTGGGTGAGCGCGAGTGTCGGCTGGTGGAGGGACGGGGAGGTGGGGCCGTGGGGGTAGCCGTCCAGATCGATGACGGCGTCGAACCGGTGGTCCTGCCGGGCTGCCTGCAGAGCGGCGGCGCCACCCATGGAATGGCCGGTGACCGCGACCCGACTGGTGTCCAGGCGTCCGGTCAGCGGGCCGGTCATTGCACCCCGGTCCAGATGGTCCAGCTGGGTGAGGGCGAAGCTGAGGTCGGCGGCCCGAACCGCCGTCCAGTCAACCGCCAGACTGTCGTCCTTGTCCCGGTCTCCGGTGGAGGCGATCTCGGTGTGGATCGTTCGGCCGTCGGCGAGGACGACGGCGGCGGAGTCGTAGGGGTGGTCGAGGGCGGCGACCACATAGCCGTGGCTGGCCAGTTCCTCCGCCCAGGCGGTGTTTTGGGTACGCACTCCGCCCGACCCGGGAGAGAACAGCACGACCGGGAACCGTTCGCCCCCGCCGGCCACCGGGGCGTTGAAGACCGAATGGGTGTGGGCACGCGGGACGCCGTCGACCAGGAAGCCAGGCAAGCCGACTTGGCGGGCGAGGGCATCGGAAACGGTGCGAGCCTCGTGCTCCGTGCGTCCGAGGTACTGGGCCGGCTGCGCGCCTGCGGGGCTCTTTTGCGCGGGATACCAGAACTGGACCACGACCGTCCGCCGGTCGTGCGGATCGGCGGTGAAACTCTCGGGGCGGCGTGGGTCGGTCCATTGCACCACGCCGGTGCCGACCGCGAAACGGCCGGACGGCTCGGGGAACACGGGTACAGGAAAGGCCCATGCGGCCACCGGACCCGTGGCAATCAGGCCGACGCAGGCCACCGAGCCCGGCAACGCCAGCCACCATCGGGCCCGCCACGCCGGCCGGCCGGAACGGCGTCGCAGCAGGGGAGAGAAGGCGAACGGCAACGCGACGGCAGCGCCTGCCAGCACCGGCAGCATCTGCCAGCGGATCCCCACCACACTCAGCACGATCGCGGACGGTACGAGAACCGCCCCCGCCGCGATCGTGACGCGTGGGCGGACAGCGGGGGGAAGCCAGCGCGCTACCACCAGTGCGACGCCACCCAGCAAGGCAAGAAATTCCAGAGGGGACATGTACAGCCCCGCGATGATCTCGGTCACCCGGCCATCCTCGGCGCGGGGCACCCGATGCCACATCAGTCTCCGGTCGCGATCGGATGCGACCGGAGTCGCAATCTGAGGCATGTCCCCTGTGCGACCAGAGTCGCATCCAGGCATCTTGCCTGTGCAACCGGAGTCGCAATCGAGCACGCGAGGTGAAGGCCGCTTTGTGACCGCGGAAGGTAGCGGGGCTCCTCCTGCGGTCGTACCTAGGCACGGTGCCATCAGACGGTGGATTCATGTGCTTCGCGTGCTCGCGTGCACCGTGGCCGCAGTCCACGCCGGGGAGCGCGGGATGTGCGCTCCTTGTACCCGACGGCTCCGGCTGCACGCGGTGTCGGCGATTCGGTCACGCGGCTGGGGCGTGCTGCGTACTCCCTCAAGGAACGACTCGCCACGACTGCCTGATCAGTCCAACTTCAGCGGCAAACGGTCCAACTTCGATGTCAGAGGACATCCATCGCCTACCGTGATAGCGGCCAGTAGGTACTCCCCGTAGGCGGCCATTTATCGGCCCACTCATGGCCACGATCTTCCCCACGTATGGCCAGATACCTCCCCGCACCTGGACGGATAACCGGTCGGCGAGGCTGGCTGGTGTGAAGAACAGCAGGGAGATCATGGAAATCCTTGAGGCTTACGACCTCACGGGGAGTTACCGCGGGGCGGCCGAGCTGGCCGGATGCGACCACCACACGGTGGCCCGGTATGTGCGGATGCGCGAGGCCGGTGAAGGTCCGGTGGCCCGGCAGCACCGTGCCCGGCCGATCGACGAGTACCTGGCGAAGATCGAGGAACTGGTGGTGCAGTCCCGCGGGAAGATGCGCGCGGACATCGTCCACCGTCGGATCACCGCGATGGGCTTCACCGGCGGGGAACGGACCGGTGCGCGTGGGTGGCCTGGTCCCGTTTCCGGGTGGTGATCCCGGTGTTCGACAAGACGCTGCCGACGATCGGGGCCTGCATGGAGACCAGTTGCGGCATTTCGGCGGGTCCCGACCTATGTGCTGACCGACAACGAGAAGACGGTCACCACGACACACGTCGCGAACATCGCGGTCCGCAACCCGGAGATCGTCGAAGTCGGGCGGCACTACGGCATGACGATCCGTACCTGTCTGCCGGCCGACCCCGAGACGAAGGGCGGATCGGAGGTCACCGTCCGGATCGCGAAGGCCGACCTGGTGCCCACCAACACCAACCTCCTCGAGCAGTACCAGACCTTCGTCCAGCTCGAGGCGGCCTGCCGGCAGTTCAGCGACGAGGTCAACGACCGCGTCCACCGCGAGACCCGCCGCAAGCCGGCCGACATGCTCGTCGAGGAACAGGCCCGCCTTCATCCGCTGCCGAAGGAGCCGTTCACCGTTGCGTTCGGCGCCACCCGCCGGGTCTGCTGGGACGCCACGATCTCCGTCGAGGGAGTGCGTTACTCGGTCCCGCACCCGCTGATCGACACTCGGGTCTGGGCCCGGTTCCACGGAGACGAGCTCATCGTCACCACCGTCGGCGAGGCCGGTCCGGCCGAGGTCGCCCGGCATCCGCGGTCCACTCCGGGCAACCCGGTGATCGTCGCCGAGCATTACCCGCCACGGGAGGACAAGGAGGCCGACCGCACTCCGCGTGCGAACTCCGCCGAGGAAGCGGCCTTCCTCGCGATCGGTCCCGGGGCCGCGTCTTGGCTGGTCGAGGCCGGGGCCGCAGGCGCCCGGAGGGTCAAGCCGAAGATGGCCGAGGCCGTCGCGCTGGCCAAACTGCACTCGGCCGCCGAGGTCGACCGGGCGCTCGGGGCGGCGGCGGTCGCCGGGCGGTTCGCGGAGAACGACCTGATCCGCATACTCACCTACCAAGCCGGCCTGGAGACCATCGAGCCCACCAGGGCTTCCGAGGAACACAGCCTGCAGCCGGGTACTTCCGCCTGGTCCAAGTTCGGCATCACCGACGAAGGAGACGACCTCTGATGGCCACCCCGATCCGTGTTACCGGCACCCACGGGAACCCGCTGGCCGAGGCCATCGAGCTGACCAAGCGGCTGAAACTCCCGCACATGCGTCGGGCGTTGACCGACCTGATTCCCACCGCGAAGGCCCAACGCTGGACCCGGCCGAGGTTGTCCGTGTCCTGCTGGCCGAGGAAGCCGCCGGCCGTGACGCGGCCAACCTCCGTACTCGCCGCAAGCGGGCCGGGTTCCCGGCCGGGAAGACTCTCGGTGACTGGGACGAGACCGCGTCCTCGATCCCGAGGCCGACCCAGGACTCCCTAAAGATGCTCGAGTGGGTGACCCGCAAGGAGAATCTCTGCATCTGCGGGCCCTCGGGCAGGGGCAAGAGCCACTTCACCGAGGCGCTCGGCCAGGCCGCGATCGAGGCCGGCATGACGGTCGCCCGGTTCACCATCGAAGACCTCGGCGCCCTCGTCCGCCGCCACCGCGCGGACGACTCGCTCGCCCGGGCCATGGCCCGCTTGATCCGCACCGACCTGATCATCGTCGACGACATCGGTCTCCTGCCCGTCTCCCCGGACGCCGCCGAAGGCTTCTACCGCCTGGTCGGCGCCGCCTACGAGCGACGCGCACTCGCCGTCTCGAGCAACCTCCACCCGTCCGGCTTCGACGAGATCATGACCAAGACCCTCGCCACCGCGACCGTCGACCGGCTCTTGCTCCACGCTCACGTCGTGGTCACCCAGGGTGATTCCTTCCGGCTCAACCAAGCTACCAGCGGTCAGGGGGTGATCCCCTTGCGCTGACCCACCCACCAACAGCGGGGAAAGTATCTGGCCGCCGTTGGGGAGGACTTATCGGCCGCCAGTGCGTCATTTGTCTGACCGCCCGCGGGGAAGATCGACAGGCCATTGACAGTCCTATCCCGTTGCTTCAGGGAGTAGGCGGTACCGGTTGATGGCGCGCCAAAGGATCTTCCCGGCGGGCGGCCTGCCTGCGATTCCTGGGCCGTACCGGCGGGTATGGATCCGGATCACGTGCAAAGTTTGATAGACGTGGTCATGAGCCTGCGGGGTGCCGGCAAGGAGGAAGGGGCGGCCCGGTGGATGTACTTCGGCCGCAGACAGTCACCTGCTCGTACTGCAAGGTGCGCCCCGCAGGGAAGGCGGCGCGCACCCTCGCCACCCACGAGGGACATCTGACCGTCACCTGGCATGCCAGGACGTGTCCGCACTACCTTGCCGACAGGATCCTGGCCGGCAAAGAATCTTGAGCCTTGCACCGATGTCGATCATCGGGGCAGGTCCAGCGGCGAAACCCGGTGTGCGTGCGGCGGCGTGCAGACATACGTGACGCAAACGGTTCGGCTTGCAGTTCGTTTCGTTCTGCTGCTCGCCCGCGATTCACGGACGCTGCTTCACATGCCCCGGATGGCGGAAGGATCGTTGGAACCGGTGTGAACGAAGCCGATGATCTCGACCATCGCCCGACCGGTGAACTCGGCTCGGCTGGCACTCCGGCCTCCCCAGGAGGTGGGGGAGGCCGGAGCGCTCAGGGCGTGTGCCCTGCGGCTGGTTCAGAGGATGTGCTCTGTTGGCTCCGGCACTGTGGCTGCTCGCAGGTCAGGAGCCGGTGGTGCTCAGTACTCGCCGTGGTGGTCGCCCTTGTGGTGGTAGTCCTTGCCGCCGCCGCCGCCGTTGTTGATGCAGGTGTTGCCGAAGGCCGGGTTGAGGAAACCGACGACGTTGACGGTGTTGCCGCAGACGTTGATCGGGATGTGGATGGGCACCTGGACGACGTTGCCGGACAGGACGCCGGGGGAGCCGATGGCAGCGCCCTCGGCCGTGGCGTCCGCGGCCGCCATACCAGCGCCGCCGACGAGGACGGCAGCGGCCGAGGCGGTAACCGCTACGGCCCTTGCGATACGCGACATTAAAATCTCCTAGAGAAGTGGACTTGCCGCAGGGAGTGCGGCACGTGCTTCCCCTCCAACGGCACGAGCGAGCAGCCGGTTACGGCCGTTGGGCCGGACCGGTGACCTCAGGCCGCCTCTCCAGTCCTGTTGGCGGGGCGGGGCGGGGCGGGTCGCGGTCGGGCGGGGGCTGTGGTGCGGGCGGGGGGACCGGTCGTTCATGCCTGCCTCGCCGAGGCTGCGGTAGCCGGCGGTCCACCGTTCGCCGGTGTTGGGTGAGACCTGGAAGCGTTCGACGGCCCGGCGAAGCGGCCGGCCTTCCTCGACCATGCGGCGGGCCGGGCGCAGGCGTCCGGTCTCGGTCGGGGGGCGTTACGGTGTGCCGCGAGGGCCTTTCTGGTCGGTGGAGATGTCGCACTCCACACCGAACCCGGAAGGCCCTCACCCGTTCAAGATCCCCCAGCCGAGACCTGCATCACCCGTCCACAACCTCCCTGGACAGAACACAAACCGCATCACCGCCAGGTTGTCGACAGGCCACACCGCATGGCCTGTTCCGGGGCCCCGGAGCCGAGGCCCCCTGCGCCGGCTCCGTCACTGGTTCTTCAGGACCCGGGAAGCAGCACAAAGCGCAATGCCCCTTGCCGTCCGGCAAGGGGCATTGCGGGGTGCCACTGTCAGTACTACGAGCCGAACTTCAAGCCGACTGTGTTGTCGTGGCCCGCGTTGACCAGGTCGCTGCCGGCGATCTGGGTCCGGTCGCCGAAGACGAACGTGTACGAGTCTTGAGGCTGGTAGTTGACATTCACGTCGGCGCTGGCGGCGGACGCACCGCCGAGGACGACGATGCCGGCGGCGAGGATGGTGACGAGAGAACGCACAGATCGCACCTTTTCGAGCGGGGAAGGAACACCCTCGAAGGGAGGAGCCGCCTCGGTGTCTCGCCGGCTGCCCGGACACGGGCAATCTCAAGCCAAAATGGCCGAGCCCGCCGTTGTGAGCGCGGCATGTCGTCGCGGGGATCCCAGGACTGGAGGTCCGGCAGACCCGTCCGGTCTTCCGGACTGGAGGTTCGGCAGAGTTCGTCCGGTCTTCGAGGCCATCAGCGAGGCCGGTGCCCGCCCACCCCCTGTGCTGCCGGGCGGCAAGGCGCCGGCGTCAGCGGCTGGTCACTGCTCACGCAGGCGTCTTCCCATCTCTTCGATCATGGCGGCGCGGTCGGGCTTCGTCTTGAACAGACCTTCGTCCGGCCCGTCGCGTGAAAGCTTGTTCAGGGGGTGTGAACAAACCTTGAATGACGCGCCGGTCTGAAGGTTTGTTCACCCCGCCCTGGCCGGAGGGCGCGAGCTTGGGTGCTCGGGTCCACGAGCCGCTCGCCGAAGTGCCGGACCAGGGCCTACCGCGAATGCCAGCCCCGTTCGGGAGATGTACCGGGTGACCTTCTTGTGACGCTACCGGGGTGCGGGGCGGGTGGTCCTGACGCTGACACCGCCGTACGCGGCGACATCACCCCCTGGACCGGGCAGGCGGGGGCAGAACGTGTCAGGTGTCAGGACCCGGGGCCGCCCCGGGAAGGCCGGGGGAACCGAAGGACCCTCCCGGGGCGGTGTGCATCCCGTCCCTTCAACGAGCGAGAGCAGAACCAGTTCCGCAAAGACCGCCACCGGATGGCCGCCGGGCAGAGCGGAGAATCAGGCCGGTGAGCACCAACCGCCGCCGCCCGCTGGGCACCGGATTCCACCGCGCCGACCCATCGGGTGTTCGGGGCTGTCTATAGGTGGGTTATTCAGTGGCTGCGATCTCGGTTTCGTGTCAGTGATTTCCCGTGACCCTCACTGTCGTGGGGGCGGCACTTCGCACTTCCAGCCTTCTACTGTGCCCAGTCGATGCCGAGTTTGGCGAGCGCAGCGAACTGATCGGCGGCGAGCCTGTCCCGCCGGGTTTTGGTGTTGGATACCCAGACGCCGAGCTTCACGACCAGCTCGGTGTCGCTGTCGAGGGTGATCGTCTCGGTGTGGCTGCGTGGTACCGGCCGGTCGGCGCCTTCCCGTTCCATCCACTGCGCGAGGGCTGTCAGGCCACGTTGGAACGCCTGCTGCGCTTTGGTCGGGTCCGTCGTCGTACGGGGGGCCGCCGGGGCGGGAGACGGCGTCTGGGCGGGTTGTACGCCCAGTGCGGTAAGCCGGTCCTGTTGCTCGGTGGAGAGTTGTGCCCAGGTGCCGGGGTGTTTCTGTCGCTGGAGCCACTTGCCGAGGTCGTCGCCTTCGAAGAGCACTCCTGGCTGGATGTCGGGCAGGCTGCCGTCGGCGTCGGCCAGGTCGGCGAGCACTCGGTGGTGCCGCTGCCAGTCCAGCGGCCATGGGCAGTTCCAGTCGTTGTCGATCGCGTTCAGTTGCTTCGCGCGTTCCTGCGCCCGCTCCGGGTCCTTGCCCAACCCGTTCTTCTCGCCCACGCGCCGGAGGTTGGCCATGTGCTGCCCGATGGGCACCATGGCCTCGCCGTCGCCCCACAGTGCGTCCTGGCGGGGTGCGAGGTGTCCGGTGGCTCGCCGGTAGGAGCGGAGCGAGGCGACTTTGTTCTCCCATGCTTCTTCGCCGGGCTCCCAGACCATCCCGGCTTCTGGGGCGTCGAGCAGGGTCTTGGGCCGTTCTTCCAGCTCTCCGGCCCGCAGCGTCTTCCGCTGTTGGTGCACCCACCGTCCGAGGGGGAAGGCCTTGGTGACGCCGACTTCGGTCCCGGTGTCGTAGGGGACGGCGTACAACCGGTGATCTCGTTCTCTGTCCGCCAGCGGATGAGGGCTTGGTAGCCCTCCAGCCATACCAGCGACTCCGGCCGGTAGACCCGGGTCCGAAGGAACCCCGCGATGGTCGCCGCGTCGCGCGGGCTGGAGAAGTGCAGGAGCGCGGATTGGGCGGCGGCCTGGGTGTCGTCCGGCTCCTGGTCCTCGCCGTCACTCTCACCGCTGGCGCCGGCACTGGCTTCGAAGATCCGGCCGTCCTCGTCGCGTCGGATGTGGATCTGTCGTTCGTGCTGGCTGTGGGCGAGGGCGCGAGAGGCGAGCTGCTCAGTGAGGCGTTCATCGTGCGAGCGCAGGCCTTGGAGGACGGCTACAAGGGGCGCAAAAGAAGCGCTGGCGACCATGTCCTCGAGGCCCTCACCCCGCTCGAGGAAGACGGGCACGATGATGCGGGCGATCTTGGTGGTGCCGTCGGGGTTGGGGCGGAGGGCTCGGCCGATGTTCTGGACGATTTCGACTTGGGAGCTGCGGGTGTCGGCGAAGCAGATGGCTTCGACGCCGTGTTCGCCGGTGACGTCGACACCCTCCCCAAGCACGGGTGGGGAAATTCAAAGACCCTCATCACCGCCGCGCAGGCAGTCGGCGAAGGCATCGAAGTTCCGGCCGAAGCAGCCGCCGCAGCCGATGCTCTCGCCGGCGACCCGCCAGAAGTCCGGAGCGTCTTGACCTGCCTGCGCCCGCAGCCTCTATCCCGCTTGCCGCCTGCCCATCCGTTTCGAACCCGTGCTGTTCAGGCAGGACCTCGCACGGGTCGCCGGACATGCGGGGTTCTGCGCATCACCACCGCGACGCCGGAGACGGATAACGGGCGGGCGATCATAAGGCTATGACGCGGTGGATCCGGATTCACGAAACCGAGTACGGCCTCTGGTCGTACTTCGAACTCGACGACAAGGGGTGGGCTCGACGCCAGGCCTGCCTTCGAGGCTCTGACCACCAGCCGGTGGCGGCGGCGACCCTGACCGAGGTCCTTCGGCTCAGGGATCAAGCCGACCTCGAGGAACCGTCGGCGTACGAGCGCCAGTACGGCATCCTCGCGGAGCACAACTTCGGCAGCTGGGGGGAAGCCGAAGGAGTATCCGAGATCTCCGAAGACACCTTCGAGCAGGTCTGGCACTTTGCCCGCACACAACTCGACGTGGTCGCCAGGGCACCGACCAGAACCGACCCGGCGGCTCGTGCAGACCACTCGGGGGCCGGCATGACACGTGACGAGCTATCGGCTCTCCTGGACAAGGACACCACCGCATGCCGACCGGCCCGGACGGCCCTCCTGGCCGGGGGCCGCTTCGCGGTCTCGGAGGGACTGGTCCCGGCACGTCGACTGGGATACACATACCGCAGTCGATTGAGACGCGCCCGGCTACGCGGCCAGCAGACGCTCGCCCTCGACGAAACCGTCGACATCCTCCAGCGCGCGGCAGACGAGCCGATCCGCATCGGCGAGATCACTACCGAAGACCGGTCCTGGACGTTCATGCTCTTCCTCGACGCCACGGCGACCACCGTGCTCGCCTGTGGCGCACTCGCATCCTCGGCGGCCAACGACTGACGAGCCTCGATCAGCGCCCGGCCGTCTACCACCATCGAGCTCAGCCCCGAAAGGGTCATGCCTCTGCTCAAGTCGGCCGACAGAGTCCACCGGCCCGGCACAACCGGTCAGCCTGGGGCGGGCGAGCGTTGCCTACATGGCGGAGCGCAGCATGCAGGCCGTCTTGGTCATGGCGGCCTGCGCCGCTTCGTCGAGTCCCAGTCGCGCTATTGAACTTGAATGTGTGATGTCGGCCTGGTCGTCGTCAGCCGTCCATGATCAGGCCGGTGTCGACCGGATCTTGCGCGAAGCGTTCTCCAAGGAGGAGACGCTGGCCTGGGTGGAGGCGAATCTGCCGAACGAGTCGGGCATGACCCACACGAAAGACGGCAGGGCCATGCCAACCAAGCGGGCCGAGGCTCTCTGCTTCGTCTACCGCGGGCGCCCAACAGCTCGTGTAGCCAATGAGCACGACGACGGCCAGGGGCCAGCCCTCTTTGAAGACGTCTTCGCCCGTGTGTTCGTAGCGACACGTGACCGCCTTCAGCAGATCAAGCACGACGATCACGGAACGCCGGAGGAGAAGGACCAGCTGGTCTCCCTCATGACCGGCCCGGAAGGGGCACTGATGCCGGGCCTCTTCATCAGCCAGATCGGCGCCACGCCGGACTCGCAGCTCGAGGAAGCCGAAGCACAGGGGTAGACCAGACCAGCTCGGGCAGTTCAGCTGGGGTCGTACGACTGAGGCAGGTCACATGGGTGGGGCTGGACAGCACGTGCTGTCCAGCCCCACCCGTATCCAATCTGGCGGAACCCGGCGCCGGCCAGCTAGGCCCACCTCATCCCGACCCTGGACAGCTGCTCCACTCGCTCCGGTGCCAGCGCGGCGCCGCGCCGGCGCTGGTTGTCGATCCACATCCCGAGCTTCAGCGCCACGTCCTGCTGCGCCTGGCCGTCGCCGTCGCCGCCGGTGGGGATGGTCTCGATGTGCTTGCGGGGGACCGTGAGGTGGCCCTCTCGGGCGTAGAAGTGCTGGGCGGCGGCGTAGTGCATGGCCCACTTGTCGGCCTGGCTGGTGCGCGCCTTCGGCTTCTCGGCCTCGGTCGCGGGGGTGATGCCGAGGATCTGTTCGCACATCCACTGCTGTACCGGGGTGAGCTGGTCCCATCCGTGCCGGACCGAGGTCACCCACCGGCCCAGATCCCCGCCCTGGCGCACGGCTTCGCCCACCACGGTGGGAAGTGTCTGGCCAGCGTCCAGGTGCTGGTGGACGAGGTGGAAGCACCGCTGCCACGTCACCGGCCAGTTCGGGCACCAGGAGGGGTCGATGACCTCGAGCTGCTCGCGCCGCTTGCGCGTCATCGCACCGGCGGACGACTCCACGGGCAGGCCTTCGGCCCGCCGCTGCTCGATCTCCAGCCCCTTCCGTACGGCGACCCGCGCGTTCTTTGAGGCGTCCCGAGGGCGGACCGCCCCGCGAGCAAACTGCAGGACTCCTGGCCCTCCGGGACCCGAAGGACGGGGTACGGAAAAGAGCACCGGACCTCGCGTCCGGCCCGCCGCTCTCGCTCGGGGCGACCGATGGCTTCCTCGCCGTCGGGGAGGAAACGGCTTCAGAACAGGATGGGCAGGGACTGCTCCCGAGCTTCGGCCGCGGTCAGGCATGTGTCCGCGGAAGCGACGTAGTACGTCGTCTCACCCCCTGGTAGCTCGGGGCGCAGCTCTGTTCGGTGGAGGGTTGGCACTCACGGTCCGGTGATCAGGACGGCGGGCGCTCTGCGACCCGACCTGATGACCAGTGCAGATGGACCAACAGCTTTCAGAGCGAACCTCTGCAGAGGCCTCCGATACAGGAGAGGTGGAGCGTCTCGCCGTTGGAACACCCAGGTCAGCACTCGATTACCTGGCGTTGGCCGCCAGGTGAGCGGCCGATGTGCCCAAGCCGGTCGGCCTGGTCGGCACGCGGAGTTCGGTGGCGGCGGGCTGCAAGCCGTAGCGGGCGGTGTGATAGGGCCAGGCGTACATACCGGCCAGCAGTGACTGGAGCGCGGAGACGTATCCCGACAGGGCCTCGCGGGCGTGGGGGTCGGTGCCGAGTTCTTCAAGGGTCCGCGGCAGGTCGATATCAGCTGCGGCCTGCAGGGTGTGCACCCGGGAGGTGAGTACCCGGTCGACGGCGTCCACGGCCTTCTGCAGGTTGCAGTCCATCGTCCGCTGGAAGATCCTGACGCCGTTGGAGTCGGCCTCGCCTTGCGCCCGTTCCTTGTTGTAGGAGATGACGTCGTTCTGCAGGCCGGCTGCGTCGCAAACAGCGTCGATGATTGCTTGGAAGGGACGGGACTCCAGGATTGGTCGGGGGATCTCGGTGCCTGTGGCGTGTTCCAGCAGGAAGACGGTGGCGGGTGTGGCGCCGAAGTCGCGGCGCAGCTGGATGTAGTCGACCGGGTCTGGGAAACGGTCCTCGCCGGTGGCTTCCTGCGCCCAGCGGCTGCCTTCCAGGAAGCGTCGGAAGTGGCGTGTGTAGCGCAGCCGCCATTCCCGGCTCATGGCTCCGGCGGTACGCAGCCACAGATCAGCTACGGCGTGTTCGGCCGGATGCTCGGGCACCGGCATGACGACGGGGTCAACGGGCATGAACATCATCAGCCGGTCGATCCGGTCGTTGAGCTCCTGAGGATCTGTGCAGGCGAGGTAGGCGCTCTGGAACAGGTCGTCCACGAACCAGAGCAGCACGCACCAGTCCGACAGCAGGTCCAGCTTCCGTGCGTCCGCGTCGGGATAGGCCATCGCGGCGAACAACGGGAACTGCGCCGCCGCGTACTTGGCCTGGCTCCACTTGCCGTCCGATGCCTCCTCATGGATGGGATCCAGCAGCCCCGTCGAGTGTGCCCAGGTTTAGATCACCAACGCGGTCGGCGTTCCGTACCCGCGTCCGGAGGGCGGGGCCCTAACGGGCATCGCCTCGGCCGGTGGTCCCAGCGGCGGGTTGTCCAGGCTCGCCGGATGAGGCTGCGGCCAGTGATGATCGCGTCAGCGAGGTCGAAGAAGGCTTCGGGGCTGTCCGGCCACGAACGTGTGCCGCCCAGCCAGCGCGGTCGGGCCCAGCGAGGGCGGTCGGGCTGATGCTGGGGGCTACCGGGTGGCGAGGTGGGATGTCAGGCGGGAGGCGGAGGTGCCCAGGCCGGTGGGGCCGGATGGAAGGCGTCTCTGTCCGGGACAGGAGGGGGAGGCTGGCGCGGGCGTGCCGGGGGTGAAGACTTCCTGCCAGTCGTACTTTCCTGACGTCACGTGCCATTCGAGCATGGCCCGCACGACCTTCTTGATGCCGGCCGTGTACCTCTCCAGCCGGTCGTCCGCGACGCCGTCCTTGCCCGCGGACTGCGCCATGTAGTCCAGCGCCGTCATGTCGGCATTGATGCGGTCCACGAGGAAGGTGACGGCTTCCACGGAGCTCTTGCCTTCGTGGGCCATCATGGCCGCGATCAGGTTGTACACCTCACCCGATGCCATGTCGCGGTTGAAGCCGAAGATGTCGTTGTACCAGCAGACGGTGTTCATGAAGCGCACATGGGTGTCCGCCACGGACGGGTGCCCGTAAATCTCTTCGGGCAGGAAAGCGTTCAGTGCGATCTCGTTCCAGGGGATGAACATGTCCATGCCGTGGACCTGGATGAATTTGCCGAGGATGTGCGCCGTGGTGGGGATCCGGCGCTGATGCCGCACCGCCCCGCTGTCGTCGAGGGAGACGTTCAGCCAGTTGTCGATGACGCTCGCATGGCGCTTCAGCTGGTCGAGGGGGGAAATGGCCCGCACCTGGGCCCACAGTTCGGCGAACGTGTTCAGGGTGCGGGCGCCCCACGGGTCCCGGCAGGGGCCGGGGATCCCTGCCCACAGGATCGGCCGGAACGCCTGGACGTACTCGACCTGTTGCGCGCGGTATTCATCGCCGCGGGGTTCGTCCATGAAGTCGTCGAGGATCCAGAAGAACGTCAGGAGCTTGTCGGCCAGTGCCAGGTACTCGTATTTCGGAGCGTCGCACCACATGCGGGCGTGAAGGTCCGGCATGCGCTGCCGCCGCAGCCGCCCCAGAACATCCTCCTCCGACACGCCCGGGTAGGGAGGCGCCATCCCCGTCTCCACAATCCATTGAAAGTTGTCCCTTTTGAGTCGCTCCGCCTCGGGGTGGATCCCGACTTGCGGGAACGGGCAGACGATCTCGGGAACCTCCCGGCTTGCCCGCGGCACGGTAAGCCCGCGTACGGCGGGAATGGGGAAGCTGTCGCGGACGGCAGGGGAGCTCAGGTCATCGAGCGTGAGTACGCGTGCCACGGGGGGACCATCCTTTGGACCAGCCAGCCGGCCCGCTCGGGACCTTTTCCACACCATGGTCAGACCAGCTGATCTGGACAAGGACTGGGGAACGTCTCTATCTGGATCAACGGGCGAGCGGACTGAAGCATCAGGAGACGAGGCGGAACAGCGCGGAGCCTTCGGGGCTCCGTTGACGCATTCAACCGCTGGTGACCGCGCGCGGGCGCCGCAACTTTCTGGCCTCCACTCGATACGATGAATACGAGCGCGTCGAGGTTTGCGGCAGAACCCGCCGCGACGACCGCGAACCAGCAGGCGCCCGAGCTGCCCAAGCCACTACCAACCCGGGGCTCATCGTCATGCTTGAGGGTTCACTACGTCCCGCCTCCGCCTGGGACTCCACGCGCCGGTTGACGACTCGACCCTCTTCGGTACCATCGCCGGCTGCTGACGGGTCTACTCACCGACTGGACCCGGCTCTTGACTCGATCATTCAACGACGCCTGGTCAGCCCGGCGTTCAAGCACGCGGCGGACTGTCGGGGCCGGTGAAGGTGAGGTCACCCAGGCGAAAGCCTGGGCCGACTCCCCCAGAGGCTAGGAGGCACGCCCAGCCTGCTGCTCCGCGTCGGCCTCTGCTTCGCGGCCGATGGCCAGCAGCACATTCGCGCGCTGCGCCGACGGCCGGGGACTCGATATTGGCGCAGCGGTGCCGGATCGTGCTGGGTTGTGCGGAGGGCGAGACGAAGCAGCAGGTCGCTGCCGGGCTTCGGCCCTTGGCGGAGGCCCGGCCTGATCCTGCACCGGATCAGGCCGGAGTGGGTCGTGACTAGATCTCGCCGCCGTCTTCGTCGAACTGCATCCCCTCAGGGCGATCTTGCTCGTAGACGTACTCATGGCCTACAACCGAGAGCATTTTCGAGGGGTTGGTGGGGTGCCGGTAGTTGCCGTCAGGCCGGTCAAGGAATTCGGGGTAGTGCTCGGTCGCGAGCATACGCTCTCCTCCGGTAGGCGTTACTGGTCAAGCGTGCAGCCGAATCCTGGCAGATCCATGCTTCCTACCACCCTCCAAACCGCAACGTTCCGGTCTGGCCCGCTGTGCTTGTCGGAGCAAGGCGCTCGTCCGTACGTAGGGCCGATCCGGCGGGAGGTGATGGCGCTGCGCGACATACTGGAGCGGCACGGGATCTTCGGCTCTACCCGGCTGGGCAGTTGCTCAGCGCGTCTCAACCACGCTGCCGATAGCCCGGTTCCGCCTCAAGGTCGACCCGGGCCCGACCGCCACCGAAGCGTGCCGACGCGAACGCTCGTCGTCTGCTGGGCGCAGACCGCTTACCGCCGTTTCTCCTCTGCTGGCCGGTCGTTGGAAGCAACGGCCCCTCACCCGGATGGGGCCGTGGAGTGGGAGGACGACCCCAGATGACCGATGAGCAGTGGCTGCCCCGGATCACGGCGATGTTCCGCATGTACGACCTCGACGGTGACGGCCAGCTCGGCCGGGAGGATCTGATCGCCTACGCGGGGCGCCTGGCCGAGCAACTCACGGCACCCGGTGACACCATGCGCCGCGCTGCCCTCTACGACGCCTATCTGGAGTTGTGGACCCAGCTCGCGGCTGTATCCGACACCGACCGCGGCGGGCGGATCAGCGAGCAGGAGTTCATCGCTGCGACCGCCCGCGGCGCGTTCGACACCGACCCCCACTTCCGTGACTCGACCCTGCGCGCCGTCGACTCGCTCGCCGACGCATTGGACCGCGACGGCGACGGCCACATCGACGCCGCCGAGTACGGGCGGATCTTCGGCGCGACGGGACTGTCCGAGGACACCGCCGCCCTGGCCTTCACGGCGGTGGACGCCGACGGCGACGGCCGCATCAGCCGCCAGGAACTACGCCGGGCTGCCTTGCACCTCTACCCGCTGGCCGACCCAACCTGGCTCACCACCGACATCCCCACCACCCCCGGGCCCCGCGGGATCGCCCTGGTCGCCCACGACACCCGCAAGGCCGACCTGATGGCCTGGGCCCGCCGGCGCGCGGACGCCCTCCAACCCCACCGCCTCTACGGCACCGGCACCACCGGCACCCTCATCACCCGCCAGATCGGCCTGGACGTCACCGCGCTGCGCAGCGGGCCGCTCGGCGGCGATCAGCAGATCGGCGCCCTCGTCACCCAGGGAGAGATCGACCTTCTGATCTTCTTCACCGACCCCCTCTCCTCCCACCCGCACGGCGATGACATCCGTGCCCTGACACGCCTGGCCACCCTCGCCAACATTCCCGTCGCGCTGAACGCAGCCACCGCGGACTGGCTCGTCGACTCACCCCACCTCACCGGCAGCTGCGGTGTGCTGCCTGCCCAGGGCGGCCCGGCCGACACCGTGGCAGTGCGGGCCTGACGACGCCGCCAGCAGGGGCACTGTGGTGGGGCGTGGTGCGTGCCTGCGTCAATGGCCCTACTGCATCGCGCCGTGTCCGCGTCGCTGCTCAGCCGTCAGCGTGAGGTCCACCGGTGTGGTCACCGGCCCGACGCATCGGTCAGCTCGAACAGCGTGTCCCCGCGACTGGTCAGGCAGTCGAAGAAATCGTCCCGAAAGCGTGACGCCACCGCGAACGCTTCCCGCCGGATGCCGGGTTGGGGTCTGTCAAACGAGCGGTGTAACTCAGGTGTTTGGAGTTACTGACGGGCTGCGGAGAGACGGCCGTCGAAGGTGATGTTGAAGGCGTTCAAGGCTGTCTTCCAGCGCATGGTCCAGCGGGCCTGGCCCTTGCCGGTGGGATCGAGCGACATGATGGCCATGTAGACGCATTTCAGGGCGGCCTGCTCATTGGGGAAGTGCCTACGGGCCTTGACCGCCCGCCGGATCCTGGCGTTCACGGACTCGATCGCGTTCGTGGTGCAGACGGTGCGGCGGATCTCGGTGTCGAAGCGGAGGAACGGCGTGAACTCCTCCCAGGCGTTCTCCGAGAGCCGCACGATCGCCGGGTACTTCTTGCCCCAGGCGGCGGCCAACTCGGCGAACCGCTCGAGCGCGGCTTCCTCGGTCGCCGCGGTGTAGATGGGCTTGAGTACCTTCGCGATCTTGTCCCAGTCCTGGCGGGCGGCATAGCGGAAGGAGTTCCGCAGCAGGTGGACCACGCAGGTCTGGACGGTGGTGCGGGGCCAGACGGTCTCGACCGCGTCGGGCAGGCCCTTGAGTCCGTCGCAGACGAGCATGAGGACGTCGTTCACGCCGCGGTTCTTGATCTCGGTGAGGATGTGCATCCAGTGCTTGGCGCCCTCGCCGCCGTCGCCGGCCCACAAGCCCAAGATGTCCCGCCGCCCCTCGGTCGTGACGCAAGGGCCACGTAGATGGGCCTGTTGGCAACCGCGCCGTCGCGGATCTTCACGTGAATGGCGTCGATGAAGACGACCGGGTAGACGGCGTCAAGTGGCCGGTTCTGCCATTCGGCCATGACCTCGTGGACCTTGTCGGTGATCGTGGAGATCGTCTGGCGGGACACTTCGGCGCCATAGACCTCGGCCAGGTGGGCCTGGACCTCGCCAGTGGTCAGGCCCTTCGCGGAGAGTGAGATGACCATCTCGTCCACGCCGGACAGGCGCTTCTGCCGCTTGCGGACAATCTTCGGTTCGAACGAGCCGTCACGGTCTCGGGGCACGGCTATCTCGACCGGGCCGACGTCTGTCAGTACGGTCTTGGCACGGGTGCCGTTCCGTGAGTTGCCGGCGTTCTTCCCGGCCGGATCGTGCTTGTCATAGCCGAGGTGGTCGGTGATCTCGCTCTCGAGGGCGGACTCCAGGAGCCGCTTGGTGAGCTGGTGGAGCAGTCCGCCCTCGCCTGTCAGCTGCAGGCCCTCAGCCTGAGCCCGGCCCACCAGCTCATCAATCAGCCGGTCGTCCACAGACTTCGACGGCGCCGCCTCAGACCGGCTCAACGGTCTCGGCCTCGGTCACGTTGTTCCTGGTCATCGATGCATCTTCCATGATCGGGAGTTACGCCGAACGTCTGGCTCTGTCTCACATTCGGATTCGTGGCGTTCGACGTCTTGCAGCTGGACGGTCAGGAGCTGCTGACGCGCCCGTACGCGCAGCGGCGCGCACTCCTGGAAGAACTGTTCACCACCCGCGCCCTTACGGCCCCGTGGACGCTGTGCCCGATGACGACGGACCTGGCCAAGGCCCGGGACTGGCTCCAGTCCTGGACCGATGTGTCCGGGGTAGAGGGGATCGTCATCAAGTCCCTGACCAGCCGCTATCTCACGGGATATCGCGGGTGGCTTGTTGACTGCACTAACGGTGCTCACGCCCCGGCGCCGTGATTCGGGGTGGGGCGTCGGTCAGACCCTGACCGCCCGTTCTCGATGACGAGGGCCAACCCGCTCGCGCCAGGCGTTCGGGGCCCCGGAAGCGGATCGCCGCGTCGGAACTCCGAGGAAGCGGTGGAGAGACGAACTGCACCTGGTTATGGGACAGTTCATGATGTCGTGTCACCGGCTGTCGGGGGGAAGGGCGGAATATGGCGCACGAAGAGAAGGACATGCTGACGGCTCGCGAGGTGAGCTACTTGTGGCCGGGCGTCCGTACTCACTCGGTGTATGTGAATGCGGTGGCCCATGGGGTGGGTATAGCAACGGAGAGCTGGCCGACCACTACGGGGTACGCCAGCAAGGTGCGGTATAACGCCGACGACGTGCGCCGAGTGGCCCCGCAGGTAGCAGCCGAGCCACTCAAGGGGCCGTCCCCGGTACCGTGCTGTCTGGTGCTGATTGTTCTGGTAGCGGTACCGTTCGTGTGGCTGGCGATACAGATAGAAAGCGCGGGCGGGTGGTAGAGGTCCGTGTGGCTGCGCGGCCGGCCAACCGCGAGATCCTGGGGTGTCAACTGCATCATCTCCGGCCCGTTGGGCAGGGCGCTTCCGAGCCTCAAGGAGAGGCCGGTCAGATGCCTGCACGCGTAGGTACGGCGTCCGCACGTCCGTAGCCGAGCACCTGGGTGAGGACTTGTCGGAACGTGATGAGGTCTTCGGCCGGCGCTTCGATGACGGCCTCGATCTCGCTGTCGGTGCAGAGAAGGACCAAGATCCGGAGACGGGACACCACCGAGGCGATCATCGGCGCCGTCACCGGCACCCTGACCCGTCCCGGACTGCTCGTCCTCGGCCGCTATGACGCGGCCGGCCGGCTGCGCGCGGTCGGCCGGACCGTACCGCTGCGCCCGGACGTGTCCCGGCAGGTCGGCGAGCACCTCGCGCTGGTGTCCCCGCCGTATCGCGTCACGTGCGCCACGGACCACTCGGGCCCACGATGAGCCCGTTCATGGTCCCCGAGTTGGAGGCGTCATACCGGGCTCCGTAGACCTCACAGCACCCCGCGGAGTGACCGGGACCCGGGCCGGCCGTGGCAGCGGCGGCGGCCTCCGCCGTCTCCCCTTGCCATCGCCGGGTCGGCCTCCAAGTGCTTCAGCTGCACGAGGGACCTTTGACGACAACAGCCATGACGGGCCCTTACCTGGCGAGCGGGGGCGTGAACGTCACCCGGAAGGTGGAGAGGCCCTCCGGCTCCGAGGTGTGAACTGCACTGTGGCCCGGCGCCATTTCGCCGGCACCGGGCCCGCGCGATGCTCGCGCCCCCGGCCCCCACCAGCCTGCCGCGCCGCCCCGGGCCGGGCGCAGGCAGGTGGGGGCCCGGCCTCAGCCCTGGGCGCTCGCCAGCAGGTAGCCCCAGGTCCTGTCGCCGACGACGCCGTCGGCCCCGCCCGTGGCGGTCGGGTACGACGCCTGCCATCGCAGGACCGCGTCCAGGGTCTTTGGACCGAAGTCGCCGTCGACGAACCCGGCCACGTCCCAGGAGTGCACGTAGCCCACGGTGATGAGGGCTTCCTGCAGGGCCCTGACGCAGACTCCGGTGGACCCCTGCCGCAACATCACGTCAGGAACCGCCCAGCCGTTCCACGACGAATACCGGACGCCCTCCTGGGCCATGCAGGTCCCCAGATCGTCCTGCGCGGACGCGCTGGGGACGGCCGCGGCTACCCCCGCGAGCAGCATGGCCGCGACCGCAGCCGTACGGCCGGCAGACCTGCGCATGCGGGTTGTCGTCTTCACTGTGCCTCGTCCCTCGCTCGGGGTGCTCAATCGAAGTACGCCGCGTTCACGAGGCGCTTCCAGGTGTTGGGGCCGACGATGCCGTCGGCTCCGCCTGCTACGGACGCCCTGCGCTGGAAGGTGACGACCGCCGCGTACGTCTTGGGGCCGAAGTCCCCGTCGACGAAGCCGGGGATGTCCTGCTGACGGACGGCCCCGAGGGCCAGCAGGTCCGACTGCAGCTCCTCCACGCAGATGCCGGTCGAGCCGGTGGCGAGCACCACGTTGGGCGTGTATTCCCCGTCGCTGCTGCCCACCTCCTCTATGCACTGGTACAGGCGGTTGTCGTTGGGTCCGGCGTGGGCCGGGGTGGCGGCGAGCACGGTCGACATGGCCACTGCCGCGGCGAGCGCTCCGAGTGTTCTCGTCACGGTGGCGCGGGTCTTCGTCATGGGTGGAGCCCTTTCGTGTCTTCGGGGAGAGCGGTGCTCGGCACGTCAGGAGCCGGCCGGGGCGACGACCGCGTAGATCCGGCCGTCGAGGGGGCGCTGGACGCGCGCGACGCGGTCCTGGTAGTTGCCCTCGATGGTCGTCACGGTGCCGTCGCCGTTGTTGCGTTCGACGACGCCGACGTGGGTGCTCGTGCTGGTGCTCCCCGGGCCGGTGCCGAAGAGGACCACGTCGCCGGGCTGCGGGTTGGAGTTGCGGACGTCGGTCCTGAGCGTTCCGTGGTCACGGCCGTAGTAGTAGAAGTCGCCGGTGAAGGCGGTGTGGTATTTGATCCCGGCCTGCTGCCAGGTCCAGCTGGCGAAGTGGGCGCACCACGCCTCGCAGGGGCCGTAGGGGTTGCAGTTGTTGCCCCACTCGTGCACGCCCCGGTCGAGTTCGTGCTGTGCGGCCTGGACGGTCTTCTCGCGGACGCTGCCCGACAGCGGGGGGAGACTGGGGGTGCCGCCGCTGGGCTGTCCGCCCGGGGTGGTGGTGCCGATCTCGCGGGTGATGCCCATCGCGGCCATGGTCTGGGGGCCGGCGATGCCGTCCACGTCGAGGTGGTGGGCGGTCTGGTAGTTCCGTACGGCGGTGAGGGTGGCGGGGCCGTAGTCCCCGTCGGCGCCGGTGTTCGCGGCCGACTGGACCTGCTTGACCTTGGCGGCGAGAGTGCCGTTGGTCTGCGGGCCCGCGATGCCGTCCACCTCTATGTCGTTGTCGCTCTGGAAGGACAGGACGGCGTTCTTGGTGATCGGGCCGTAGGCGCCGTCGACGCCGCTCAGGGGCAGGTAGCCGAGGCCGGCGAGGTTCCGCTGGAGGAGACGGGTGTCCGGGCTGGTGCCCTGACCGCTGGAGACGATGCGGTCGATGTTCATCGCGCCCATGGTCTGCGGGCCGGCGATGCCGTCCACGTCGAGGTGGTGGGCGGTCTGGTAGTTCCGTACGGCGGTGAGGGTGGCGGGACCGTAGTCCCCGTCGGCGCCGGTGTTCGCCGCCGACTGGACCTTCTTGACCTTGGCCAGGAGCGCGGCCATGGTGAGGGGGCCCGCCTGGCCGTCCACTTCCAGGCCGTTGTCGTGCTGGAAGTGCCGTACGGAGTCGGCCGTTTGGGGACCGGCGACGCCGTCCACTCCGCTCATCGGCAGGTAGCTGAGACCCGCGAGGCCGCGTTGGAGCAGGGGGACGTCCGCGGCATGCGCCGTCTGTGCCGGGCCGAGCATCAGGCCTGTCAGCAGGGTGAGGAACGCGAGGGTGAACGCTATGAGGTGGATGGACCCGCGCCCGGATGCGGCGCCTGTGGCGGCTGCCGCAGGCCCGGGCCGTTGGGTGGTTTCGGGCATGACTGCCGAACCCCTTTCATTGGATGGGGTGTCGAGGGGAACGTGCGGTCGGGTTCCGGCGCTCTCAGCCCCTGGTCGAGGCGACCAGCGCCTCCCAGGTCATGGGGCCGACGATGCCGTCGACCTGCAGCCTCGCGCTCAGCTGGAACCTACGCACGTAGCGGTCGGTGATCGGGCCGAACTGTCCGTCGACGAAGTCGTCGCTCCAGTCGGCCTCGTCGATGCCGATCGACGAGAGTCTGCTCTGGAGCGACTTCACACACACCCCGGACGAGCCCTGGGAGAAGTTCCGCGCGGGGATCGTCCAGTAGCCGTTCGGAGAGGTGCGCGAACCGACGCTCGACAGGCAGTCGGCGTAGTAGGAGTCGTCAGCGTGGGCCGCGGAGGCCGACACCAGCAGGGAGCCGACGGCGGCCGCGGCGAGCGCCAGGGCGGTGAGACCCCTGGCGGGGCGGTTCTTGGCGGCGCGGTTCTTGAAAGACATGTGGATATGAGTGGGTGTTAAGTCCGACT
>NZ_JAGGOW010000163.1 GCF_018614135.1 Streptomyces sp. ISL-66
CGGGCCGCCGAGCCGCTGCTGCGCGTCTGGCTCGCCGCCGGTGGCCACCGGGCCCCCGACCGCGCGGGCGCCTCCCCCGACCCGGCCCCGCCGGAACTCCGGGCCCTGGCGTCCGACCTCCTGACCGCCCTCGCGTCCCTCCCCCGCCCCACGGCCGGGGCCGAACCGGACCACTGGCCCGCCATCACCGCCACTTGGCCCACGACGGCCCCCGACCGGGCGGGCCCGTACCGGCCACAGGCTCCGGTCGCGGACCCCGCTGCGGGACCGGCCAGCGCGCCCGACCCGTGGTCCGCGGCCACCGGATGCGACCCCGTACTGCGCCGCAGGCTGGAAGCCGCGTGGGTGGGGCGGGCCGTCGGGTGCGTGCTCGGCAAGCCCGTCGAGAAGCTGCCGCTGCACGGGATCCGGGCGCTCGCCCGGGCGGCCGGGAACTGGCCGCTCGACGACTGGTTCACCGCCCGGGGGGTCCCCGCCGAGCTCCTCGCCGCCCACCCGTGGAACCGCCGCTCCGCCCCCACCTCACTCGCCGAGAACATCGACGGCGCCCCCGAGGACGACGACCTCAACTACCCCCTCCTCGGCCTGCTCCTCCTCCAGCGCCACGGCAAGGGCTTCACCACCGCCGACGTCGGCCGGCTCTGGCTCGACGAGCTCCCGGCCGGGCGTACCTTCACCGCCGAGCGCGTCGCGTACCGCAATCTCCTCCAGGGCCTGGAGCCGCCGGCCACCGCCACCCACCACAACCCCTTCCGCGAATGGATCGGCGCCCTCATCCGCGCCGACGTCCACGGCTGGACCAACCCGGGCGATCCCGCCGCCGCCGCGGCCCAGGCCCACCGTGACGCCGCCCTCACCCACACCGGCAACGGCGTCTACGCCGCCCTGTTCGTCGCCGCCGCCACCGCCGCCGCGGCCACCGGCCGGGCCGGCGTCCACGCCGCGCTGCGGGCCGGGCTGGCCGTCGTACCGCCCCGCTCGCGCCTCGCCGAGGCCGTCCGCTTCGGGATCGGGACCGGGGCGGCCGCACGCCGAGCGGGCGTCGATTTCGATACCGTCGTGGACCGCCTCCACGCCCGCTACGGCCACTACCACTGGGTCCACTCCGTCCCCAACACCGCCCTGGTCGCCGCCGCCCTCACCCACGCCGACGGCGACTTCACCCACTCCATCTGCCGGGCCGTGTCCGGTGGTTGGGACACCGATTCCAACGGCGCCACCGCCGGCGCCCTGGCCGGGCTCCTCGCCGGGAGCCCGCAGAGCCTTCCGCACCGCTGGACCGCCCCGCTGAAGAACCGCCTCGCCACCACCGTCCCCGGCTTCGACGGCATCGGCTTCGACACCCTCGCCCACCTCACCGCACAGGAGGCAGCACGCTCATGACGGCCATCGCCGTGCTCGGCAGTACCAACATGGACCTCGTCGCCTACGTCCCCAAGGCCCCCCGCCTCGGCGAGACCGTCACCGGTCGCGCGCTGCGCACCGCTCCCGGCGGCAAGGGTGCCAACCAGGCCGTCGCCGCCGCCCGCGCCGGCGCGGAGGTGGTGATGATCGGCGCCGTCGGCGCGGACGAGTTCGGCGTACGGCTGCGCTCCGCCCTCGCGGCGGCCGGGGTTGACACCGCCGCCCTGCGCACGGTCGAGGGCGCCAGCGGCACCGCGCACATCACCGTGGACGACGAGGGCGGCAACAGCATCATCGTCATCCCCGGGGCGAACGCCCAGGTCACCGGCTTGGAGCCGGGCGACGCCGCCCGGATCGGCGCCGCGGGCGCCCTCCTCCTCCAGCTCGAACTGCCCCTGGAAGCCGTCCTCGCCGGCGCCCTCGCCGCCCGCGCCCGGGGCGTCCGCACGATCCTCACCCCGGCCCCCGCCCAGCACCTGCCTGCCGAACTCCTCGCCGCGACCGACCTGTTGGTGCCCAACGAGCACGAGGCCGCGGCCCTCACCGGCCTCACCGATCCGCACCGGGCCGCCGCGGCCCTGCTCCACGACGTGCCCGAGGTGGTCGTCACCCTCGGCGCGGCCGGGGCCTTGTACGCCGCCCGCGGCCGCGAGCCGCTGACCGTGCCCGCGCCGCACGTGCGCGCCGTGGACACCACCGCCGCCGGGGACACCTTCGTCGGCGCGCTCGCCGTGGCCCTGGGCGAGGGCCGGCCCGTGGCGGCGGCCCTGCGATGGGCCTCGGCGGCCGCCGCGCTGTCCGTCCAGCACCCCGGCGCCCAGGATTCGATGCCGGCCCGCGCGGAGATCGACGCCTTCGCCCTGTCCCTCGACCCGGCCCCGGACCTGCCCCCCGGCGCGGACCCGGCCGGCCCCGAGGAGTCCCCCCGGCCGCACGAGGCCGGCCCTCGTTCCGGAGCCGCCTGGTGACCCCCGCCGGCCCCCGCCCCGCCCCCCTCGAAGGGCTCCGGGTGCTCGACCTCGCCACGCTCTTCGCCGGGCCCCTCGCCGCCACCCTCCTCGGAGACTTCGGCGCCGAGGTCGTCAAGGTCGAGCACCCGCGCCTGCCCGATCCCTCCCGCGGCCACGGCCCCGCCAAGGACGGCATCGGCCTCTGGTGGAAGCTGCTCGGCCGGAACAAGCGGACGATGACCCTCGACCTGTCCACCCCGGGCGGCCGCGACACCCTGCTGCGCCTGGCCGCCACCGCCGACGTGGTCATCGAGAACTTCCGCCCCGGCACCCTGGAACGCTGGGGCCTCGGCTGGCCCGAGCTGTCCGCCGCGAACCCGCGGCTGATCCTGACCCGCGTGACGGCCTTCGGCCAGGAGGGCCCGTACGCCCACCGGCCGGGTTTCGGCACCCTCGCGGAGGCGATGAGCGGGTTCGCCGCGATCACCGGGGAACCGGAGGGGCCGCCGACGCTGCCGCCGTTCGGGCTCGCGGACTCGATCGCCGCGCTGACCACCGCGTACGCCGTGATGGCGGCGCTCGCCGGCCGTGACCGCACCGGGCACGGGCAGGTGGTGGACCTGGCGATCATCGAGCCGATCCTCACCGTGCTGGGGCCCCACCCGCTCTGGTACGACCAGCTCGGTTACGTCCAGCCGCGCACCGGCAACCGTTCCACCAACAACGCGCCCCGCAACATTTACCGCAGCGTGGACGGCCGCTGGCTGGCGGTCTCCACCTCCGCGCAGTCCATCGCCGAGCGCGTGATGCGGCTCGTCGGCCGGCCCGAGCTGATCCGCGAGGCCTGGTTCGCGACGGCCGCCGGACGGGCCGCCCACGCGGACGTCCTCGACGACGCCGTCGGGGGCTGGATCGCCCGCCACAAGGCGGACGAGGTGACGGCGGCGTTCGAGGAGGCCGAGGCCGCGGTCGCGCTGGTCTACGACGTACGGGACGTCATGGCCGATCCGCAGTACGCGGCCCTGGACACGATCACCGAGGTCGAAGACCCCGAACTCGGCCCGATCCGCATGCAGAACGTCCTCTTCCGGCTCTCCGAGACCCCCGGCGCGATCCGCTGGGCGGGCCGCCCGCACGGCGCGGACACCGAGGCCGTCCTCACCGAACTCGGCCTCTCCGAAGCCGAGATCTCCACGCTGCGCACGGAGGGGGCCCTGTGATCCTGACCTGGCTCTACGTACCGGGCGACCGCCCGGACGTCGTCGTCAAGGCCCTGCGCGCCGGGGCCGACGCCGTCATCGTGGACCTGGAGGACGCGGTGTCGGCCTCCCGCAAGGAGTACGCCCGCGCCGCCACCGCCGAGCTCCTCGGCTCCCCGCACCAGGTCCCCGTGCACGTGCGCGTCAACGCCCTCGACTCCCCCTGGGGCGGCGCCGACCTCACCGCCCTCGCCCGGCTCGACGGCCTCGCCGGACTGCGGCTGCCCAAGATCTCCGCGCCCGAGCAGATCTCCGGGGTCGCCGAGCGCACCGGCGGGGTGGCCCTGTACGCCCTGATCGAATCGGCGCTCGGCGTGGAACGGGCCTACGAGATCGCCCGCGCGCACCCCGCCCTGCGCGGGCTGTCCCTGGGCGAGGCGGACCTGCGGGCCGACCTCGGCGTCACTGCCGAGGCGGGCCTGGACTGGCCGCGCTCCCGGCTGGTGGTCGCGGCCCGCGCGGCCGGTCTCCCGCCGCCCGCCCAGTCCGTGTTCCCCGACATCCGGGACCTGGAGGCGCTGGCCGCTTCCTGCGCCAGGGGCCGCGCCCTGGGCTTCCTGGGCCGCGCCGCGATCCACCCGCGCCAGCTCCCGGTGATCGAGCGGGCCTACCTGCCCGGCCCGGAGGAGGTCACCGCGGCCGAGGAGATCGTGGCCGCGGCCCGCCGCACCCCCGGCGCGGTGGCCCTGCTCGACGGCCGCTTCGTCGACCCGGCGATGCTGGCCGGCGCGGAGCGGGTCGTCGCCCTGGCCCGGCGGGGCGTCCCCGTCCCCTCCTGAGCGGCGTACGGACGCGCTCTTTCCGCGCCGCCACACGCGAACGTGAGGGGCGCCGCGCGGATGCGCGGCGCCCCTCACGTGTCGAGCGGTACCCCGGTCAGAGCTTCTTGGCCTCGGCGGCGCCGGCCTTGTCACCGGCGTCCTTGCCGTCGGCGTCACCTTCGGTATCGGCACGGGTTTCGGCGTCGGCCTCGGTGTCGGACTTGGCGTCGAGCTTGGCGGCGGCCTTGGCGGCGGCGAAGGCGTCGAGCTTGGCGTCGGACTTGGCATCGCCGTCCCCGGCCTTGCCCTCCTCGGCCGCGCCGTCCCCGTCCTTGGCACCGGCCACGGCATCCGGGTCCGGCTCGACGGTCTCCTCGCGGCCCGGCCGCAGCTTCGCCGACAGCACCAGGTACACCACGGCGAGCACGAAGACGACGATCGAGGTCCACACGTTGAGCCTCAGGCCCAGGATGAGGTGGGCCTCGTCGACCCGCAGGTACTCGGTCCAGACACGGCCCAGGCAGTACGCGGCGACGTACAGCGCGAACGCCCGCCCGTGTCCGAGCTTGAATCGGCGGTCGGCCCAGATCACCAGCAGGGCGACACCGACGCACCAGAGGGACTCGTAGAGGAAGGTCGGGTGGTAGGTCCCGGCGACCCGGTTCGGGCCGTCGGTGATCTCCACCGCCCACGGCAGATCGGTGGCGCGGCCGTACAGCTCCTGGTTGAACCAGTTGCCCCAGCGCCCGCAGGCCTGGGCCAGCGCGATGCCGGGGGCCAGGGCGTCGGCCCAGGCCGGCAGCGGGATGCCGCGCAGCCGGCAGCCGATCCAGGCACCGACCGCGCCGAGCGCGATGGCGCCCCAGATGCCGAGGCCGCCCTCCCAGATCTTGAAGGCGTCGACCCAGTTCCGGCCCTCGACGAAGTAGAGCTGGTAGTCGGTGATCACGTGGTAGAGGCGACCGCCGACCAGGCCGAACGGCACGGCCCACACGGCGATGTCCGCGACCGTCCCCGGCTTTCCGCCGCGGGCGACCCAGCGCTTGTTGCCGAGCCAGACGGCGACGAAGACGCCGAGGATGATGCAGAACGCGTAGCCGCGCAGCGGGATCGGCCCGAGATGGAGCACGCCCGTCGACGGACTGGGAATGAAGGCAAGGTTCATGGCAAGAGCCGACGCTACCTTGCCGGACGGTGCGGACCGCAACCCGTCCGGCAAGCTGCTGCCGAATCGAGACGGGTCTCAGTGGTTCACGGGCATCCCGGAGTGGTCCGCGGCGCCCTGACCGGAGGCGGAGGGCCGTGTCGCGGAAGCCGGCCGGGACGGCGCCGCCGACCGGCCCGCGGCCGGTGACCCGGACCGCGACGCGGACGCCGATGCCGAGGCCGATGCCGATGCCGAGGCCGAAGAGGACGGCTGCGGGGAGGCCGGTGCGCCGGACGCCTTCGCGCCACCGCCCGCTCCGCCCTTGCCGGCCGCCTCGACCTTCTCCTTCAGCTTCTGCGGGGTCAGCGGGTTGGCCTGGTCGGCGAAGATGTCCTTGCCGTCGAGGAGCACCGTGGGGGTGCCGCGGAACTTGCCCGTACGGAAGGCGTCCTGCGACTTCTTGACCCAGCTGTCGTGCGTGCCGTCCTCGACGCACTTGCGGAAGTCCGGGGTGTCCAGCCCGTCCACCTTGGCGGCCAGTTCCAGCAGCTTCGCGTTCTTGCCGTAGGCGTCGTTCGTCTCCTCCGGCTGGTTCTCGAAGAGGAGGTCGTGGTACGGCGCGAACGTGGCGGCGTCCTGCGCGCAGGCCGCCGCGTTGGCGCTCTTGAGGGAGCCGCTGCCGCCCATGTTCCCGTCGATGAGGGTGACCAGGTGGTACTCGACCTTGAGCAGGCCCTTGGCCTCCAGCTCGTGGACGGTGTCCCGGTAGTTCGTCTCGAAGGCCTTGCAGGCCGGGCAGCGGAAGTCCTCCCACACGGTCAGCGTGGAGGGCGCCTCGGCCTTTCCGGTCTGGATGGCGAGCGCGTCCTTGCCGGTGGCCCCGGAGGGGGCGACCAGGGGGCCGCCCTTGGCGGACGGTCCCCCCTTGCCGGTGTTCGCCGCGATCAGGCCGACGACGGCCGCCAGGCCGAGTACGCCGACCACCGCCGCCGACACGACGAGGGTCCGTCGGCGCTTGTCCTTGGCCTTCTGCCGCTCGCGCTCCGCCTGGAGTCGCTCGCGGGCCGATCGTTTCGTCGTATCGCGGTTCGCACCGTCGTTCATGTCGCTCACGTTCCGCCAAACGAAGCAGGGAGGCACTCTCGTGCCTCCCTGCCCCTACTTCCACCCGATCGGGCTACAGAACCCGCTCAGGGGTCCGCATCCTTGATCGAACGCGCGCCGTCAGCTCCGGCGCACGCCTTCTGCGAGCTCGCCCGCGAGCGCCCGTACGGCGGCCAGCCCGGCCGCCTCGTCCGGGGCGTCCAGGAGCAGCTTCACGAAGGCCGAGCCGACGATCACGCCGTCGGCGAAACCCGCGACCTCCTTGGCCTGGGCGGCGTTGGAGACGCCGAGGCCGACGCAGACCGGAAGGTCGCTGGTGGCGCGGGTGCGGCGGACCAGGTCGGCGGCCTGGTTGCCGACCGATTCACGGGTGCCGGTGACGCCCATCAGCGAGGCGGCGTAGACGAAGCCGGAGCCGGCCGCCGTGATGGTGGCCAGGCGCTCGTCCTTGCTGCTGGGGGCCACGACGAAGACGGTGGCGAGACCGTGCTTCTCCGCGTGCTCGCGCCACAGCGCGGACTCCTGGACCGGCAGGTCGGGCAGGATGCAGCCCGCGCCGCCGGCCGCGGCGAGCTCGGCGGTGAACCGCTCGACGCCGTAGCGGTCGATGGGGTTCCAGTACGTCATGACGAGGATCGGGGCGCCGGTCGCCTCGTGCGCCTCGCGGACGGTCCGCAGCGTGTCGGCGATCTTGACCCCGCCGCGCAGGGCGATGTCGTCGGCGGTCTGGATGATCGCGCCGTCCAGGACCGGGTCGCTGTGCGGGAGGCCGATCTCGACGATGTCCGCGCCGCCCGCGATGACGGCCTTGACGGCCTCGATGGCGCCGTCCACGGTCGGGAAGCCCGCCGGGAGGTAGGCGACGAGCGCCGCGCGGTCCTCGGACTTCGCCTTCGCGAGCGTGGCGGAGAGGAGTTCGATGGTGCCGCTCACTTGGTCTTCCCCTCGGAGGCGTCGGCGTCGTACAGGTCGAAGTAGCGTGCTGCGGTGTCCATGTCCTTGTCGCCGCGGCCGGACAGGTTGACGACGAGGAGGCCGTCCTTGCCCAGCTCCTTGCCGAGGTCCAGCGCGCCCGCGAGGGCGTGCGCGGACTCGATCGCCGGGATGATGCCCTCGGTGCGGGAGAGCAGCCGCAGGGCCTGCATCGCCTGGTCGTCGGTGACCGCGCGGTACTCGGCGCGGCCCGCGTCCTTGAGGTAGGAGTGCTCCGGGCCGATGCCCGGGTAGTCCAGGCCGGCCGAGATGGAGTACGGCTCGGTGATCTGGCCCTCCTCGTCCTGCAGGACGTAGGAGCGGGAGCCGTGCAGGATGCCGGGCTCGCCCGCGGTCAGGGTGGCCGCGTGCTCGCCGGTCTCCACGCCGTGCCCGGCGGGCTCGAAGCCGACCAGGCGGACGTCGGCGTCCGGGATGAAGGCGTGGAACAGGCCGATGGCGTTGGAGCCGCCGCCGACGCAGGCGGCGACGGCGTCGGGCAGCCGGCCGGTGCGCTCCAGGATCTGGCGGCGGGCCTCGACGCCGATGACCCGGTGGAAGTCGCGGACCATGGCGGGGAAGGGGTGCGGGCCGGCGACCGTGCCGAAGAGGTAGTGGGTGCGGTCCACGTTGGCGACCCAGTCGCGGAACGCCTCGTTGATGGCGTCCTTGAGGGTCCGGGAGCCGGACTTCACCGCAATGACCTCGGCGCCCAGCATGCGCATGCGGGCCACGTTGAGGGCCTGGCGCTGGGTGTCGATCTCGCCCATGTAGATGGTGCATTCGAGGCCGAAGAGCGCGCAGGCGGTGGCGGTGGCCACGCCGTGCTGGCCGGCTCCGGTCTCGGCGATGACGCGGGTTTTGCCCATGCGCTTGGTGAGCAGCGCCTGGCCCAGCACGTTGTTGATCTTGTGCGAACCGGTGTGGTTCAGGTCCTCGCGCTTGAGGAAGATCCGCGCTCCGCCGACGTGCTCGGCGAACCGGGGCACCTCCGTCAGGGAGCTGGGGCGGCCCGTGTAGTTGACCATCAGGTCGTTGAGCTCGGCCGCGAAGGCCGGGTCGCCCTTGGCCTTCTCGTACTCGACGGCGACCTCGTCCACGGCGGCGACGAGCGCCTCCGGGATGAACTTGCCGCCGAAGTCGCCGAAGTAGCCCTCGGCGTTGGGGATGTGACCCTCGGGGTCCGGGATGAAGAAATTGGTGGCGCTGGACATGCCCAGGTACTCCTACGGATGCGACGCGGATGTCTTCACCGTATTGCGCCGCCCGCCCGTGGCGCCCGCACCCCGCTGGGGCATGGGCGTACGGAACGGGGCGACCTGCCCCGGAGCCGGCGGCTCGGGCGGCAGACCGTACGGGGTCACCCGCGGGCACGGCGTACGTCGTGTGCGTACGCCGCCCCGGGCGGCCTCGTTACAGCGCTGTCCCGGGTCGCCATCGCATGCCGTTGACCTGACCGGGCTCGGAGCCGATCACGTACCGGACCCGCCGCCCGTGCACGCGCCGGGCCGGGGCGCGGCACCCGCGGGGGCGGCAGCCGCGCGCCAGGGGCG
>NZ_JAGGOW010000164.1 GCF_018614135.1 Streptomyces sp. ISL-66
GGCGGCCGCCGGCGGGCCCGGGGCCGCCTCGGCCAGGCCGCCCTCCGTGAGCAGGGCCGCGGTCTGCTGACGCTGCTTCTTGCCCGAACTGGTCTTGGGCAGCGTCCCCTTGCGCACGATCGTCACGTCCAGGACGGGGATCCCGAACCGCTCCCGCACCGCCGAGGCCACCTGCTCGGAGATGCCCTCCGGCGGCGGATAGCTCTTCGCCTCCGCCACGATCCGCACCGCCTCGCTGTCCCGGTGGCGCACCGCCACGGCGACCGAGCCGCCGGGACGGATCCCGGGGACCGCCTCGGCCACCTGCTCGATGTCGTGCGCCTGGTGGTTGCGGCCGTTGACGATGACGAGGTCCTTGATCCGGCCGGTGACGTAGAGGTCACCGCCGGACACGAAGCCCAGGTCACCGGTGTACAGCCAGCCCTCCCGCCAGGTCTGCGCGGTCGGCTGGGGGGCGGCGTAGTACCCGAACGACATGTGCTCGCTGCGGATCGCGATCTCGCCCACGTGCCCCTCGGGCCGGGGGGTCCCGTCCTCGGCCAGGATCCGCAGCTCGGTGCCGGCCAGCGGGCGGCCGTTGGACGCCAGCTCGACCGAGCCGGCCTCGCCGGATCCGGCCGGGACCGCCCGGCGTTCGGCCGCCAGCTTCCGCGCGTCGACCGTCAGGGTGGTGAACCGCCCCGCCGGGGCGACGGTCACCGCGAGGGTGACCTCCGCCATGCCGTAGCAGGGCCGCAGCGCCTCGCTTCGGAAACCGCTGGGCGCGAAGGCCGCGGCGAACTGCTTCAGGGTCCCGGGCGATACGGGCTCGGCGCCGCAGCCCGCGATCCGCCAGGCGGACAGGTCGAGCGCCTCCAGCGAGGCGGCGGGGGCCTTGGCCGCCTTGGCCGCGAGCAGTCCGTACGCGAAGTTCGGCGAGAAGGAGATGGTCCCGCGGACCTCGCTCATGAGCCGTACGAAGGCCAGCGGGTCGCGGACGAAGCTCATCGAGGGCAGGTACCAGGCGCTGGTCTGGCTGAGCAGCGGGACGAAGATCTTCCCGATCAGCCCCATGTCGTGGTGGAAGGGCAGCCAGGACACGCCGCGGTCGGTCTCGGGGTCCACCGCCAGCGCGTCGGACAGGGCCCGTACGTGGGCCAGCAGCCGGCCGTGTTCGATGGCGACGCCCTTGGGGCTGCCGGTGCTGCCGCTGGTGTACTGGATCAGGGCGAGGTCCTCGGGCGAGGGCGAGCCCACCGGGGGGCCGGCCTCGGCGCTCTCCAGGGCCTGGAAGGCGAACACCGGGCACGGGAGCGCGGACTCCGCGAGGAAGTCCGAGAACATGCCGCCGGTGAGGCAGAGGGCCGCGCCGGCCGCGCCGCAGATCTCGCGCAGTCCCGCGTGGTAGGCGTCGCCGTGGTGGGTGAGGGAGGGCGGGGCGGCCGGGACGACCACCAGGCCCGCGCGCAGCGCCGAGACGAGCGAGAGGACGAACTCCCGGGCGTCGGCCATGACCATGACGACGCGGTCCCCGCGGCTCACCCCCAGGGAGGACCAGCGCGCGCAGAGGTCCCCGGTGACGTCCCGGAGCGCCGCGTAGGAGACGGGCGGGTCCTGCGCGTCCCCGAGGAAATTCAGTGCGCGATCTTGCCGGTCCCAGGACGCGAAGACTTCCGCGAAGGTCGAGCTTTCGGCCAACGAAATTCACCACCCGAGATTGAATGCCGTGAGAACTGTACGGAGATCGCCCGTGGGGATCGACTGACGGGATCACCCGTGGAGATCGGCTGCGGAAATCGCCTGCGTGGAATGCGGGGATCTCGTTCCCGATCCGGCATCGCAATGGCCGGTCCAGCATCGGCGGCCTCTCGACAGTCTGTCAACCCATCAGAAACCAGCCGTCCGAGGCATGTTGGCGGCGGAAAAGGTCGTTCCGAGATCGGCTGCGAGCACGCTCGTGGGGCGCCGAGGACCAAGCGAGGACGGTGCGAGGACAGCGCCGATGAAGATGATCCCGGAAGGCACCACAAAGTCCCTTGATTCGCTCGTTGATTCCGGGATGTTGAAAGGACGAGGCTTCACGATGACCGAAATTCAGATTGGTCCCTCAGGGTCCGGCGCCGCGATCGCAGACAATGCGGTGGTCCCCGAGGACATCAAGGGTGACATCGATCAGTTCATGCGGGACGGCTTCATCGGACCGATCAAGCTGTACGAACCCGACGAGGCCGCGGAGATCCTCCGCGAGGTGCGCGTAAAGAACCAGGACACGACGCACTCGGTGTTCCAGAACAGCATGAACTACGACCGCCACCTGGACATCCCGGAGCTGTCGTCGCACGTCACGCACCCCACGATCCTCAAGTACCTCAACGCGATCCTCGGCCCCGACGTCCTGTCGTGGCGCACCGAGTTCTTCGCCAAGTTCCCGGGCTCGCGCGGCACCGAGTGGCACCAGGTCCGCGACTACAGCTACGCGACCGGCGTGCCCCAGCTGCTGCCGACGGAGTCGGACTGGAACGCGTACGTCGACATCACCGTCTGGACGACCTTCACCCCGGCGACCAAGGAGACGGGCTGCATGCGCTTCGTCCGCGGGTCGCACCGGGACCGCATCTTCGACGAGAGCAAGACGCCGTCCCGCGGGCGCGAGGAGCAGTACGGCAGCGACCACGTGACGACCTTCACCCAGGACACGGGCTTCTACGGCTACGACTTCTCCGACTTCGCCATCGACCCGAACTGGGAGCCGCGTCCCGAGGACGTGGTGGACGTGGAGATGGTGCCGGGCGAGGCCCTCATCTTCACCGCCTCCTGCGTGCACGGCTCGCTGCCGAACATCACGGAGCGCGACACCCGTTTCGCCATCACGTCCCGGTACGTGCCGACGCACGTGCGCGTGTACCCGAACCAGGACTCGTACAAGGCGCACGGCCAGGAGTTCGACCTGAAGAACTACGGCGCCGTCGTGGTCTCCGGCGAGGACACCTACGGGCACAACCGCCTGCGCACGACCAACGCCCACGGCCAGACCTTCAAGGTCAAGAACACCCACTGATACGCCTGTGTCCGGCCCGGGTCACGGGCCGGCGGAGGGAAGAGAAGAGAGGCACAGCGTGACGCAGCAGACGATCGGCAAGATCTGGGCCGAGGCCCTGAACCTGTCCGACATCGCCGAGGACGACGACTTCTTCGCGCTCGGCGGCCACTCGCTGATCATGGCGAAGATCCAGGTGGCGATCACCCGCGAGCTCGGCGTCGAGATCCCCATGGACGAGCTCTTCCGGCACTCCACGGTGAAGGGCATCTCCCGCCACATCGAGTCGCGGCTCGCCGTTTCCTGACGCCCCGCACGGGGCGCGGGCGGCGGGTCCGCCCGCACGCGCGGGGGGAGCGCCGGTCACCCCGGGGCTCCCCCCGCGCGCGGCCCCCTCACTACGGAAGGACCAAGCCGGTGGAACTCTCCCTCCGAGGCGCGAAGATGGGCGGCTTGTCGGGCATCCGCAGCATCATGGAGGACATCGCCCTCGCCTCCGCCGATCCGTCGGACGGGCGGGGCGGGCGGGACGGGCGGGGCGGGCGGCAGTGGCTCAACCTCAGTCCGGGCAACCCGGCGGCCATCCCGGAGGTCACCGAGACCTGGCGGCGGCTCCAGCAGGAGGCGATGGACCACGGCTTCGCCGAGTCCAGCGGCCGCTACGGCCCCTCGCGCGGCACCGACGGCCTGGTCGACGCGATCGTCCGCTACTTCAACTCCCGCTACGGCTGGGCCATCGGACCGGAGAACGTCCTGGTCGGCGCGGGCTGCCAGATGCTCGCCTTCATGGCGACCACCGTCTTCACCGGACCGTACGGGGACGGCCACCGGCGCCTGGTGCTGCCGTCCGTCCCGGACTACACCGGCTACCAGGGGCTCAGCCTGGACCAGGGCGGGATCGTCGGCGTCGACCCGGGCATCGAGCTCGAGGAGGGCCGGTACTTCCGGTACGCCTTCGACCTGGAAGCGGTCCGCCGGCAGGACTCGATGGGCATGATGCTGCTCTCCAGCCCGGGGAACCCGACCGGCCGGAGCATCGGCGCGCGGGACCTGGCCGGGCTGATCGCCATCGCCGAGGAACGGGACGTACCGCTGGTACTGGACCACGCGTACGGGGAGCCGTTCCCCGGGGTCGCGCAGACCTCGGTGGACCCGCCCCTGCATCCGCGGGTGATCAACCTGTTCACCCTGTCCAAGGCCGGGCTGCCCGGCGAGCGGCTCGGTTTCGCCGTCGGCCCGCCGGACGCGATCGATGCGATGCTGTCCTTCACCGCCAACTCCCACTTGCACGCACCGCAGTTGATCCAGGCGACGGCTGCCCTGGCCCTGAACGGCGGCCACCTGGACACCCTGACCTCCGAGGTCATCCGGCCCTACTACCGACGCCGGCGCCAGGTCGCCGAGAAGCTGCTGCACGAGATCCTGCCCGAGTCGGTCGACTGGCGGCTGCACTCCACCGAGGGCGGGATGTTCGCCTGGCTGTGGATCGACCACGACTGGTTCGACGACCTCGCCGTGTACGAGGCGCTCAAGCGCAGACGCGTGTTCATCGTGCCCGGACGGCACTTCTTCGTCCGGCCCTTCGACAGCCCGTTCCTGGCCCGGCACGCCACCCGGTGCATCCGGCTCAGCCTGAGCCCGGACGAGTCGGTCATCGCGGAGGGCATCGGGCGGCTCGCGGAGGCGCTGGAGGAGATCCGCGATGCGCACTGAGCGGATCCGCAGCGGCGCGGCCACGCTGAACGTGGGCGTGGGCGTGGGCGTGGCCGGGACCGCTTTCGGCTCCGGTACCGGTTCCGGTCCCGGGGACGGCGCGCCGGCCGCCGCCACCGTGCTGTTCGTCAACGCGGTGGGCATGGAGAACGTGCTCCTCGACGGGATCGCGGAGCGGTTCCGCGCCGCGGGCCTGAACCTGGTCACCTGGGAGCTGCGCGGCAGCCCCGGCCCGTCGGACACCCGCGAGGTCACCCTGGGCGACCACGTCGCCGACGGCGTGGCGGTCCTTGACGGCCTCGGCATCGAGAAGGCCCACGTGGCCGGCTGGTGCACCGGCGCGTCCGTCGCGCTCTTCCTGGCCCGGGAGCTGGGGGAGCGCGCGCTGTCCTTCAGCTCGGTGGACGGCGCGTACCTCTTCGACGGGGTGCCCGGTGCCCGGCTGGGCAACGCCGTGTTCGACATGTGCGCGCAGGTGGCGGCGGACGTCGGCCAGGCCGGCCTCTACCACGAGGCGATGCGGCCCCGGGGCAACGAGGGAACCACCCTGGGCGTCGAGGACCCGGAGCTGGTCGGCATGCTGACCCTGCCGTACCGCCAAGACGTCGAGGAGCTCATCCGCTTCGCGTACGGGATCCGGGCGACCACCACCGGCTACGCCCCCGCGGAGGCCTGCGCGAGCCTGACGCTGCCGGCGCTGTTCCTGGCCCGGCGCGACGACGAGATGGTCGGCCACCGCAATTCGGCGCGGGCCGCGGAACTGGTCCCGGGCGCCGAGCTCGCCGTGGCCGAGACGGGCGGCCACTACGCCCTGTTCACCGGTCCGGAGCCGGTGGAGGCGATGTCGGCGTTCATGCTCGGGTCACGGGTCCCCGCGCTCTAGCGCCGTGCACCTTCCCGGCCGCGGCACGGGGCGGGCGAACGGGCCCTGTCCGGCTGATCAGGCCCGTCTCGTCCGGTCACCGCACTAGCTCCACGGCGTGGGCGGCCGGCGCCGCTCGGTGGGTTCCAGGATCTCCACCGGGCGGCGGCGCAGGTGCTCGTAGACGAGCGAGGCGTGCAGGTCGGCCACGGACGGGTACTGCGCGATGCGGTCGAGGACGAAGTCCTCCAGGTGCTGCGGATCCTGAACGGCGACCAGCACCTGGAAGTCGTTGCTGCCCGACACGACGAAGACGTCCAGCACCTCCGGCAGGCTCAGCGCGAACTCCCGGAAGGACTCGACGGCGTCGCGGCTCTTGGGATGGATCCGCACCGCGATCATCGCCTTCAGGCCGCGCCCCATGGCGTCCAGGTTCACCTCGGCGGAATACCCGAGGATCACCTCGCTCTCCTGCAGGCCCCGCACCCGCTCCAGACAGGTCGAGTCGGCGACCCCGAGGGTCCGTGCGAGCTCCCGGTTCGAGCGGCGCGCATTCTTCTGAAGCTCAAGCAGCAGACTGCGGTTGACCTCATCGAAATTCGGCATAACTCGCATGCTACCGAAGGTGTTTCGGACTTGTTGCAGACAATCAGAATTACCTGCCAAGCTCGGTCTACCAGGCCATGAGCACGCAGGCACACGGACTTCCGAGGAGAAGCATGGCCACGCAGAGCATCAAAACTCCCTGGCTGCCGTTCGGCACCGGCGAAGGAGCCGACCTGCGCCTGTTGTGCCTTCCGCACTCGGGCGCCGGGGCCTCCGCCTACCGCGCCTGGGGGACCGGACTGCCGGACTGGATCGGCCTCGCCCCAGTACAGCCCCCGGGACGCGAGACCCGCCGCACGGAGACCCCGCTGGACGAGGTGGGCCCGCTCGCCGCCGCGCTGGCCGAGGACGTCGCCGCGGCCGTCGACGGCCCGTACGCCGTCTTCGGACACAGCACCGGCGCGATCTGCGCCTTCGAACTGTGCCGGTCCCTGCGCCGGCTCGGCGCCCCGCTGCCCGTGCACCTCTTCGTGGCCGGCCGCCGCGCCCCCCAGATCGAGGAACGCACCACGGGGCTGCGGGACATGAACCTCGACGAACTGGCCGAGGTGCTGCGCCACCACGGCGGCACCCCCGACTGGGTGCTCTCCAGCCGGGAGATGCTCGCCATGATCCATCCGCTGCTCATCGCCGACTTCGCGGTCAGCGAGGAGTACCGCTACACGGCCGAGGCCCCGCTCGACATCCCGGTCACGGCCTTCGCCGCCACCAGCGACCCCCGGGCCACGGTCGCCCAACTGGCCGCCTGGGAAGCCCAGTCCACTCGCGAGTTCACCCTGCACGAGCTGGCCGGGGACCACTTCGCCGTCATGGAGTGCGCGCCCGAGGTGCACGCCCTCATCGCCAAGGCACTCGACACCGGAACCGGAACACGAACGAATGTGATGCCGACATGAAGTCCAAAGCCATCGGGGCCTACGGCTGGCTCCTGTTCACCATGATGCTCTGGGGCAGCGCCTTCCCCTCGTCGAAGTTCGCGGTCGGGCAGGTGCCCCACGGGGTCGCGGCCTTCTTCCGCTTCGGCGGCGGCGCGGTGGTGCTGTTGATCATCACGTTCTTCATGCGCCCGCAGCGCGCCCCGCGGCTGAAGGACATCGCGGGCGCGTGCGTGGCCGGACTCGTGGGCGTCTTCGGCTACAACGCGCTGTTCTTCTGGGGCGTCACGATGGCCCCCGCGAGCGACGGCAGCGTGATCTTCCCCGCGCTCACCCCCGTCATCACCACGGTGGTGCTCATCTTGACCCGCAAGGAGTCGGCCCGGCCGGTACGGATCATCGGCCTGGTCCTCGGCGTCGGCGGAGCCGCCCTGTTCTTCGTCACCACGATGGCGGACGGCGGCGACGGGTCGAACCGGTTGCTGGGCGACACGATCTTCCTGATCGGGGCCGCGGTGTGGTCCACGTACACCCTGCTCAACCGCAAGGTGCTGGGCGGGATGGACCCCGTACAGGCCGTCACCTACTCGACCGTCGCCGGCTCCATCGCGCTGGGCGCGATGGCCGCCCCCGAGTTCTCCAGCGTGGAGTGGGGTTCGCTCTCCACCGGCTTCTGGGTCAATGCCGTCTACCTCGCGATCGGTCCCACCGCGATCGCCTACCTGCTGTTCGTCCGCGGCATCCGGGACGTGGGCGCCTCCAGCGCCGCCGCGATGATGTTCGCCGTCCCCGTCTTCGGGACCATCTTCGCCTTCATCGCCCTCGGCGAGTCCTTCACGCTGGCCCAGGCCGGCGCCGCGGTGGTCATGCTGGGCGGCGCCTTCCTCGCCGTCATCAGCGGACAGCGGCCGGCAGCCGAGGAACCAGCGGCCGAGGCGGGGAGCGAACCGGCGGGGTCCGAGCCGGCGGGGTCCGAACCAGAGGGTTCCGAACCCGCCGACGTGGTGACGCGCTAGCGGCGTCACCCCCACAGACGCGGTGCGCCTTGTGCACTTCCCCCGTCACAAGGCGCACCGCCTTTTCCCTTCATCCGGCCGGCCCGCGGTCAGGAGGCCTCGTCCTGGGAGACCAGGTCCCGGCTGCCCTGGCCCGTGCTCGGGCCGGCATCCGCGCGCGTACGGGAGGCCGGGAGCGGCGGCGCCACCGTACGTCCGGACTTCGGGTGGAACCGCTCGAGCAGCGGCCCGGTCATGATGGTGGTCACCACCGCCATCACCACCATCGCGGTGAACATCCTGCTGTCCAGGACCCCGAGTGCCAGTCCCACGTTGAGGATGACGAGTTCGGTGAGCCCGCGGGCGTTGAGCAGGACGCCGAGGGTCATCGCCTCCCGTCCCGTCGCTCCGGTCAGCCGGGCGGCCCCCGCGGCGCCCACGAACTTGCCGACGCAGGCCACCGTGATGACGGCCGCGAGGATGACCAGCCCTTGCCAGCCGAGACCGGCGAGGTCCACGGAGAGCCCGGTGACGATGAAGAAGACCGGCAGCAGGAACAGGCTGGTCTGCTCGATCCGTTCGGGCACCTCGGGCGCCGTCTCGTCGATCCGCCGCCGCGGTACGACCGCACCGAAGGCGAACGCGCCGAACACGGAGTGCAGGCCGATCGCCTCCGTCGCCCAGGCGCACAGCAGCAGACCCACGACCAGCACGGCATGCACGGCCGTGCTGCCGGCCCACCTCCGCTCGGGCGCGAGCAGCCAGACCAGGCCCGGGCGCACGATCAGCATGAGGCCGATGACGAAGGCCAGCGACCAGAGGGCCATCCGCGCGAGCGGCCACGGCCCGGTGGCGTTCGCCAGGGCGACCACCACGGCGAGCACGGTCCACGCGAGGAAGTCCTGGATGGCCGCGCAGGCGATGGCCATGGCACCGAGGCGGTCCTTCTGCAGGCCGCGTTCGCTGATGATCCGGGCGAGGACGGGGAAGGCCGTGATGGACATCGCCGCCCCCAGGAAGAGGGCGGGCACCAGCAGCCCGTCCGTCTTCATCTGCGACCGGAGGAACCAGGGCTGACAGACCCAGGCCAGCCCCGCCCCCAGGGCGAAGGGGAGGGCGACCGAGCTCAGCGAGACGGTCGTCACCTGCCGGCCGTGGCCGCGCAGGTGGGAACCGTCGAACTGGTAGCCCACTCCGAACATGAAGAGCACGAGACCGAGTTGGGCGAGGATCTGGAGGTACGGCTTCACTTCGGCGGGGAAGAACAGACCGACCAGGTCCCCGGGGAGCAGCCCCAGCACGCTGGGCCCCAGGGCGATGCCGGCGACTATCTCGCCGACGACCACGGGCTGCCGTACGCGTTGTGCGAGCCGGGCGAAGACATAGGCCGCGGCGACGATCAGCGCGAGCGCGCCGAGGATGCTGCCGGTCACGGACGACGCGGATCCGGCCGCGAGCGTGTGCAGGGGTAAGGACATCGCATGGGTGTGCATAGCTCACGCAGCTCCAGGTCGGACCGCACCGGCGGAGCCGGCCGCGAGACCGGCGGCCAGTGCCTTGCGGTCGATCTTGCCGTTCGGATTCAGGGGGAAGGCCGACACCTCGACGAACTCCTGCGGCACCATGTTCCGCGGCAGCTCAGCGAGCAGGTCGCCGCGGAGCGTGCGCTCCACGACATGCGCTCCGGCCGGGATGACCAGGGCGACGAGCCGGGCGTCGCCCTCGTCCGACGGGACGGGGACGACCACGACGTCGCGGACGTCCGGGTGGCGGCGCACCGCGTGCTCGACGTCGCCGAGGTCGATCCGCATCCCGCGGATCTTGACCTGGTGGTCGATCCGGCCGACGACGACCAGCTCGCCCGAGGGGGTGGCGTAGCCCTGGTCGCCGGTGCGGTAGAAGCGACGCTCGGCGCCGTCCCGCCCGGCGGTCACGAACCGGGCCTGGTGGACGGGGTCGGAGTTGAGGTATCCGGCGCCGACGCTGATGCCCGAGACGCAGATCTCGCCCACTTCACCGTCCGGGACCTCCGCGAGGTCCTCGTCGAGGATCCGGATCTCGGTGTTGTACACGGGCGGCCCGACGGGCATCGGGCCGTTCGCGTACGCCGCGTAGTCCGTCATGCGGTGCGAGGAGGCGACGTCCGTGCACTCGGCGACGCCGTACTGGTGCAGCAGCACGGTGCTGTTGCCCTCGCGCGTGGCCCAGTCGGCGACCCGGGCGGCCGACATCGGCTCGCCGCCGATGAAGACGTAGTGCAGGGCGGCCAGGCGGTCCTGGTCGGTCTCGGTCTCCCGCTCGACGAGCAGGTACAGCGTGCTCGGTGCGCAGTGCAGCGTGCGGACCCCGAGCTCGCCGATGAGCCGGTGGGCGAGGCCGGTGTCGAAGCTGCGGCTGGGCAGCAGGTGGAGCGGGGCGCCCGTGAAGAGCGGGGTCATGAGGCTGCGCTGGCTGATGTCGAAGCCGAAGGAGCTGACCAGCATGTTGCTGGAGCGGTGGTCCAGGGCGTACTCGATCCGGAGCCAGTTGAGCAGGTTGAACCAGCCCTCGTGGCGGACCGCGGTCGCCTTCGGGGTGCCGGTGGAGCCCGAGGTGAACACCACGTAGCAGAGGTCGTCGTTGCGGAGCTCCACCGACGGGTTCGTGTCGGGGAGGGCCTCCAGTGCGTGCACCGGATCGTCGACGTCGACGGCGTCCGCCTGCGCCCCCTCCACCAGCGGGAGGGTGTCCGCGGTCGCCGCCACCAGCTTCATCCCGGGTAGCTGGGCGATCATCAGCCGCAGCCGCTCGGGCGGGTAGGTGGGGTCCAGCGGGACGTACGCCGCGCCGGACTTCAGGACGCCCAGGATGACGCTGACGAGCTCGGGCGTCCGGTCGACGCAGACGCCCACGATCGACCCGACGCCTATGCCGCGGTCCGCCAGGTGGTGCGCGAACCGGTTGGCCCGCGCGTTGAGCTCGCCGTAGGTGAGCCGCCGGTCGCCGCAGGTCAGGGCGAGGCGCTCGGGATGCAGCCGCGCGTGCTCCTCGAAGACCCGGTGCGCGATCCGCTCGTCGGGCAGGGGAACCCTGGTACCGAGCAAAGCCATGTGATCGTTCCCTCTCAAATCTCGGTGTGTGTGCGGTTGGTGGCGTTGAGGATGGCGGTGGTGGTGGCTGTGGCGGGGTCGGTGTGGAGGGCGGCGCCGTGTGCGGTGCCGGTGGGGGTGGTGAGGTGGGTGTAAGGCGGCGGACGGCCGTCGGGCAGGAGGGGGG
>NZ_JAGGOW010000165.1 GCF_018614135.1 Streptomyces sp. ISL-66
GCGGCGGCCCCGGCGGCCCCGGGGGCCCCGGCGGGACCCGCGGGACTCGTGCCGAGCCTCCGAAGGACCAAAGGCCCGTAGGAAGCGACCATCCGGCCGCATCCGTCCTGGAGGATCAGCCCGGGCGGTGTGAACACCAGGTCGTGGGAGAATGAAGTACGTGCGTTCCTCGACTGCCCTGTCGGGGTCACCTCCGATCGACTGGGATGTTCAGCACGTGCGTTTCCTCAATGATCTGAAGCCGCCGTACGACCTGACGTACGACGATGTGTTCATGGTGCCGAGCCGTTCCGCGGTCGGCTCCCGCCAGGGCGTCGACCTCTCGGCGCCCGACGGCACCGGCACCACCATTCCGCTGGTCGTGGCCAACATGACCGCCATCGCCGGCCGCCGGATGGCCGAGACGGTCGCCCGCCGCGGCGGCATCGTCGTCATCCCGCAGGACATCCCGATCGACGTCGTCACCGACGTCATCTCCTGGGTCAAGACCCGCCACCTCGTGCTCGACACCCCGATCACGCTGGCGCCCACCCAGACCGTCGCCGACGCGCTGTCCCTGCTGCCCAAGCGGGCGCACGGAGCCGGTGTCGTCGTCGACGCCGACGGCCGCCCGGTCGGCGTCGTCACCGACCACGACCTGACCGGCGTGGACCGCTTCACGCAGCTCTCCGAGGTCATGTCGAAGGAGCTCCTGCTCCTCGACGCCGACATCGACCCCCGCGAGGCGTTCAACAAGCTCGACGCCGGCCACCGCAAGCTGGCCCCGGCCGTCGACGAGGACGGCAAGCTCGTCGGCATCCTCACCCGCAAGGCCGCGCTGCGCGCGACCCTGTACACCCCCGCGACCGACGCCAACGGCAAGCTGCGCGTCGCCGCCGCCGTCGGCATCAACGGCGACTTCGTGGCCAAGGCGAAGCAGCTGCTCGACGCGGGCGTGGACACGCTCGTCATCGACACCGCGCACGGCCACCAGGAATCGATGATCAGCGCGATCAAGGCCGTCCGCGCGCTCGACCCGCAGGTCCCGATCGTCGCCGGCAACATCGTCGCCGCCGAGGGCGTCAAGGACCTGATCGACGCCGGCGCCGACATCATCAAGGTCGGTGTGGGCCCCGGTGCCATGTGCACCACCCGCATGATGACCGGCGTGGGCCGCCCGCAGTTCTCCGCGGTGCTGGAGTGCGCGGCCGAGGCCAAGAAGTACGGCAAGCACGTGTGGGCCGACGGCGGCGTCCGTCACCCGCGCGACGTGGCGATGGCGCTGGCCGCCGGCGCGTCGAACGTCATGATCGGCTCCTGGTTCGCGGGTACGTACGAGTCCCCGGGCGACCTGCAGCAGTCGGCCGACGGCCGCCCGTACAAGGAGTCCTTCGGCATGGCCTCGGCGCGCGCGGTGCAGAACCGCACGTCGGAGGAGTCGGCCTACGACCGTGCCCGCAAGGGTCTCTTCGAGGAGGGCATCTCCACCTCGCGGATGTTCCTGGACCCGACCCGTCCGGGCGTCGAGGACCTGATCGACTCGATCATCGCGGGCGTCCGGTCCTCCTGCACCTACGCGGGTGCGGCTTCCCTCGCGGAGTTCGAGGAGAAGGCCGTCGTCGGCATCCAGTCCGCGGCGGGTTACGCCGAGGGCAAGCCGCTGCACGCCAGCTGGAGCTAGTCCGTCCCGGTACCGGTTCTTCCCGTGGCCCCCGGCCGTCCCGCGCGGACGCCGGGGGCCACGGGCGTTCCCGGGCCGGTCAGTGGCGGGGAATTCGGCCGCGTGGGGCCGAACTGTGCACACCCGCACGGTATTTGGGAATCCGCACCGTAATCTTCATGCCCGCGCCGATCCCGGTTTCGATGACGAGCCCGTGGTCGTCCCCGTAGACCTGGCGCAGCCGTTCGTCCACATTGGGCAGCCCGACGCCCGACGAGGAGCCGGTGTGCTCCCCGGCCAGGATCCGGCGCAGCAGGGCCGGATCCATCCCGACGCCGTTGTCCTCGATCGTGATCAGCGCCTCCGCGCCCGCGTCCCGGGCCGCGATGGTGATCCGGCACTCCTCGGTGGAGTCCTCCAGCCCGTGCTTGACCGCGTTCTCCACCAACGGCTGCAGACACAGGAACGGCAGCGCCACCGGCAGGACCTCCGGCGCCACCCGCAGGGTCAGCTTCAGCCGCTCCCCGAACCGGGCGCCGGCCAGGGCCAGGTACTGCTCGATGGAGCGCAGCTCTTCCGCCAGGGTGGTGAAGTCCCCTTGCCGGCGGAAGGAGTAGCGGGTGAAGTCCGCGAACTCCAGCAGCAGGTCCCGGGCCCGCTCCGGATCGGTGCGCACGAACGAGGCGATCGCCGCGAGGGAGTTGAAGATGAAGTGCGGTGAGATCTGTGCGCGCAGCGCCTTGATCTCCGCCTCCATCAGCCGGGTGCGCGAGCGGTCCAGCTCGGACAGCTCCAGTTGTACGGAGACCCAGCGCGCGAGCTCGGTCGCGGCCCGCACCAGGACCGCCGACTCCCGCGAGCCGTAGGCCACCAGCGCGCCCAGCATCCCGTCCTCGCCGGTCAGCGGGGCGACGACCGCCCACCGCAGCGGGCAGTCGGGCCGCTCGCACTCGGTCCGCACGCTCTGGCTGCGGCCCGACTCCAGCATCACCGCGACCCGGGCCATCGCCCGTCGCTGGTGGTGGTCGGCGCCCGGCCCGTCCCAGGCGAGGACGTGTTCGCGGTCGGTCAGGCACAGTGCCTCGGTGCCGAGCAGCGAGCGCAGGCGTTTGGCGGCCTTGCGGGCCGCGTCCTCGGTGAGTCCGGCGCGCAGCGGGGGAGCCGCGAGCGAGGCGGTGTGCAGGGTGTGGAAGGTGGCCCGTTCGACGGGGGTGCCGAGGTCGAGGCCCAGCGCGCGCTCGCCGCGCCGGGCGTGCCGGCGGCCGGCGGCCCAGCCGAGGGCCAGCAGCAGCGGGGCGCCGGCCGCCGCCAGGACCGAGAGCACCGCTCCGCTCATGGAGCACCGCCCGCCACGTCCTCCGGCAGGTGCAGCCGGGCCAGCGTCGCCGCCGTCCCCACCGGGACCCGTCCGGGCGTGGCCAGCGACACCACCACCATCGTCAGGAACCCCAACGGCACCGACCACACCGCCGGCCACGCCAGCAGCGTGTTGACCCAGCCCGCCGGAGCCAGCCCGGCACGGGTCGCCAGCACCGCGCTCAGCGCGGCCCCGCCCCCCGTCACCAGCCCGGCCACCGCACCCGGCGGGGTCAGCCCGCGCCACCAGATCCCCAGCACCAGCAGCGGGCAGAACGAGGACGCCGACACGGCGAAGGCCAGCCCCACCGCGTCCGCCGCCGGCACGTCCGCCGCCGCCACGCTCCCGGCCAGCGGAACCAGGATCGCCACGAGCACCGCGACCCGGAAGCTGCGCACCCCGCGCGAGGGCAGCAGGTCCTGGTGCAGCACCCCCGCCACCGCCATCGTCAGCCCGGAAGCCGTCGACAGGAACGCCGCGAACGCGCCCCCGGCCAGCAGCGCCCCCAGCAGCTCTCCGGTGAGCCCGCCCACCATCCGGGCGGGCAGCACCAGCACCGCCGCGTCCGCCTCGCCGGTGAGGGCCAGCTCAGGGGCGTAGATCCGGCCCAGCGCCCCGTACACGGGCGGCAGCAGGTAGAACCCGCCGACCAGCACCAGCACCACCAGCGTGGTCCGCCGCGCCGCCCGCCCGTTCGGGCTCGTGTAGAAGCGGACCGCCACGTGCGGCAGCCCCATGGTCCCGAGGAAGGTCGCCAGGATCAGCCCGTACGTCGCGTACAGCCGCAGCTCCGGGCGGTCCCCGGACAGCGGCTCCGACCAGCTGGACACCCCGAGCGCGCCGTCCGCCGGCCTCGCGGGCACGGGGGAGCCGGGGGCGAAGGCGAGGCGCGCGCGGGCCCGTACGGAATGCTGCCCGGCGCCCAGGGTCACGGGCTCCTCCGCGTACGCGTGCCCGTCCACCTGCCCGGTGACCGTGACCGTCAGCGGCGCGTCCAGGGACAGGCGTACGTCCTCGGCCAGCGTCACGGAGGTGTGCTCGCGGAAAACCGCCGGGGCGTCGAAGGTGGCGCGCGGCGCACCGTCCCCCACCCAGGCCGCCAGCAGGAAGAACACCGGGACGAGCAGCGCGGTCAGTTTCAGCCAGTACTGGAAGGCCTGGACGAAGGTGATGCTGCGCATCCCGCCGGCCGCCACCGCCGCCGTCACCACGCAGGCGACGACCACCCCGCCCACCCAGTGCGGTGCCCCCGTCAGGATCTCCAGCGTCAGCCCGGCGCCCTGCAACTGCGGCAGCAGGTACAGCCAGCCGACCCCGAGCACGAACAGCACCGCGATCCGGCGCACCGCCCGCGATTCGAGCCGGGCCTCGGCGAAGTCGGGCAGCGTGTACGCGCCCGAGCGGCGCAGCGGGGCCGCGACCAGGACGAGCAGCACCAGGTACCCGGCGGTGTAGCCCACCGGGTACCAGAGCATCTCGGGGCCTTGGAGCAGCACCAGGCCGGCGACGCCGAGGAAGGAGGCCGCGGACAGGTACTCACCGCTGATGGCCGCCGCGTTGAGGCGGGGGCCGACCGTGCGCGAGGCCACGTAGAAGTCGGAGGTGGTCCGGGATATCCGCAGGCCCAGCGCGCCGACCAGCACCGTGACCAGGACGACGACGGCGACCGCGGTCAGCGCGTACGTCTGGTTCACCGGTCGGTCCTTCGGCTGGGGGCGGGGTCACGGGAGTCTACGCATGCCCCGGGCCGGTCAACAGGCCCTCCCGCAGCCGCCCGGCACGCCCGGCAGGTTGCCGTCAGTGTGCGGGGTCGCGGTGCTCCGCGCAGTCGCGCAGGGCGATTTCCAGCTCCACGTACGATTCCTCCGCGCGCCGGAACGCCAGCGTCAGCGCGGCCTCCGCCCTCGGCGGCACCTGCCCGCGCACGCCCTCGTGGGCCTCGTACAGGACGTCGGCCCAGCGCGCGGCCGCGCTGCGCAGGCGGGCCAGCAGTGCCTCGGCCTCGGCGGGACCGGCCGGACGGGTGCGGGGCAGTCCGGTCAGCGAGTCGAGCAGCGCCTGGATTTCGGACATCTGCTTCCTCCCGGGGCGGAAGATCCACGATACGCGCGGCCGGGAGGCGGGACCGGCCGCCGGGGGCCCCGCTGCGGCCGACGGCCCGGGCGGATCGCCGTACGCCCCTCACGGCGCGGTGAACGGCTCGCCCGCGCGCCGGACGGTCGCCGCGGGCCGGTGCCC
>NZ_JAGGOW010000166.1 GCF_018614135.1 Streptomyces sp. ISL-66
CGCGGGGCCGCGCCCGCGGCGGGGGCGCCGGCCGCCTTCGAGGCCGCGAGCGGCATCACGATCCGGGGCGGGCGCGAGTCGTCGGTGCCGGAGCCGCCGAGCACCTCGGTCAGCACCCACCCGGCCAGGCAGGCCGGAGCGAGCGCGGCGACCGTGACGGCCAGGGTGGACCGCCGGACGTACCAGGGCCGGTCCGGGCTCTCCGAGGAGGCGGATTCGGGGGGCGGGGGGCTGTCTTCGTTGCGCACCCGGCGATGCTAGACCGGGGGTCGGTCGCATGTACGGACCCTGAGCCATTCGGGGGCGCGGTGCGCTTATATGCGGGGCTGGGGTCGGGGGCCGGGGGCCGGAGCCGGGCCCGCGTGTGTCCGGCCGGGCGGCCGGTGATCCGCCCGCGTGCGCGGGCGGTCGGGATCCGCGCGGGCACGGGCGGCCGGGATCCGCGTGCGCGGGCACGGGCGGCCGGTGCGCCGGACGGGGCCGGGGCCGGATGGCGTCGGGTCAGATGCCCGGGCCCGTGCGGCGCAGGACGCGCAGGGAGTCGGTCACCGAGACCTCCTCGAAGGCGCCCGAGGCCAGGGCGCGGAGGTAGATCCGGTACGGGGCCTGGCCGCCGTCGGCCGGGTCGGGGAACACGTCGTGGATGACCAGGGTGCCGCGCTCGGCGACGTGCGGGGCCCAGCCCTCGTAGTCGCCGGTCGCGTGCTCGTCGGTGTGGCCGCCGTCGATGAAGACCAGGCCGAGCGGGCCGCCCCAGGCGGCGGCGACCTGCGGGGAGCGGCCGACGATCGCGATGACGTGGTCCTCCAGGCCGGCCCGGTGCAGGGTGCGGCGGAAGGTGGGCAGGGTGTCCATCAGCCCGATCTCCGGATCGACCGTGGACGGGTCGTGGTACTCCCAGCCGGGCTGCTGCTCCTCGCTGCCGCGGTGGTGGTCGACGGTGATGGCGCCGACCCCGGCCTCGCGGGCGGCGTCGGCGAGCAGGATGGTGGAGCGGCCGCAGTAGGTGCCGACCTCCAGGAGCGGCAGCCCGAGCGAAGCGGCGGCGGCGGCCGCCTCGTACAGGGCGAGCCCTTCCCCTACGGGCATGAACCCCTTGGCGGCCTCGAAGGCGGCGAGTGTCTCCGGCTTGGGGCTGGCCATGGTGTTCCTCCTGGGGGTGGGTGCGTCGGCGCCGTGCGTCGGCCGCCCATGCTGCCTTACCCGCTGGTAGGGCGCCATGCCCGGGGTCCGTGCCGCTGCCGCACGGGGCCGGACCCGTACACCGGCGGCCGCTGTCAGTGGCGGGGTGCAGGATCGGAGGACCGGATCTTCGAAAAGGAATTTCGAAGGGGAACGAGGGATCACCGTGGCGATCACGAACGAGCAGGTGGCGGGGCGGGTGTTCCTCCGGCAGCTGTATTGCGACGACTACTTCCCCGACGCCGTCCTCGACAAGGGCCGGGAGATCCTGCTGCGGCTCTGCGAGCGGATCGAGGCGGAGCGGCCGGCGGACCTCGCCGCGCTGTACGTGCTGACGGCGGCGGCGACCGTGGAATTCAACCTGCTGGAGGCGGAGTTCGAGGCCGCGGGGAGCGGGATCGAGACGGTCGGGCGCGAGGAGATAGCCGAGGACTTCTGGTTCGTGGCCTCGGCGTACGGGTTCGCGGACGCGGACGTGGAGGAGCTGATCGCCCCCCGCGAGTGGTGAGGCGGTGAAGCGGTGAGTCGGAGACGCAGGGACGCAGGCACGCAGGCACGCGGAGACGAAAGAACGTCGGCCTCCAGGACCACGAGAAGGTCCTGGAGGCCGGCGTCACGCGGGCCGGGCGGTCCCCGGCGTCAGCCGAAGGACTTGATGCCGCGCCAGTCCACCGCGAGCACCGTCTTGACGGCGGGGTTCGTGTTGGTGGTGGACGGGTAGTACAGCTTCATGTTGCCGGTGTCGGCGTAGCGGACCCACAGGTCTGGGATCCGGTCTCCGCTGACGTCCGGGATGGCGACGATCGCCGAGATGTTCGCCGTCGTCCAGTTCGTCCCGTAGGCGGTGTCGGCGCCCTCGCGCGAGTTGGCCGCGAGCTTCAGCGAGTCGATGTCGACGCTGCCCGCGACGGGTCCGGGCTTGCCGTGGCGCAGGTAGAGGGTGCCGGAGTCCAGGCTGCGCCACAGCAGGTCGGGCGTGTTGTCGAGGTCGATGTCGGCGATGTTGACGATCTCACGGGGACCCCAGGCGGAGCCCTCCATCAGCGTCGCGGTCTGGAAGGTGGCTCCGGAGTAGCCGGAGAGCAGCCAGAACTGGGTGCCGACCTTTACGGTGACGTCGGTCAGCTTGTCGCCGGTGACGTCGCCGATCGCCTTCATCGACTCCCAGGTGCCCGGGGCAGGGGTGTTGGACGGGAGGCGGATCGCGAGCCGCTCGTCCACGTTGAAGGTGCCGTAGCCGTCGCCCGGGTACAGGTAGAACGTGCCGTCCGGGTCCACGGCGAACAGGTCGGTGGACCCGTCGCCGGGGTAGACGTCCGCGTAGTGGGAGATCAGCGCGGCCTTGGTGCCGTTCCACCACGGTGCCTTCGGCGCGAGAACGGGCTTGCCGTCCGGGCCCATGGTGTAGGAGCCGGTCAGGCCGCCGTACAGCTCGCCGCCCGGGCTGCCCGGGTAGGAGAAGAAGTTGCCGTTGGCGTCGATGATCATCAGGTCGGCGATGCCGTCGCCGCCGACGTCACCCGGGCCGTCGGCGGAGTCGCGCGGCGGAACGTACGTGGCGTAGTCGGTGCGGGCGCTCACGTTGCCGAGCGAGTCCAGCGCGAAGATGTGCAGCCAGTTCGGGCCGGCGTGCGGGGGCTTGAGCGCGGGGACGGTGAAGGAGCCGTCGACCGCGTTGACGTCGACGTAGACGCCCTCCCAGCCGTAGCGGAACTTCGCGGCGCCTTCGGAGGTGAAGGTCAGGGGACCGGTCTCGCCGAACTTCACGTTCGCCCACGTGGCGCCGTCGGCCGTGGCCCGCTTGAACGGCGTGGTCGTCTCGTCGACGGTCGGCGGCGGGGGCGCGGAGCCGTCGACGGTGATCCGGCAGGGCTCCGTGCCCGGCGGGAAGACCGACGAGGTGGCACCGACGGCGTCCTGCGCCATGGCGTCCCAGGAGTACGTGGCCTTGTCCTCGAGCGGGAAGGTGGCCGGGATCGTCAGCGACACGGTGCCGCCGCCCGCGGGGGCGGAGACGAAGGTGCCGGCCGGGACGGTGCCGCCGGTCTTCCAGAAGCGGAAGCGCACCTTGGACAGGTTGCCGTCGTCGTCCTTGGCCGTGGCCTTCAGGACGATGTTCGTCTTGCCGACCGTCACGCCGCCGCCCGGGCCGGGCACGCAGGCGCCGCCGGGGGTGGAGGTGCCGGCGGTCGGCTCGGAGGGCGGGCGGTTGTAGTCCACCACGAACGTGGCGGAGGTGGCAGCGAACTTGCGCCAGGTCTGCGTGTCCGACTCGCTGGTGGCGCGCATGCCGAAGGTGATGTTCGACCAGCCGTTGTCGGCACCCTTCTGGGCGGCCCCGAGCACACCGGAGTTGTCGAAGGCCTCGTACTCGTCGGGGCAGGACGTGGACCAGCCGTGCGCGAAGGACTTCTTCTGCAGCAGCGTCGACCACGAGGGCTGCGAGTTCCACGTGGTACCGGAGGAGATGGAGCCGGTCAGGTAGAACTGGAACTCGCGGGCGGTGCAGGACCAGGAGTGGTTGTTCCGCACCTTGAAGGTCGCGCTGGTGACCTTGGCGCCCTTCATCTTCGGGTCGAAGCCCATCCGCCAGAACGAACGGCCCAGACCGCCGGTGTCCGACTCGTAGCCCACGCGGGCGTCGGAGGTGCCGGAGGAGAAGTTGGTGCCGTTGTAGAAGCTGGAGTTCGGGTACGGGCGGTACGCCGTCGTCCACGCCTGCCAGCCCGCGTTCATGGTCGGGTCGACGAAGACCGGGTACTTCACGTTCGCGTCGGCGAGGAGGCCCGTGCCGGCGACGTCCAGCGCGATGCGCGCGGTGCCGGTCTTGTCGCCCTCCAGGGCGATGGGGAGCTGGGCGGACTTCGCGCCGGGCTCGATGCCGCTCAGACCGGACAGCTTCAGGACGTCCGCCGACGTGGCGGTCGCGGTGCGGGCGGCGGTGCCCTCGGGCAGCTCGGGGTCGCGGCCGCTGGAGTCCCAGGCGAAGGGGGTCGGTATGGAGCCGACTTCGGCGCCGTCCTTGTCGAGGACCGCCACGCGGTTGCCCTCGGCGTCGTGCTGGAACGTGGCGGTCGCCGAACGCAGCCCGTAGCCGACCTCGGCGAGCGCCTTGTTCTGGGCGGCCTGCGGGGTCTTCACGATGAGGACCTGGGCGAAGCCGCCCTCCTCGCGGGCCACGAGCAGCAGGTCCACGCCCGGCAGCACCTCGGAGTAGAGGGCGCGCGGGCCGTCGAGCACCGGCTCGGGCAGGGCGCCCGGCCAGGTGTAGGCGATGGTGTGACCGCCGAACTCGACCTCGGCGAGCAGCGATTCACCGGGCACCTCGGCCCGGGCGAAGGAGCGGTCCGCGCGCGGCTTCTGGGCGTCGCCGCTCGCGAAGCGCACCGGCAGGGCCGCGTTCACGGGCGCGACGCCGAGCCCGCGCGGGGCCTTGTCGGAACGCTTGAGCTTGTTGTCGAGCGGGGCCCACCGGCCTTCCGCGTTCTTGGCCCGCTGCGCGAGGGCGTGGGTCTCGGAGCGCAGTTGGCCGTCGGGCAGCGCCCAGGTCAGCGAGGTCGCCGTGGTGGCGGTGTCGATGAGTACCTGCTTGCCGCTGCGAACGGCCTCGTCCACCGCGGTGGCTTCGTCCTTCGGGCCGGTGGACGCCTGCCGGGCGTTGCCGGCCTCGCCGCCGGCCGTCGCAGGAGCGGAATCGGGCTGCCACCAGGTCAAGAGGGCAGCTGTGAGGGAGGCCAGCAAGAGGCCGATGGTCAAAGACAGCCGCGTGCGCGTGCGCACGAAGGGGCTGAGATAGGGCGACGCGGGCACGGCGGTCTACTCCCGTGGGAACCAGACGGATTGAGGACAGCACAACCAGCCCCTGACGGCAGGCCGCGGGGCAGAGAGCTGAGACACGATCACACAGTCCTCACGATGCGTCTATAAATGAGAATTTTATAAGACCGTTACTCTGCACGGGGTTTGCCTTGACCAGCCGTCACCGGCGCCCGCTTTGTGGTCCTTTGGTGCGTCTTGAGGGCCGTGGATGTCTGGATTGGCGGATGTTCCCGGTTGGTGCGTGCTGGTCCCCGTTCACGGCGAACTGGGTGTGAGTCACTTCACTTCACGCGCGCGGAACCGAAAGCAAACGTTCTTGCTCCCCGCGCGACCGATGACGGAGAGTACGCACGCACGCGCCTGAGCCAGGCGTGTGCCTTTTGGTGTTTCCGCACCTCACTGTTATCTGAATGTCAGGGTGGGAGTCGACACGCATGCGTGCTTCAGGTCCTCTGTCATGGCTGGGGCGGGGACGCCTAGCCGTGACGGAGTCACAACGACGGCGCCGGCGGCGAAGCCGCACGGCGACCGTCCTTTTGCTGTCCTCGATACTGACGGTGATGAGCCTCGGCGGGGAGGCGCTCGCCATCCCGGGGGCGGGCATGGACCGCGACGGGTCGACCACGACGGTCGACCTCCCGGACCTGCCGAAGACGACCGAGCTCGACGGGGACGGCGGTGCGCAGAAGGCGCTGACCACGGCACCCGAGGTGCCGGTCGACCCCTATGACCCGAAGGCCACCGCCGCGTGGGCCGCGGGCACGGGCAACGCGACGCTGTCGGCGGCCACCCAGCCGGGCGCCACCGTCCCGGTCACCAACGGCCTGCCGATCGCCCTCGGTGTCCCCGACGGCGCCGACCCGGCCACCGTCGCGGGTGACTGGAAGGTCGAGCTCGCCTCGCCGGCCACCTCGCAGGACGCGGGTGTCTCCGGCCTGGTCATGAAGGTGACCCCGCCGACCACGGTCGACCCGGCCGCCGAGGTCTCCCTCAGCGTCGACACGACCGGCTTCGCCGACCTCTACGGGCCGCAGGCCGCCGACCGCTTCGGCCTGGTGCTGCTGCCCGAGTGCGTCTACTCCTCCCCGACCGCGGGCGAGTGCGCCGACGACGGCGGCATCCAGACCATGTCGCTCAAGGCCGGCTCGGACAAGGTCGAGCGCCTGAGCTCCACCGTGCAGACGGTGCCGGCGAAGGACGCGCCGACCAAGACCACGGCGGCCAAGGAGTCCCCCACCCGCAAGGTCCTCACCGGCACCCTGCCGGTCGGACGCCTGCTCGGCGGCGGCTCGACCTCGACCTCCGCCAAGCCGGTCAACGCCTCGCTGCGCGAAGGCGTCCAGCCCGTCGCCAACGCCACCGGCGGATCGGCGATCGGCATGCTCGACACCGGCTCCTCGGTGCAGGGCGACTTCACGGCCTCCCCGCTGCTGTCCTCCGGTGGCTGGTCCGCCGGTTCCTCCTCCGGCGCCTTCACCTACGGCTACCAGGTGCAGACCCCGGAGACCGCCGGCGGCCTGATGCCGAAGGTCAACCTGGCCTACTCCTCGCAGTCGGTCGACGGCCGCACCTCCTCGACCAACAACCAGGCCTCGTGGATCGGTGACGGCTGGGACTACAACGCGGGCTCCATCACCCGCACGTACACCAACTGCCGCCAGGACTCGAAGAAGGCCGGCTCCAACAACGCCACGCACCGCACCGCGGACCTGTGCTGGGGCTCGGACAACGCCACCCTCTCCCTCGGCGGCATGACCACCGAGCTGGTGTGGGACGCGGCCAAGGGCACGTGGTTCACGTCCAACGGCGACGGCTCGAAGGTCGAGCGCCTCACCGGCCAGGCCACGGGCAACGGCGCGAAGGACGGCGAGTACTGGGTCGTCACCACCAAGGACGGCACCCGCTACCACTTCGGCCTGAACAGGCTGCCCGGCTGGTCCGACCACGGCTCCGCCGCCGACGACCCGACCACGGACTCCGTCCTCACGGTCCCGGTCTACGGCAACCACCCGGGCGAGGACTGCTACAAGGCGGGCGACTGGGCCAACTCCTACTGCACGCAGGGCTGGCGCTGGAGCCTCGACTACGTCGAGGACATCCACAACAACGCCATGTCGCTGTGGTGGAAGAAGGACCAGAACTACTACGCCCGCAACTTCAACTTCAAGGCGCCCGTCGTCTACGACCGCGACGGATACCTGTCGCACATCGACTACGGCCAGCGCCGGGACAGCATCTTCAGCACCACGGCCCCCGCCCGCATCGGCTTCGCCGTCGCCGAGCGCTGCTACACCGTCGGCAACGTCGCCTGCACCGAGGACAACTTCAAGTCGAAGGACCCCGGCCAGTACCGACCCTGGTTCGACACCCCGGCCGACCTGCGCTGCGAGTCCGGCAAGAAGTGCTGGAACGCCGGTCCGACCTTCTGGACCCGCAAGCGCCTCGACAAGATCACGACCTCGGCCCAGCGCCGTACCGACACCACCGCCCGCCAGGTCGTGGACGTCTACCAGCTGAAGCAGAGCTTCGCCGAGCTGAAGACCGGCCCCAACACGGCCCTGTGGCTGGAGTCCATCCAGCGCACCGGCTACGCCCGCAACGGCTCCACCGACGCCAGCGTGGCACTGAACCCGGTCCGGTTCGAGTCGAATACCGAGGACATGCCGAACCGCGTCCTCGCGGTCAACCCGCAGCGCCCGGGCTTCTCCCGGCTGCGCATCGCGCGCGTGATCAACGAGTACGGCGGCGAGACCGTCGTCACGTACAAGCCGATCGAGGGCTCCTGCCTCACCGGCCCGCTGCCCGGCAAGACCGACACGGCGGCGCTGAAGTCGAACGACCGCCTGTGCTACCCGTCGTTCTGGAACCCGGACCCCGAGGTCGAGGACATCGACTGGTTCCACAAGTACGTGGTCCAGTCCATCGAAGAGCTCCCGAACGTCGACGGCGCGTACGCGACGAAGACGGCCTACGCCTACAAGAACCCGGCCTGGAAGCTCGCCGACACCGAGTTCACCAAGAAGTCGACGCGCACGTACTCGCAGTTCGCGGGTGCCGAGCAGACCACCGTCATCACCGGCAGCGAAGACCCGGCCACCGGCAGCAAGCAGTCCAAGGCCGTCACCCGCTACTTCCGCGGCATGGGCGACAGCGTCCCGGTCAAGGACGTCCACGGCAACGTCGTCAAGGCGTCGGACGGCTCGACCGTCTACGACCGCCAGGCCTTCGCCGGGCGCGTCTCCGAGGAGCTCAGCTACAGCACCGCGACCGACGCCGACACCGACTGGCTGTCGCGGAGCATCACGATCCCCGCGGCCACGGAGCTGGCCAGCCGGAACCGCGACGACGGCCTGGAACCGCTGAAAGCCTGGCGGGTCACGGAGCCGGAGGAGATCGCGTACACGAAGTCCTCGGGCACGAACGCGGACGATCCCCGTACGCTGCGCGAGGTCCGGACGAAGACCACGTACGACCCGGCCAGCGGCCTGCCGACCCTGGTGGAGTCCCTCGGCGACGTGGACAAGCCGGGTGACGAGTCCTGCACCAAGTCGGAGTACCTCAGCCACGCCGGCAAGAACATCATCGGACTGACCAAGCAGGTCATGAGCTCGCCGACGCTCTGCGCGAACGCGAACTTCGCCGACCTCACGACGCTCACCACGGCCACCCGTACCGCCTTCGACAACACGGCGTACGGCACGGCGCTCGCCGACAACACGCGCGGCCTGGCCACCGAGACCTGGACGCTCAAGGGCGACGGCACCGGCTTCCAGAGCGGCGGCACGACCGGCTTCGACGCCATCGGCCGCGTGGTCCGCCAGACGAACCCGGACGGCAAGTTCGGCACGATCGCCTACGACCCGCCGACGGGCCAGGTCTTCAAGGTCACCCAGACCAACCCTGCGGGGCACACCCAGGTCCTGGAGCTCGAGCCGGGCCGTGCGACCACGCTGAAGACCACGGACGCCAACGGCAACGTGAGCGAGGCCAAGTTCGACCCGCTGGGCCGGCTGGCCGAGGCGTGGGCTCCCGGCCGCACTCCGTCGGCTTCCTCGGTGCCGGACTTCCGGGCCGAGTACACGATCCCCGCGGAGCAGGTCGACCCGAACGACGCGACGCTCAAGATCCGCAAGCCCCCGTACGTCACCAGCTACTCGCGCGGCTACGGGAACCGGATCGAGACCTCGGTGACGCTCTACGACGGCCTCGGCCGTGAGCGTCAGTCGATGGAGGAGGCGGACAACAACGCCGGCTTCCTCGTCACGGACACGCTGTACAACGGCTCGGGCGAGGTGTGGCAGACCAACAACGCCTACCTGACCAAGGACGCGAAGCCGGGCGAGCTGTTCACCCCGCTCGCGGACAGCGCGATCCCCAACATCACCCGCTACACCTACGACGGCCTCGGCCGCGTGGTGCAGGAAACCCCGTACATGAAGTACGTGGACCCCATCTCCAAGGCGACCTCCTCCAAGGCGTACCCGGAGCGGGCCATCCGCTACGAGTACGGCCAGGACTGGTCGAAGGTCATCAACCCGCAGGGCGACTCCTCCTACCGCGTCTTCACCGACGCGACGGGCCGCACGACGCGCACCGACACCTTCAACCCCGCCGCCCCCGGCGGCTACACGTCGACGCGCTACGAGTACGACGCCCTCGGCCAGGTCAAGAAGGCGACCGCCTCGGCCGATCCGACGCACCCGTGGTCCTGGACGTACGACCACAACGGCCGGCCGCTGACGTCGACCGACCCGGACACCGGCACGACCTCCACCCAGTACGACGACCAGGGACGGGTCCTCACCCTCACCAACGCCCGCGGCGTCAAGATCTGGAACGGCTACGACGAGCTGTCGCGGCCGAAGCAGCAGCGCCTGAACGACGCCAACGGCGCCCTGCTGTCGGAGTTCTCCTACGACACCGTCGCCGGCGGCAAGGGCATGCCCGCCACCGCCACGCGCTACACGGACGGCCTGGCGTACACCCAGAAGGTCAACGGCTACACGAAGGACTACCAGCCGACCTCGACCACGCTGTCCCTGCCCCAGTCGGTCGCCGACACGTGGGGCCTGAAGAAGGACTACAACTACAGCTACTCCTACTCGGACACGGGAGCGCTGGAGGACACCACCCTCCCGGAGATCGGCAAGTTCGCCGCCGAGAAGCTGGTCGTCCGCTACAACAAGGACGGCAAGCCGCTCTCCATCTCCGGCAAGGACTGGTACGGCTCGGAGACCGTCTACTCGCCGTACGGCCAGGCGCTCCGTTCGACCCTGGGCGCCCAGCCCTACCGCGTGTGGTCGCAGAACTCGTACGACGAGGGCACCGGTGAGCTCAAGGACCAGTCGGTCTACCGCGAGCAGAACACCGCCAGCCTCGTGGGCGGCAACCTGGTCTCGAACCGGGCGTACACCTACGACGCGGCCGGCAACGTCACCGCGATCCAGGAGAAGTCCGTCGGGATCGAGGAGCGCCAGTGCTTCGCGTACGACCCGATGGGCCAGCTGAAGTCGGCCTGGACCTCCAAGGACCAGACGGGCTGCACCGCCCCGAAGAACGGTGACGGCAGCCTCAACGTCGCCGCCGGCAAGGACAACTCCGGCTACTGGCAGGAGTACGAGTACGACCTCCTCGGCAACCGCACCAAGCTGACCGAGAAGGACCTCGGCGGTGACGCCGCCAAGGACGCCACCAGCGAGTACGCGTACGGCAAGGGCGCCGCCAAGGACCAGCCGCACACGCTGGCCAAGGTGACGAAGAAGTACACCACCCCGGCCGGTGCGCAGGTGACCTCCGAGGCGGAGCGCCTGTACGAGCTGACCGGTGAGACCAAGTCGGTCACCTCGGCGCAGAACGGCGACAAGCAGGAGCTGACCTGGACCCCTGACGGCCAGGTCGAGCGGATCACGGGCCAGGGCTCGGGCGGCAAGACCCCGTACGTGGGTCTCGGCCAGAAGTGCTTCGACCTCAAGTCGGGTCTCGCGAGCCCCGGCAACGCTCTCCAGCTGTACACGTGCAACGGCACCGTGGCGCAGTCGTGGCACTTCGACCCGGTACCGGGGCAGGCCGACGCGAACCTCGGCAGCCTCGAGGTCTACGACACCTGGTGCGTCCAGCCGACCGCGAACACGGCGGGCTCCGCCGCCCAGCTGCAGAAGTGCAACGGCTCCGCCGCGCAGCAGCTGAAGCGCAACACCTCGGGTCAGCTGACCCACGTCGCCTCCGGCCTGTGCCTCGCGGTGCAGGGCGCGGCGATCGTCGATTCGACGCCGATCGTCCTGGCCGCCTGTGTAGCCGGGCAGGCCGCCCAGCAGTGGCTGCCGCAGAACGACACCCGTCACATCTACGGTCCCGACGGCGGCCGCCTGCTGACCATCCAGGGCAAGCAGGCGACCCTCAACCTGGGCGACGCCCGGGTCACCGTCCAGCAGGGCGGCGTCCTGGTCCGTACGGAGCGCACCTACTCGGCGCCGGGCGGTGCCGTGATGCGCTACGCCAACGCCAACGGCGGTGAGGCGCTGGTCGCGCAGACCGGCGACCACCAGGACAGTTCGTACACGGAGGTCGGCCTCTACAGCGGCATGCCGGTCCGGGTCCGCAAGCAGGATCCGTTCGGCAACCAGCGGGGCGCCGACACCGCGGGCCAGAACTTCCAGGGCCACAGCGGGTTCACGGGTCAGACGAGGGACGACGCCTCCGGCTTCCAGCCGCTGGGCGCCCGGCTCTACGACCCGGTCGTCGGACGCTTCCTGTCCGCCGACCCGCTCCTGGACCTGAACGACCCGCTCCAGACCAACGGGTACGCGTACGCGCACAACAACCCGGTGTCGTACTCCGACCCGACGGGTCTGGCGATCAGCCTGTCCGCTTCCGAGCGGGCCGCGGCCCTCGCGGGCGCGGGCCTGTCGGCGGCGCAGGTCGCCCAGGCCGAGGCGATGCAGGGCAAGTCCCTCACCTCCGTCATCCTCGCCGTGGCGTGGGAGACGCTGAAGGACTTCATCGGCATCAACGACGCCATGGCCTGCTTCGGCGGTGACATGTGGTCCTGCGGCAGCATCATCCTGGACGCCATTCCGTGGGCGAAGCTCGGCAAGATCCCGTCCGTGCTGAGGGCGATCAACCGCACCATCGACGCCATCCAGGCGTTCAAGGCGGCCAAGAAGGCCGCCGAGATCGTGCTCAAGGCGGCCAAGGCCGCCGAAGAGGCAGCCTTGAGGGCCAAGAAGGCCGCCATCGAGAAGGCCAAGAAGGAAGCCGCGCAACGGGCCAAGAAGAAGGCGGCCGAAGAAGCCAAGAGAAAGGCGGACGCGGCAGCCGCGGCGAAGAGAAAGACGGGCAACGCCACCCAGAAGAAGGCCCAGGCCAAGGCGGCCCCGAAGGCCTCCTCGCACGCGGGCAAGGGCGGCGGCAAGGGCGGCGGGAGCAAGGCCTCCAGCAGCAAGCCCGGCGGAAGCTCCGGCGGTTCCTCCCGCGGTAAGGGCGGAACCAGCGGAAGCGGTGGCTCCGGCAAGGCCGAGAACAGCGGCTCCTGCCCGGTCAACAACAGCTTCGTCCCCGGCACCAAGGTGCTGATGGGCGACGGCTCCACCAAGCCGATCGAGCAGGTCAAGGTTGGCGACAAGGTCGTCGCGACCGACCCGAAGACGGGTCTGAACCGGATCGAGACGGTCACCGCCGAGATCAAGGGCCAGGGCCTCAAGCACCTCGTCACCCTCACCGTCGACACCGACGGCACGGCGGGGACGAAGACCGCTGAGATCACGGCGACCGACGGCCACCCCTTCTGGGTGCCCGAGGTCGGCAAGTGGGTCGACGCCACCGACCTGGCACCGGGGCAGTGGCTGCGGACCAGCGCCGGCAGCCATGTCCAGCTCAGCTCGGTCGAGCGCTGGACGGCACAGGACAGCACCGTCTACAACCTGACGGTCTCCGACGCCCACACGTACTACGTGGAGGCGGCGGGTGCCTCGGCCCTCGTCCACAACTGCGGCACCAGCCGGGACAACCAGGGCGACGGCCAGACGCCCGAGAACCCGGCCTTCGCCGACGACCCCTACGGCGAGGCCGCGCAGGCCCAGCGCACTGCCGACTGGAACGCGCACTTCGCCAACTACCGGGAGCTGTCGAGGGACCTCGACAGGCTCGCCCGGTACGTCGCGGACAACCCCGGTGCACGGCAGCGCATGAACCCCGGTCCTGACCACTTCGGCAACTACGGAAGCGTGCGGGGCTGGGCGAACTGGGAGGGCTCTCCCATCTACGACGGCACGAACATCGGTTTCCCGGAAAACAACCAGTTGCGCGTCATGCGCAATCTGCAGACCGGCGAAATAGCCTGGTTCCCGATCAAGAGGAACGGGGAGCACGACTACAACCGGCCGACGCTTCACCATTACGCGCGTCGCCGCTGAGGTCCACTGGTGACACGCTGAACTGGGCGGGCTGTCCGAAAGGGCAGCCCGCCCGCTTTTTTGGGCAGCAACGAATTTTTGGCAGCAACGAAAGGAAACGGCAGGCATGGACATCGCACAGGAGGCGCTGGACAAGCTGTCCGCCGCCGGATTCGCCTTCCGCGGGGTCATGGACACGCGCGGCGACCTGCCGCCCGTCAACGTGGCGAGCTTCGTGTCGAACCTCGGGCCGGAGAGCGGCCGGCGGGGTTTCCTCCTCGCCCACGGGGAGGAGGATCTCGGCACGCGTTTCAACCAGGAGTGGGAGCGGCTGGCCCGGGACCGCGGGCTGTTCTCCACGGGCGCCGACGGGCGCCCCGAATTCCTCGTCGGCGTCGACATCGCGCAGGACGACTCCGGCGAGTCGGAGCTCCAGTCCTGGCGCTGGGTCCGGGTGGCGCTCGCCGACCACTGGGACATCGCGGGAGCCGGGTGCGAGAACCGGATCCTGGGGGCGGGGGCGAACAACCCCGCCTTCATCATGATGTCGCCCGACGCCGACGTCCTCGTGCAGGGCGGCTACTGGCAGGACGGCATCGGAGCGACCGCCGTGTCGGAGCCGAACCGCTTCCGGGAACTGCGCGACCACGCCCGCCGCATCGCCTTCGAATTCGACTGGCTGGAGCCGGAAGTGCGCCAGTGGGCCGAGCGCTGGCTCGCGCAGGTGACCGGGGAAGAGGCGTAGCCGCGGATCCCCGTCACCGGGGCACGTCGCATTCGAACCACACCGTCTTTCCGGTGGGATCCGGATCCGTGCCCCAGCGGTCGGTGACGGCCTCGACCAGCAGCAGGCCGCGCCCGCCCTCGGAGAGCCCGTCGCCGTCCCGCGCCGCCACCCGTGGTGGCGCGGGACAGCCGTCCGCCACCTCGACGCGCAGCCCTTGCGGCTGCCGCAGGATGAGCACCACGCAGCCGCGATCGGGTACGTGGCGCACGACGTTGGTGACGAGCTCGGTCAGGGCGAGCTCCGCGGCCTCGGCGAGCGCGTCCAGCTCCCAGCGGGTCAGGAACAGCCGCAGGACGCGGCGCATGTGGCGGGCGGAGTGGTCACCGACGGTGAAGCCCATGCGGTAGCTGACGTCAACTTCATCCGGCGCGTAGCCAGTTGTGAGATTCATGACACCAGGCTGGAGTGGGATGGTTACGCTCGGCTATGGACCGAAACGAACCCGGCACGGCGTGTACTTGGGGGTGACCGCTCCATGGTCAACATCCGCGATCTCGATCCCAGCGCATCCCCGCTGGACTACTACGGCTCGGAGCTCCGCCGCCTGCGGGAGGAGGCCGGGCTGAAACAGGGACAGCTGGGGGCCATCGTCTTCTGCGCGGCCTCGCTGATCGGGCAGATCGAAACGGCCAGGAAGGTGCCCACCCGGGACTTCTCGGAACGGGTCGACGCCGCGCTGGGTACGGGCGGGGTGTTCTCCCGGCTGGTGGGGTTGGTGCTGCGCAGCCAGCTGCCTACGTGGTTCCAGGCGTACGCGGAGATGGAGGCGCGGGCGACGTACATCTCCACCTTCCAGGCGCAGCTGGTCTACGGGCTGCTGCAGACCCCGGACTACGCGCGGGCGGTGCTCGGCGTCCGGAAGGAGGGGAACCTCGATGCGAGGGTAGCCGCCCGGATGGAGCGGCAGCGGATCCTGGAGCGTGAGCATCCGCCGCTGATGTGGGTGGTGCTGAGTGAGGCGGTCCTGCACCAGGAGATCGGCGGCCGGGAGGTCATGCGAAACCAACTCGCCCACCTGTTGGAGCTGCGGAGCCGGGAGTGGGTGAAGGTGCAGATTCTGCCCTTCGAGGCCGGTGCCCATGCCGGACTGCCGGGCTCGTTCACCGTCCTACGGTTCGAGGACGACCCGGACCTCATCTACACCGAAGACTTCGTCCAGGGTCATATGACCGCCAATCCGCAGGCGCTCAGGGAGGGTTCGCTCCGTTACGATCACTTGCAGGCCGCCGCCCTTTCCGTGGAGGACTCGGCGGCACGGATCGCCCGTGTGATGGAGGAACGCTATGGAGATCATCCAGGACCTGACGGGCGCGCTGTGGCGTAAGTCTTCGTACAGCTCCGACACCGGCGGCGAGTGCGTCGAGTGCGCCCCACTCGGCACCGCCGCCTGGCGCAAGGCCTCGTACAGCGGTGACACCGGTGGCGAGTGCGTCGAGGTCGCCGCCCAGCCCTGCCGGATCGCCGTCCGGGACTCCAAGGTCCCCGACGGCCCCGCCTTCACCGTCACCCCCGCCACCTTCGCCACCTTCGTGCGCGGTCTCTGACCTCACCCGATCCGCATCCGACATCCGCGCGTGCGGGGTGCGTCGGCCGGACGGCCTACACCTGGATCGCGGCCTTCCATCGGCCGCCCTAGATTTCGGCGGAGATGCGGGCTTTCGCCCGCTCTTCGCCGAAAGGTCTGCCCGGATGACTCGCCGTTGGTTCACATCCGCCCTGTGCGCGGTCCTGCTCCTCGCACCCGGGTCGCTCACCGCGGCCTCGGCCGCCCAGCCCCCCGCCACGCTGCGGGTGCTGACCCGCAACCTCTACCTGGGCGCCGACCTCGCGCCCGTCCTCGCCGCCACCACCCCGCAGGCGCTCGTCGGCGCCGTGACCACGGTGTACGCGAACGTCCAGGCGACGAACTTCCCCGAGCGCGCCGACGCGCTGGCCGACGAGATCGCCGACAGCGACCCGCACCTGGTGGGTCTTCAGGAAGCCGTGCTGTGGCGCAGTCAGACTCCCGCCGGACCGGGACCCGCCACCCACGTCGAGTACGACTTCGTGAAGATCCTTCTCGACAGGCTCTCCGCCCGCGGCAAGCACTACGAGGCGGTCTCCACCGTCACCGTCGGCAGCGACTTCGAGGCCCCGCGCATCATGCCCGGAGGTGGATTGCAGGACATCCGCCTCACCGACCGTGACGTGATGCTGGCCCGCACGGACCTGCCCGCGCGCGACTTCTCCGTGGCCGACCCGCGAGGGGCCGTGTTCCAGAGCCACGTGGAAATCTGCGTCCCGGCCACCGGCTGCCCGGGCACGGCCGGCCCCCTCCTGGTCGAGCGCGGCTGGGTCTCCGTCGACGCCACCCTGCGCGGCCGTACCGCCCGCGTGGTCAACACCCACCTGGAGCCCGCTTCTCCTCCCGTCCGGCTCCAGCAGGCCGGGGAACTGCTCGCCGGGCCGCTGAACACCACGCTCCCCGCCGTCCTGCTCGGCGACCTCAACTCGCCCCCCGGCAGCCCGCCCTACGACGCCCTCCTGGCCGGCGGCTTCACCGACGCCTGGACCGCCACCCGCCCCCGCGACCCGGGCTTCACCTGCTGCCAGGACGCCGACCTGCGCAACCCCACCTCCAAGCTCACCCAGCGCATCGACCACGTCCTCTTCCGCGGAGAGGTCACCGCCCTGACGGCCAACCGGGTGGGCGCCAGTCAGGCCGACCGCACCCCCTCGGGCCTGTGGCCCTCCGACCACGCCGGCGTGAGGAGCGTCCTCAAGCTGCGCTGAGGGACCGCGGAGAGTAGGAACACGTTTCAGTTCTGACCTTCCGTCAGAATGGAACGTGTTCTACTCTGCCGCGCATGGGCATCGGAATCACACAGGAACAGCGGGAGTTGGCCGAGGCCGTCCGCGGCTGGGTCGCGCGGGCCGTGCCGCCCGAGGAGGTGCGCAAACTCCTCGACACCCCACCCCGGACGGGCGCCCGCCCGGCCTACTGGGACGGGCTCGTCTCCTCCGGGCTGCTGGAACCGCATCTGGACGGCGGGACCCTGCTCGACCTCGCCGTCGCCGTCGAGGAGGCCGCCCGGGCCGCGCTGCCCGGGGCGTACCTGCCGAGCGCGCTGGCCTCCGTACTCCTGGACCGGGCCGGGGCCGGGCCCCTCGACGGGCGGACCGCGGCCGTCGCCCTGGGGCCCGGGGACCTGACCGCCGTGGCCGTGGAGGGCGGGTACCTGCTCGACGGGACCGCGCCGCCCGTGCTCGGCGCGGGCGAGGCCGACCTCGTGCTGCTCGCCGCCGAGACCGCGCACGGCACCCGCTGGTTCGCCGTCGACGCCGTCGCGCTCGACATCCGCACCCACGAGAGCGCCGACCCGACCCGGCCCACCGCCGAGGTCCGGGCCCGCGGGGTCACCGCCGGGCCCGGCGGGCTGCTGGAGCTCGACGCCGCACTCGTACGGGACCTCGCCTGCGTGCTCTTCGCCGCCGACGCCTGCGGCACCGCGGCCTGGGCCCTGCACACCGCCGCCGAGTACGCGAAGGTCCGCGAACAGTTCGGGCGGCCCATCGGGCAGTTCCAGGGCGTCAAGCACCTGTGCGCCGACATGCTGGTGCGCCTGGAGCAGGCGCGGGCACTGGCCTGGGACGCCGCCCAGGCGACGCGGGAGCCGGCCGAAGTGCGCTCGCTGGTGGCCGCCCTGGCCGCCGGGACCGCGCTGGACGCCGCCTACTCGTGCGCCAAGGACTGCATCCAGGTGCTCGGCGGGATCGGCTTCACCTGGGAGCACGACGCCCACATCTACCTGCGCCGGGCCCTCGTCGCACGGCAGCTGCTCGGACCGGGCGACGGACACCGGGTACGGGCCGTGCGGCTCGCGGCGGCCGGCGCGCGCCGGGAGCTGCGGCTGGACCTGCCCGTGCGGGCCGAGACGCACCGCGCGAAGGCCCGTACCGCCATCGAGGACGCCAAGGGCCTCGACCCGGCCGCCGCCCGCCGCGTCCTCGCGCCCACCGGGTACGCGGCCCCGTACCTGCCGCCGCCGTACGGACTCGGGGCCGGGCCCCTCGAACAGCTCGTCGTGCAACAGGAGCTCAAGGCCGCCGGCGTCAAGCTCGCCGACCTCGGGATCGCCACCTGGGTCGTGCCCTCGCTGCTGGCCCACGGGACCCCCGAGCAGCAGGAGCGTCACCTGCTGCCGACGCTGCGCGGAGACGTCACCTGGTGCCAGCTCTTCTCCGAGCCGGGGGCGGGATCGGACCTCGCCTCGCTGCGGACGAAGGCGGAGCGGACGGCGTCGCGGGACGGCGCCGAGGGCTGGCTCGTCAACGGGCAGAAGGTGTGGACGAGTTCCGCGCACAGCGCCGACTACGGGATCCTGCTGGCCCGGACCGACCCGGACGCGCCCAAGCACAAGGGGCTCGGCTACTTCATCGTGGACATGAAGACCCCCGGGATCGACATCCGGCCGCTCAAGGAGATCACCGGCGAGGCCCTCTTCAACGAGGTCTACTTCGACGACGTCCGGCTGCCCGCGGACGCGCTGGTCGGCGCGGCCGACGGAGGATGGAAGGTCGCGCGCAACACCCTCGGCAACGAGCGCGTGCACATGGCCGACCAGATGACCTTCGACACCGGACTCGAAGCCCTGCTGGCCCGCTCCGCGGACCTCGAAGGCGGCTACCGGGTCCGGATCGGCGCCCTCGCCGCCGAAGCCCACGCGCTGGCCTGCATCGGGCTGCGCACCACCCTCCAGCAGGTGTCCGGTCTGGAGCCGGGCGCGGGCGCGTCGGTGCGCAAGCTCGTACAGACCCCGCACCAGCAGCGGACCGCGGAGCTCGCCCTCGAACTGCTGGGCCCGGCGGGCGCGGTGAACGAGGCGGAGGGCGGGCGGGCGGTCCACGGGATGCTCATGTCCCGCTGCCTGACCATCGCCGGGGGCACCACGCAGGTCCAGCTCAATGTCGTCGCCGAGCGCATTCTCGGCCTTCCCAGGGACTGACCGAAGGGGCTTTTGATCCAGATGAAGTCGTACATCGTGGGCGTCGGCATGACGAAGTTCGAGAAGCCGGAGTCTCGGGACTGGCAGTACTGGGACATGGCGAAGGAGGCCGGGTCAGCGGCGCTGGCGGACGCGGGCGTGGAGTACGGGCTGGTCGAGCAGGTGCCGGTGGGCTACTGCTTCCAGGCCTCCACGGCGGGGCAGCGGGCGGCGTACGAGCTGGGCCTGAGCGGGGTCCCCGTCTACAACGTCAACAACAACTGCGCCACGGGCTCCACGGCGCTGATGATGGCGCGGCAGTTCGTGGAGGGCGGACTCAACGACTGCGTGCTCGCGCTCGGCTTCGAGAAGATGAAGAAGGGCGCGCTGGGAGGCGGTTCGGACGGCGGCGACTTCAAGACCTCGCCGGTCGCCCGCCACTACGGGATCATGGCCGCCGGGCACGGCTTCGAGATGTCGCCGCCGACCGCGCAGATCTTCGGCAACGCGGCCCGCGAGCACATGAAGCGGTACGGGACCACGGCCGCGCAGCTGGCGGCGGTCGGCGCGAAGAACCACCGCCACTCGGCGAACAACCCGAACGCGCAGTTCCAGGACGTGCACACGGTCGAGGAGATCCTGGCGGCGAAGACGATCCACGAGCCGCTGACGAAGCTCCAGTGCTCGCCGACGTCCGACGGCGCGGCGGCGGCGGTGGTGGTCTCGGAACGCTTCGTGGAGCGGCACGGGCTGGGGGACCGGGCGGTGGAGATCGTCGCGCAGTCGATGACGACGGACACGGAGGCGTCCTTCTCGTCGGGCACCTGCATCGACGCGGTGGGCAAACCGATGACCGCGGCGGCGGGGCGGCAGGTCTTCGAGGCGTCGGGCCTGGGCATCGGGGACGTGGACGTGATCGAACTGCACGACTGCTTCTCGATCAACGAGCTGCTGACGTACGAGGCGCTGGGCATGTGCGAGGACGGCGGGGCCGGGGCGCTGGTGGAGAGCGGCGCGACGACGTACGGCGGCCGGTGGGTGGTCAACCCCTCCGGGGGCCTGATCTCGAAGGGCCACCCGCTGGGTGCGACGGGGCTGGCGCAGGCGGCGGAGCTGGTCTGGCAGCTGCGCGGCGAAGCGGGCCCGCGGCAGGTCCCCGGGGCGCGGACCGCCCTCGCCCACAACATAGGCCTGGGCGGCGCGGCGGTCGTCACCCTCCTCCGCCGCTAGTGCCCCGGTCGCAGCACCAGCACCAGCACCGACATCAGCACCGGCATCAGCACCAGCTACGGGCCCGCCAGGGCGGGGTCGATCACGATCTCGCCCCGCGAGGCCCGTCGGATGGAGTCCGCCAGGTCCTCGACCGGACCGTCCCGCAGGACCAGGCCCGCCGCGCCGGCGGCAAGAACCGCCCCTGCGAGATCACCCCGCGCGGACCCCGCCAGGACCAGGACCCGGCACTCCGGATCCTCCGCGAGGAGGACGGGTACGAGCTCCACGGAGTCCGTCAGTGCCACCGCCGGCCGCGCGAACGCGTCCGGTACCACCTCGATGTCCGGCTGGAGTCGGAGCAGGACCGCCAGGGCCGGGTTCGGCGGGGCCAAAAGCACCCGCAGGGACCGGGTCACACGCTGGGCAACGGGCATTTCGTCCACCCGTGAAGGGTAGGGGCGCGATGCCCCCACCGACACCGCAACACGCTCCGGGAGCGAGCCAACGCGCGCTTGGAGGAGACGATCTGACGTGACGTCAGGAGTCTTCCCAACTGCTGGGACGTGCGTTATACATTCCTTCACCGGATACCTAGAACGCGTTCTAGAGACCCCGGTCCCGCATACGACCTCGGTGCGGCCGACGGTGCGGACGGCCGCGCCGAGGTCTTCCACGAACAAGGAGCAGCATCCTCATGCCGATCGATGCCGCCAAGGCCCTCGCCGCCGAACCCCGCACGGGGGAAATCAGCTGGGACCACAAGGACATCCAGCTCTACCACCTCGGACTCGGCGCGGGCATCCCCGCCACCGACCCCGACGAGCTGCGCTACACCCTGGAGTCCAGGCTCCACGTGCTCCCCAGCTTCGCGACCGTCGCCGGCGCCGGCATGGCCATGATGGGCGGCCTCGCAGCCCCCGGCATCGAGGTCAACCTCGCCGCCGTCCTGCACGGCGGCCAGTCCATCGAGCTGCACCGGCCCATCCCCGTCAAGGGGCGGGCCCACTCCACCGCCAAGGTCGCCGCCGTCTACGACAAGGGCAAGGCGGCCGTGATCGTCCTGCGCACCGAGGTCGCCGACGCCGACGGGCCGCTGTGGACCTCGGACGCGCAGATCTTCGTACGCGGTGAAGGCGGCTTCGGCGGCGACCGCGGCCCCTCCGTCAACACGGAACTGCCCGACCGCGAGCCCGACCGGATCGAGGAGCGCCGGATCCGCGAGGAGCAGGCGCTCCTGTACCGCCTCTCCGGCGACTGGAACCCGCTGCACGCGGACCCCGACTTCGCCAAGACGGCCGGCTTCGACCAGCCGATCCTGCACGGCCTGTGCTCGTACGGGATGACCCTCAAGGCCGTCGTCGACACCGTGCTGGGCGGGGACGTCTCCCGGGTCCGCGCCTACCGCACGCGCTTCGCCGGGATCGTCTTTCCGGGCGAGACGCTGCGCATCCGGATGTGGGAAGAGCCCGGCCGCGTACGGGTCACGGTGAGCGCCGCCGACCGGGACGACGCACCGGTCCTCGCCGACACCGTCGTCGAACACGCGTAATCCGCCGGAGACGGTCAGGCAGTCCAGCAGGCGGGCAGACCAGCAGTCAGGCAATCAGGCAGACAGGCAGACAGAAGGAGCCGCCCCGTGCGCGCAGCACTGCAGAGCGAGATAGGCCAGGACAAGCTCGAAGTCGTCGACGACATGGAGGCCGTGGGCTTCGGCCCCGGCAAGGTCAAGATCCGCGTCAAGGCCACCGGCCTGTGCCACTCCGACCTTTCCGCCATGAGCGGCGTGCTGCCGCAGCCCGCCCCCTTCATCCCGGGCCACGAGGGCTCCGGCGTCATCACGGACGTGGGCGACGGGGTCACCAGCCACAAGATCGGAGACCGGGTCCTGGTCTGCTGGCTGCCGCCCTGCGGACACTGTCCCTCCTGCAAGCGCGGCCAGGGCCACCTCTGCCTGGAGGCCTTCGGCAACGTCGTCACCCCCAACTTCCAGCGGGGCGCCAGCAGCATCTTCGGCTTCGCGGGCACCGGCACCTTCGCCGAGGAGATGGTGGTCCCGGCGGGCTGCGCCGTACCGATCCCCGACGACGTGCCCTTCGACATCGCCGCCCTCATCGGCTGCGGCGTGACCACGGGCCTCGGCGCGGCCATCAACACCGCCAAGGTGGAGGCCGGCTCCTCCGTCGCCGTCATCGGCTGCGGCGGCGTCGGCATCTCCGTCATCCAGGGCGCCAAGGTGCAGGGCGCGGCGCAGATCATCGCCGTCGACCCGGTCGCGTCCCGGCGCGAGGCGGCGCTGCGCTTCGGTGCCACCGAGGCGGTCTCCCCGGAGGCCTTCGCCGACGCCAAGAACCGGATCACCGCGGGCGAGGGCTTCGACTACGTCTTCGAGGTCGTCGGGAAGTCCCAGACCACGCAGACGGCGTACGAGATGACCCGCCGCGGCGGTTCCGTCGTCGTGGTCGGCGCGGGCGCGCTCGACGACAACTACTCGATCAACATGTTCTCCCTGTTCTTCGACGAGAAGAAGATCCTGCCGTCGATGTACGGCGGCGGCGACGTGCTCCGCTCCTACGAACGCACCATCGCGCTGTGGCGGGCCGGCCGGGTGGACCTGGCGGGCCTGATCACGCACCGGGTGCAGCTCGCCGAGATCAACGACGCGCTCGACCAGATGCGTACGGGCACCGCCCTGCGCACCTGCATCGAACTCTGACCCGTTTCGAGAGGAACCGTACGGATGTCACTGCCACTTGAGGGACTCTCCGCCATCGTCACCGGCGCCGGCCGCGGCCTCGGCCGGTCCGAGGCGATCGAACTCGCCCGGCTCGGCGCGAGCGTGGTCGTCAACGACTTCGGGCAGCCCGGCCGCGACGGCTCCGGCGAGGCCTCGGCCGCCCCGGCGGAGGAGGTCGCCGCGGAGATCCGGGCCGCGGGTGGGCGGGCGGTGGCGCACCTCGGTGACGTGGCCGACTTCGAGCAGGCGCGCGAGCTGGTGGAGCTGGCGGTGAACAGCTTCGGCAAGCTCGACATCCTGGTCAACAACGCGGGCATCCTGCGGGACCGGATGGTCTTCTCGATGTCGGAGGCGGAGTGGGACTCGGTCATCCGGGTCCACCTCAAGGGCCACTTCAACACCACCCACTTCGCCTCCGCGCACTGGCGCGAGCGGTCGAAGGCGGCGGGCGGCCCGGTCTACGGCCGGATCATCAACACCTCCTCCGAGGCCTTCCTCGGCGGCTCGGCCGGACAGCCGAACTATGCGGCGGCCAAGGGCGGCATCGTGGGCCTGACCACCTCGACCGCCCTGGCGCTGGGCAAGTACGGGGTCACGGCCAACGCCATCTGCCCGCGCGCCCGCACCCGGATGACCGAGGACGTCTTCGCGGGCTTCCAGGTCCCGGAGGAGGGCAAGCTCGACGCCCTCGCCCCCGAGCACGTCTCCCCGCTGGTCGGCTACCTGGCCTCGCCGGCCTCGGCCAAGGCCAACGGGCAGCTGTTCGTCGTCCACGGCGGGATCGTGGTCGTCATGGAACGGCCGAAGGTGGCGGCGAAGTTCGACACCACCAAGGAGTCCTTCTCCTACGAGGAGCTCGACGGGCTCCTCACCCCGCACTACGACTCCCGCCCGGCGAACGAGACGTTCGCGGCGGCGGAGGTCCTCGGACTCAAGCACGACGGCGGCTGAGCGCGGCCGCTGCCGCCCTATGTCCGTCCGGCTCCCCTTCCCTTCCGCTTCCGGGGGCCGGCCCCCGGACCCCTGCGCCTCAATCGCCGGCGGGGCTGGATTTGGCCTGGCTCCGCGCCTCGGGTGCGGGTGCGTTCCCGGGGGCCGGCCCCCGGACCCCCGCGCCTCAAACGTCGGCGGGGCTTGAAATGGGGCCGGTCGAGGCTGGGACTGGGTCGGGGGAGCCGGAAATGCGATCGGCCTGGGCTGGGGTGGGTCGGGGGAGCTGGAGATGCGGTCGGCCTGGGGTGGGATTGGGTTGGCGGGGCTGGAAATGAGGCCGGTCGAGGGTGGGGTTGGGCCAGTGGGGTTGGAAGGGGCGGTGCCGTGTCTGGTGGGCGGGTTTGGTGCCGGGGGGAGACGTAGGTGGGTGGTGTTTAGCCCAGCGGGGCCTGTTGGAGGGGGACCGGGCGGGTTGGTGGGGGTGGGGCGGGGGACAGGCGGATCGGTGGGGGTGGGGCTACCGGGAGGTTCATGCCGAGGATGCCGCACGGGACTTCGGGTGTCGCGTACGGGAGGTGCAGGCGGCCCTCGGCGGTCCACAGGCCCGTGCCGCCGAGCCAGCCGGCCGGGGCGCCGATGTGGAAGACGTGGCGGTCGACGGGGCGCCACAGGGCGAGCCCGGTGACGCTGCCGCCGTAGCCCTCGCCGGCTTCGTCCACCCGCAGCGCGACCCCGCAGCTCTCCGGCATCAGGGCCTGGCCCGGCTGCACGGCGAACGGCGTGGCCGTGGCGCCGACGGCCCGCAGGCATTCGGGGAACCGCACCGGGCGGGCGCTGCCGAGGACGCCCCAGCCGAGCCGGAGTTCACCCGGCGCGTCCGAGCGGATCAGCAGCAGACCGCTGTCGGGGTCGGCCAGCAGCAGCCGGTCGTCGCTTCCCTCGGCGATCTGGAGCAGCGGGGAGACCTCGCCGCCGCGCTCCAGATCGACCGCCACCGCCTTGGTCACGGGCCCGCCGGGGCCGTCCAGTTCGCGGTCCAGCGCCAGCAGTCGGCCCGTCCGGTCCAGCCAGACCCCGCCGGAGCAGCGTCCCGGGACGCGGGCGACCCGCTCCGGCCCGAAGGGGGTCCCGGCGACCTGCCACACCGTGGTCGTGGCGGCGCCCACGGCCAGGGCGAAGGCCCCGCGCCCGTCGGGGGACGGCGGCAGCAGGGTGACCCGTACGCCGTCCGGGCCGCCCTCCTCGTCCTGCGGACAGACCGCTCCGAGCTCCAGCTCCCCGGTCCGGGGGCCGCCGCCCGCCCGGCCGCCGCCGCTGCCGCCCGTCGGGTACAGCAGCGCGAACGCGTGCCGCTCCGCCACCCGCCGGTGGATCAGCACCCGCCCGTCGGCCAGCGGCAGCACCTCGCTGTCCGCCTCCTCGGGCTGCCCGAGCGGCAGCGGTACCGCGTACGGTTCGGGCCCGGTCAGCGTCCAGCGCTCCGGGTAGCGGGCCTCGCCGTCCCCGGCCAGCCGGGCGGCGTAGGAGCCGTCCGCGGCGATGGTGAACGGGGCCGTCTTCGTCGTCTCGATGGCACAGACAGTCATCTAGGTCGCCTCCGGTGAGGAAGTTAGTGATCGCCTCGGCCGCCGGACACGGTGACCAGGCGCGCTTCACACGTACGGGTGGCCGGGTGGCGGTTTGCCTGTGGGAAAGCCGGTGATTGTGCTGTGCGATATCGGGGCGTTTGGGGTGAGCCAGTGATGAGGCACCCCTAACCCCCTTTTCGGCCTTTGCCCGCTCCCCACCCCGGGAGGTGCCCCATGTCCCTCCGCCGCCGCCCCGTCGCCGCCGCCGTTTCACCCTCGCCGCAGCCGCAGCCGCAGCCGCAGCCGCAGTCCTCCTCCCTCACCGCTGCGGCGGCCGGGCCGGGCAAGGAGGCCGGGGGGCCGGAGGACCGGAGGACCGGAAAGAAGACGGCGGCCCAGGGCGGCGAGGACTTCTCCGACGAGGCGGAGAAGCCGGCGGCCTTCGGCGCCACGGCTCCCGCGCTCCCGCGCTCCCGCGCTCCCGCGCTCCCGCGCTCCCGCGCTCCCGCGCTCCCGCGCCATGGGCTCCACCGGGCTCAAGGCGGCCCCCAGCGCGTCGTCGGCCCCGCCGTCGGCGAACCGGACAACGTCACTCGCCGTCCTGCGGTTCCGGCCCCGGCCGTCCTGCGGCTCTGGCCCCGGCCGTCCCCCGCTCTGGCCCCGGCCGTCCTGCGGTTCCGGCCCTGGCCGTCCTGCGGTTCCGGCCCTGGCCGTCCCCCGCTCGGGCCCCCGCCGTCCCGCGGCCCTGGCCCCCGCCGTCCCGCGGCCCTGGC
>NZ_JAGGOW010000167.1 GCF_018614135.1 Streptomyces sp. ISL-66
GGCCGATTATGAGCAGCACGGGATAAGCGCTAATGTGGTGGAGCGCCGAAAGGCACAGACCTCCAACGGTCACCGAATTCAAATCCGAGAGTCGGAAACGACACGGAAATGATCTGGTAGAGTTGGAAACGAAGGAAGCGCCCGGAGGAAAGCCCCAGTCATTGTTACTGAGGGTGAGTACAAAGGAAGCGTCCGTTCCTTGAGAACTCAACAGCGTGCCAAAAATCAACGCCAAAAGTTGATACCCCGTCCATTTCGGTGGATGAGGTTCCTTTGAAAAAGACCTGTGAGGTCGCGGTTCTGCCGTGGTGCTTGCAGGCAATTACACAGCGAGGATGCAGTGGACGGTCGGTCTTATTCCGACTTGACTGTCCCGCTCAACGTGATGTGTGCGCCGGATTACCGGCAAACATTCATGGAGAGTTTGATCCTGGCTCAGGACGAACGCTGGCGGCGTGCTTAACACATGCAAGTCGAACGATGAAGCCCTTCGGGGTGGATTAGTGGCGAACGGGTGAGTAACACGTGGGCAATCTGCCCTTCACTCTGGGACAAGCCCTGGAAACGGGGTCTAATACCGGATAATACTCCTGCCTGCATGGGTGGGAGTTAAAAGCTCCGGCGGTGAAGGATGAGCCCGCGGCCTATCAGCTTGTTGGTGGGGTAATGGCCCACCAAGGCGACGACGGGTAGCCGGCCTGAGAGGGCGACCGGCCACACTGGGACTGAGACACGGCCCAGACTCCTACGGGAGGCAGCAGTGGGGAATATTGCACAATGGGCGAAAGCCTGATGCAGCGACGCCGCGTGAGGGATGACGGCCTTCGGGTTGTAAACCTCTTTCAGCAGGGAAGAAGCGAAAGTGACGGTACCTGCAGAAGAAGCGCCGGCTAACTACGTGCCAGCAGCCGCGGTAATACGTAGGGCGCAAGCGTTGTCCGGAATTATTGGGCGTAAAGAGCTCGTAGGCGGCTTGTCACGTCGGATGTGAAAGCCCGAGGCTTAACCTCGGGTCTGCATTCGATACGGGCTAGCTAGAGTGTGGTAGGGGAGATCGGAATTCCTGGTGTAGCGGTGAAATGCGCAGATATCAGGAGGAACACCGGTGGCGAAGGCGGATCTCTGGGCCATTACTGACGCTGAGGAGCGAAAGCGTGGGGAGCGAACAGGATTAGATACCCTGGTAGTCCACGCCGTAAACGTTGGGAACTAGGTGTTGGCGACATTCCACGTCGTCGGTGCCGCAGCTAACGCATTAAGTTCCCCGCCTGGGGAGTACGGCCGCAAGGCTAAAACTCAAAGGAATTGACGGGGGCCCGCACAAGCAGCGGAGCATGTGGCTTAATTCGACGCAACGCGAAGAACCTTACCAAGGCTTGACATATACCGGAAAGCATTAGAGATAGTGCCCCCCTTGTGGTCGGTATACAGGTGGTGCATGGCTGTCGTCAGCTCGTGTCGTGAGATGTTGGGTTAAGTCCCGCAACGAGCGCAACCCTTGTCCTGTGTTGCCAGCATGCCCTTCGGGGTGATGGGGACTCACAGGAGACCGCCGGGGTCAACTCGGAGGAAGGTGGGGACGACGTCAAGTCATCATGCCCCTTATGTCTTGGGCTGCACACGTGCTACAATGGCCGGTACAATGAGCTGCGATACCGTGAGGTGGAGCGAATCTCAAAAAGCCGGTCTCAGTTCGGATTGGGGTCTGCAACTCGACCCCATGAAGTCGGAGTTGCTAGTAATCGCAGATCAGCATTGCTGCGGTGAATACGTTCCCGGGCCTTGTACACACCGCCCGTCACGTCACGAAAGTCGGTAACACCCGAAGCCGGTGGCCCAACCCGTAAGGGAGGGAGCTGTCGAAGGTGGGACTGGCGATTGGGACGAAGTCGTAACAAGGTAGCCGTACCGGAAGGTGCGGCTGGATCACCTCCTTTCTAAGGAGCACAGTACCGATTGCAGACAAATGTTCTGCACGGTCAGCTCAGGGTGGAACGTTGATTAGTTGGCACGGTTTCCTGGATGGATCACAAGTACTGCTTCGGCGTGGAAAGTGACTCACTGACAGGGGATCGTGTTTGGCACGTTGTTGGGTATCTGAGGGTACGGCCGAAAGGCTGTCCTTCTGTGATGCCGGCCCCAGTGAACTCGCCAGCTTGTCTGGTGGGGTGATGGGTGACTGGTCGTTGCTTGAGAACTACACAGTGGACGCGAGCATCTGTAGGCCAAGTTTTTAAGGGCACACGGTGGATGCCTTGGCACCAGGAACCGATGAAGGACGTGAGAGGCCGCGATAGGCCCCGGGGAGCTGCCAACTGAGCTTTGATCCGGGGGTGTCCGAATGGGGAAACCCGGCAGTCGTCATGGGCTGTCACCCACTGCTGAACACATAGGCAGTGTGGAGGGAACGCGGGGAAGTGAAACATCTCAGTACCCGCAGGAAGAGAAAACAACCGTGATTCCGGGAGTAGTGGCGAGCGAAACCGGATGAGGCCAAACCGTATGCGTGTGATACCCGGCAGGGGTTGCGCATGCGGGGTTGTGGGAATTCTTTTGATCGGTCTGCCGGCCGGTCGGCGAGTCAGAAACCGTTGATGTAGTCGAAGGACATGCGAAAGGTCCGGCGTAGAGGGTAAGACCCCCGTAGACGAAACATCAGCGGCTTGCTTAAGAATCTCCCAAGTAGCACGGGGCCCGAGAAATCCCGTGTGAATCTGGCGGGACCACCCGCTAAGCCTAAATATTCCCTGGTGACCGATAGCGGATAGTACCGTGAGGGAATGGTGAAAAGTACCGCGGGAGCGGAGTGAAATAGTACCTGAAACCGTGTGCCTACAAGCCGTGGGAGCGTCGCCGTTATTCTTCGGAATAACGGTCGTGACTGCGTGCCTTTTGAAGAATGAGCCTGCGAGTTAGCGGTGTGTAGCGAGGTTAACCCGTGTGGGGAAGCCGTAGCGAAAGCGAGTCCGAATAGGGCGATTGAGTTGCACGCTCTAGACCCGAAGCGGAGTGATCTAGCCATGGGCAGGTTGAAGCGGAGGTAAGACTTCGTGGAGGACCGAACCCACCAGGGTTGAAAACCTGGGGGATGACCTGTGGTTAGGGGTGAAAGGCCAATCAAACTCCGTGATAGCTGGTTCTCCCCGAAATGCATTTAGGTGCAGCGTCACGTGTTTCTTGCCGGAGGTAGAGCACTGGATAGGCGATGGGCCCTACCGGGTTACTGACCTTAGCCAAACTCCGAATGCCGGTAAGTGAGAGCGTGGCAGTGAGACTGTGGGGGATAAGCTCCATGGTCGAGAGGGAAACAGCCCAGAGCATCGACTAAGGCCCCCAAGCGTACGCTAAGTGGGAAAGGATGTGGAGTCGCAGAGACAACCAGGAGGTTGGCTTAGAAGCAGCCACCCTTGAAAGAGTGCGTAATAGCTCACTGGTCAAGTGATTCCGCGCCGACAATGTAGCGGGGCTCAAGCGTACCGCCGAAGTCGTGTCATTGCAGCTATAGGGCCAACGCCCGCTGTGATGGGTAGGGGAGCGTCGTGTGCCGGGTGAAGCAGCAGCGGAAGCTAGTTGTGGACGGTTCACGAGTGAGAATGCAGGCATGAGTAGCGATACACACGTGAGAAACGTGTGCGCCGATTGACTAAGGGTTCCTGGGTCAAGCTGATCTGCCCAGGGTAAGTCGGGACCTAAGGCGAGGCCGACAGGCGTAGTCGATGGACAACCGGTTGATATTCCGGTACCCGCTTTGAAACGCCCAATATCGAATCAGGCGATGCTAAGTCCGTGAAGCCGTTCCGGACCCTTCGGGGAAAGGAAAGTGGTGGAGCCGGCGAACCAGACTTGTAGTAGGTAAGCGATGGGGTGACGCAGGAAGGTAGTCCAGCCCGGGCGGTGGTAGTCCCGGGGTAAGGGTGTAGGCCGAGGGGTAGGCAAATCCGTCCCTCATTAAGGCTGAGACCTGATGCCGAGCCGATTGTGGTGAAGTGGATGATCCTATGCTGTCGAGAAAAGCCTCTAGCGAGTTTCATGGCGGCCCGTACCCTAAACCGACTCAGGTGGTCAGGTAGAGAATACCGAGGCGTTCGGGTGAACTATGGTTAAGGAACTCGGCAAAATGCCCCCGTAACTTCGGGAGAAGGGGGGCCATCACTGGTGAGGGAACTTGCTTCCTGAGCTGGGGGTGGCCGCAGAGACCAGCGAGAAGCGACTGTTTACTAAAAACACAGGTCCGTGCGAAGCCGTAAGGCGATGTATACGGACTGACGCCTGCCCGGTGCTGGAACGTTAAGGGGACCGGTTAGTCACATTTCGGTGTGGCGAAGCTGAGAACTTAAGCGCCAGTAAACGGCGGTGGTAACTATAACCATCCTAAGGTAGCGAAATTCCTTGTCGGGTAAGTTCCGACCTGCACGAATGGCGTAACGACTTCTCGACTGTCTCAACCATAGGCCCGGTGAAATTGCACTACGAGTAAAGATGCTCGTTTCGCGCAGCAGGACGGAAAGACCCCGGGACCTTTACTATAGTTTGATATTGGTGTTCGGTTCGGCTTGTGTAGGATAGGTGGGAGACTTTGAAACCCCAACGCCAGTTGGGGTGGAGTCGCCGTTGAAATACCACTCTGGTCGTGCTGGATGTCTAACCTCGGTCCGTGATCCGGATCAGGGACAGTGTCTGATGGGTAGTTTAACTGGGGCGGTTGCCTCCCAAAAAGTAACGGAGGCGCCCAAAGGTTCCCTCAGCCTGGTTGGCAATCAGGTGTTGAGTGTAAGTGCACAAGGGAGCTTGACTGTGAGACCGACGGGTCGAGCAGGGACGAAAGTCGGGACTAGTGATCCGGCGGTGGCTTGTGGAAGCGCCGTCGCTCAACGGATAAAAGGTACCCCGGGGATAACAGGCTGATCTTCCCCAAGAGTCCATATCGACGGGATGGTTTGGCACCTCGATGTCGGCTCGTCGCATCCTGGGGCTGGAGTCGGTCCCAAGGGTTGGGCTGTTCGCCCATTAAAGCGGTACGCGAGCTGGGTTTAGAACGTCGTGAGACAGTTCGGTCCCTATCCGCTGTGCGCGTAGGAATATTGAGAAGGGCTGTCCCTAGTACGAGAGGACCGGGACGGACGAACCTCTGGTGTGCCAGTTGTCCTGCCAAGGGCATGGCTGGTTGGCTACGTTCGGGAGGGATAACCGCTGAAAGCATCTAAGCGGGAAGCCTGCTTCAAGATGAGTATTCCCACCTCCTTGAGAGGGTAAGGCTCCCAGTAGACGACTGGGTTGATAGGCCAGATGTGGAAGCCCGGTAACGGGTGGAGCTGACTGGTACTAATAGGCCGAGGGCTTGTCCTCAGTTGCTCGCGTCCACTGTGTTAGTTCTGAAG
>NZ_JAGGOW010000168.1 GCF_018614135.1 Streptomyces sp. ISL-66
CCGCGACGATCTGATCGACAAGCTGGAAACCTACGTGATCAAGCACAACGAAACAGCCAGACCCTACCGCTGGACCTACGAGGGCACCCCGCTCAAAGCAGCCTGAACACCCCTCCACGAACTTCCGCGGAGCAGCACTAGTCCCCCAGGGCACCGTGCGCGCGCTCGTCGTCGGCTGGGGCGACCGCCCCGCCTCCCCCGCCGAGCTCGACCGGATGCGGGCGCTCGTGGCGGAGGGCCTCGCGCAGGGCGCCGTGGGCATGTCCTCCGGGCTCACCTACACCCCCGGCATGTACGCGTCCGGCGCCGAACTGACCGAGCTGTGCCGGGTCGTCGCCTCCTACGGCGGCTACTACTGCCCGCACCACCGCTCTTACGGCCGGGGCGCGCTCGCCGCCTACGCCGAGATGGTCGAGCTGACCCGCGAGGCGGGCTGCGCACTGCACCTCGCGCACGCCACGATGAACTTCGGCGAGAACCGGGGCCGGGCGGGCGAACTGCTCGCCCTCCTCGACGGGGCCCTGGCCGAGGGCTCCGACATCAGCCTCGACAGCTACCCGTACACCCCCGGCTGCACCACGCTCGTCGCCCTCCTTCCCGGCTGGGCGAACGAGGGCGGCCCCGACGTGGTCCTCGCGCGGCTGGGCGACGACGCCGCGTCCGAGCGGATCCGGTACGCGCTGGAGGTGGAGGGCTCCGACGGCTGTCACGGCGTACCGGTGGACTGGTCGACGATCGAGATCGCCGGGACCACGGATCCGGCCTACGGGTCGTACGTCGGCACGCGCCTGCGGGACTGGGCCACGGCCCGCGAGCTCCTGCTGGGCGACCGGCTCGGCCCGAGCATCCTGCAGCACGTGGGACACGAGGAGAACGTCCGGGCGATCATGCGCCACCCCGTCCACACGGGCGGTTCGGACGGCATCCTGCAGGGCGCGAAGCCGCACCCCCGGGCGTACGGCACCTTCCCGCACTACCTCGGGCACTACGTGCGCGAGCTGGGCGTCCTCTCCCTCGAGGAGTGCGTCGCGCACCTGTCGGGCCGCCCGGCGGCCCGGCTGCGGCTGCCCGACCGGGGAACCGTCCGGGTGGGCCACCGCGCGGACCTCGTCCTCTTCGATCCGCGCACGGTCGCGGCCGGGTCGACGTACGAGCGCCCGCGCGCGCTGCCGACGGGGATCCCGCACGTCCTGATCGACGGACGCTTCGTCATGCGGGACGGGCGCAGGACGGACGTGCTGGCGGGCCGCTCGGTCCGCCGGACGCCCTACCGCGGCCGGTAGGCGGCCGACGGAGGGGCGGGGACGGCGGAGGGCGGGGAAAAGGGGTGCGGCGGGGAGCAGGGGCGGGGAACGGTCAACGGCCAGTCGCGGGCGGTCGCCCGGGGCGTTCCCCTTCGCATCCGGCCGTTCACTCGGGCCGCCTACGATGCATCACATGCTCGCCTTTGTCCCCGCCGTTCTCTCTCTACTCCTCTTCGGCATGAGCGTCCGGGACGACCGACGGCGTTTTCGCAACGCCGTCTACCTGGGCCTCACCTTCATCTTCACCTCGATCGGGCTGCTGTACCAGGTCAGGCACCTGCCGGGCGGGCTCGCGACGGCCGTGGTCGCGCTGGTCCTCCTGATCCCCGTACTCGGGACGGTCTCGCTCGGCGTGTTCCTGATCGGCAACGGTCTGACGATGGTCCGCAAGGAGGGCCGCAGCCCGGCCAACCTGCTGTCGCTGGCGGCCGGCGTCGGGATCTTCCTCCTCATCGCCTTCGTCCTGGTGACGGCCAACACCGGACCGCCCGCCATGGACGCGGTGATGGTCGGCGTGGTCTTCCTCGTCGCGTACGTCTCCTTCCTCTTCCTCTGCTTCCTCGCCTACGCCTACCTCTACGGCCGGATCAAGGTCCGCGGCGACGTCGACTACGTGGTGATGCTGGGCTCCGGCCTGATCGGCGGCGACCGGGTCCCGCCGCTGCTGGCCTCTCGGCTGCGCAAGGGCCGCGAGATCCACGACGCCCAGATCGCCCGGGGCGGGCGGGTGCCGCTGCTGCTGACCTCGGGCGGCAAGGGGACGGGCGAGAAGCTCGCCGAGGCCCGGGCGATGGCCGACTGGCTGATCGCCGAGGGCGTGCCGCGCGAGCACCTGCGACTGGAGGATCGTTCCCGCACCACGGAGGAGAACCTCGAGTTCAGCCGGACGGTCATGGAGGCGGGCGACCCCCGCTACCGCTGCGTGGTGGTCACCAACAACTTCCACGCCTTCCGCGCCGCGATGATGGCCCGCAAGGCGGGGGTGAACGGCCAGGTCCTGGGCTCGCCGACGGCGAAGTACTTCTGGCCGAGCGCGACGATCCGCGAGTTCGTGGCGGTGTTCTGGGAGCACAGGGCCGTCAACCTCAGCGTCTGCGGCGGGATCGTCGCCCTGACGGCCGTGCTGGCGGCCGCGGGCTGAGCGCCGGGGCCCATCGGGCGCCATCGGGACCACCCCGGCCTCCGACGTGCGTTCATGGGGGCGCCGCCGGAGTATGGGGCCAGGGGGACACAGGAGGAGGTAGCTATGGACAGTGAATCGGACCAGCAGCCCCAGCGCCCGGCCCACCTCTACACGGGTTCGGAGCGCGCGTACGACCCCGAGGACCTCGTGATGGCACGCGGCCAGGACCTGACTCCGGAGCGGGTGGAGAAGGCGCGCAAGCTGATCGAGGAGGAGGGCGCGAAGGCCCTCGAGCGCTACCTCCCGTAGGCACGGACCAGCCCGATGAGGGGCGGTGCGGGGCCGGCTCCGTACGGCGGCCGCCGCGCCGCCCCGACGTGCGCCGCGGCCCGTGCGCATCCAGAATCGATGGACGCTCGTTAGCCGCACGGGGGGCCGACTCGAAGGACGACGCGCGATGCACACGAAGACCGGCGCCCCTGCCAGCGCCCCCACCGCCCCCGGCTCCGCCACCACCGCCGGCCCCGCCGGCCCCGCCGTCGACTGGGACCACCCGGCCGACCCCCCGGCCGGTCCGCCCCTGGCGCACGTGCGCGCGTACGTCGACAGCTGCGGCACCGACGGCCATCTCTGGCACGGCGTCCCGACCCTGCTGCTGACCACCCTCGACCGGATCTCCGGCCGCCCCGTCCGCACCCCGCTGATCTACGGCAGGGACGGCGCCCGCCACATCGTCCTGGCGACCGCCGCCGACGGCGCCGAGGGCGTCCCCTCCTGGTACCGGAACCTCGCCGCGCACCCCGAGGTCCGCGTGCAGGTCGGCGCCCTGACCGCCCAGGCCCGCGCGCGCACGGCGACGCCGGCGGAGCGCGAGACGTACTGGGAGATCATGACCGCCCTGTGGCCGGCCTACGAAGAGCACCAGGCCGCGGCCGCACCCCGCGAGATCCCCCTGGTCATCATCGAGCGCTGACCCGTCGCGACCCGCCGCCGAGGCACACTCTCTCCGAGATCCTCAAGGCCGAGGCGAAGCAACAAGGCCGCCGTAGCGCGCCGCGGACACCCCGACAGCGGAGTCCGCCCGAGGTGACGAGCGCAACACCGGTCCGGTCCCCTCCCCGGGCCCCACCCATTCCGCAGGCCGGAGCCGCGCCGCGGCCCCGGTTTCCAAGGGCTCTCGGCGCCCGTACCCAGCCATTGCCCGAAAGGGGACATATCGGTCCGTCGTCCGACCCTCGCTCCGGGATGAAATCGCTCGGCGCGCCCGCGTCCCGCCCCGTAAGCTCCCGTCATGCAGGTGATCCAGTCAACGAAACTCGCCAATGTCTGCTACGAGATCCGCGGGCCCGTGCTCGAAGAGGCCATGCGGCTCGAAGCGGCCGGTCATCGCATCCTCAAGCTCAACACCGGCAACCCCGCGGCCTTCGGCTTCGAGTGCCCGCCGGAGATCCTCGAGGACATGCTCCGCAACCTGGGCAACGCCCACGGGTACGGGGACGCGAAGGGGCTGCTGTCCGCGCGCCGCGCCGTGATGCAGCACTACCAGACCAAGGGCATCGACCTGGACGTCGAGGACGTCTACATCGGCAACGGCGTCTCCGAGCTGATCCAGATGTCCATGCAGGCACTGCTCGACGACGGCGACGAGGTGCTCGTCCCCGCGCCGGACTACCCGCTGTGGACCGCCTCCGTCAGCCTGGCCGGCGGCACCGCCGTGCACTACCGCTGCGACGAGCAGTCCGACTGGATGCCGGACCTCGCCGACATCGAGCGCAAGGTCACCGACCGGACCCGCGCGATCGTGATCATCAACCCGAACAACCCGACCGGCGCCGTCTACGACGACGAGATGCTGCGCGGGCTGACGGACATCGCCCGCCGCCACAACCTGATCGTGTGTTCGGACGAGATCTACGACCGGATCCTCTACGACGGCGCCACGCACACGAACACCGCCGCGATCGCCCCGGACCTGCTGACGCTGACCTTCAACGGGCTCTCCAAGAACTACCGCGTCGCCGGTTACCGCTCCGGCTGGATGGCGGTGTGCGGACCCAAGAAGCACGCCTCGTCCTACATCGAGGGCCTGACGATCCTGGCGAACATGCGGCTCTGCGCCAACATGCCCTCCCAGCACGCCATCGCCACCGCGCTCGGCGGACGGCAGTCGATCAACGACCTGGTACTGCCCGGCGGGCGCATCCTGGAGCAGCGCGACACGGCGTACGACCTGCTGACGCAGATCCCCGGCATCACCTGCGTGAAGCCCAAGGGCGCCCTGTACCTCTTCCCGAAGCTGGACCCGTCCGTCTACAAGATCAAGGACGACCGGCAGATGGTCCTCGACCTGCTGCGCGAGGAAAAGATCATGGTCGTGCACGGTACGGGCTTCAACTGGCCCGAGCCCGACCACTTCCGGATCGTGACCCTGCCCAACGCCAAGGACCTGGCCGACGCGGTGACCCGGATCGGGAACTTCCTCGACGGCTACAGCCAACCGTAGGGATCTTCGCGCCGAACGCGTGCCGTACACCCGCACTAGGATTCGGCACAACTTTAGAACCAATCCAATGTAGGATGGTCTCCTGACCCCGCAGGAGGCCCTCTCATGTACGAGCCGATCCGGACCAAGCCGGTCGATCCCCGCATAGACGGCCGCCGCAGCGACTACCCGCGCAGCAGCCGCTCCGAGGCGCTGGACATCCAGCTCGGCGGCCACCTGGCCGCCCTGCTCGCCGTCACCGACGAGCTCGGCCTCGAAGCGGCCGCCGCGGGCATCGCCGCCCAGGTGGCCCGCCTGCGCGGAGCGCAGCCCACCCGCGCGCCCCGCTCCTCCCGCCAGGACGCCGAGACCGTCGCCGCCCTGCACCAGCAGGCCCGCGACCTCGCCGCCCGTGCGCTGCTCGTCGCGGCGTCCCGCGCCGACACCACCGTCGCCATCCTCGCCGCCGAGCGCATGGACGCCCACAGCGCCGCGCTCGAACTCGTCGGCGCCCACTGACGGCCCCGGTCCGGGGCCGCGGAGGCTCCGGACCGGGTGCCCTTTTCCGGTACGTCCGGCACGTCCGGCCCCGGGTCCCGCAGGCCTCCGTGCCGCGCCGCCCCGCTTCCGAGCCCCGCTACGGGGACGGAGCCGGCGCCGGGTCGAACTCCGCGGCCGCGACACCGCACCACGGGACCTGGGCCGCCGGCCACACCGGCCCCACCGCCTCACCGTGCTCGGTGGCCCCGGGCAGCACCCCCGGGACCTTGACCAGCGCCTGCGCACCGCGGTCGCCGGACTCCGGATCCACCGTCACCCGGAACTCCACGGTGACGACGTAGGCACCCCGGCCCGGGAAGCGGTTCACCGCCTCGACCGAGGCCGTCACCCGCCGGCTCGCCGGATCGATCCGGCAGTCGGTGATCCGTACGTCCTCCCGAGCCGCCGAGCCCGGCCGCGGAGCCGGGGCGTCCCCGGCCCACACGTACAGCCCCAGCGGGGCGAACACCAGCAGTCCCGCCACGAACACCAGGGCGACCAGCCAGCCCTGCCACTTCAACGCACTCACGCCCATGGCACGATCCTCCCGGCCGCCCGCCCCTCCCACCAGCACCCACGGGCCCACACAGCATTTCGAAGTGGGACCGCCGCACGAGGAGGCGGAACGCATGACGGCGGACCTCCGTGAAACGGAGGCCCGCCGTCAGCAGACGCACACGACCTATGGGGAAGGTCGCGGGGAATCCGGTCGGGACATCCCGCGTCGTCCTACGGCCGGGGACAGCCGGCCGCCGGTTCTTGGGGGGGGTGGTCAGCCGAGGCGCTCGACCAGGGCGTCGTACTGGTCCCACAGCTCCTTCGGCGTGTGGTCGCCGTAGGTGTTGAGGTGCGCGGGGACCAGCGAGGCCTCGTCGCGCCAGACCTCCTTGTCGACCGTGAGCAGGAACTCCAGGTCGGCGGCCGGCAGGTCCAGGCCGTCCGTGTCCAGGGAGGCCACGGTCGGCAGGATGCCGATGGGGGTCTCGACTCCCTCGGCGGAGCCGTCGAGGCGCTCGACGATCCACTTCAGGACACGGCTGTTCTCGCCGAAGCCCGGCCACACGAACTTGCCCGCGTCGTTCTTGCGGAACCAGTTCACGTAGTAGATCTTCGGGAGCTTGGACTGGTCCTTGCCCTTGGCCACGTCGACCCAGTGGCCCATGTAGTCGCCCATGTTGTAGCCGCAGAACGGCAGCATGGCGAAGGGGTCGCGGCGCAGCTCGCCGACCTTGCCCTCGGCGGCGGCGGTCTTCTCGGACGCGATGTTCGAGCCGATGAAGACGCCGTGGTTCCAGTCGAAGGACTCGGTGACCAGCGGCACGGCCGAGGCGCGGCGGCCGCCGAAGAGGATCGCGGAGATCGGGACGCCCTTGGGGTCCTCCCACTCGGAGGCGATCGTCGGGCACTGGGAGGCGGGGACGGCGAAGCGGGCGTTGGGGTGGGCCGCCGGGGTTTCGCTCTCCGGGGTCCAGGCGTTGCCCTTCCAGTCGATGAGGTGCGCGGGCGCCTCTTCGGTCATGCCCTCCCACCAGACGTCGGAGCCGTCCGGGGTGAGCGCGACGTTGGTGAAGACGGTGTTCGCGTACATCGTCTTCATCGCGTTGGCGTTGGTGTGCTCACCGGTGCCGGGCGCGACGCCGAAGAAGCCGGCCTCGGGGTTGATCGCGTACAGGCGACCGTCCTCGCCGAAGCGCATCCAGGCGATGTCGTCGCCGACGGTCTCGACGGTCCAGCCGGGGATCGTGGGCTCCAGCATGGCCAGGTTCGTCTTGCCGCAGGCGCTCGGGAACGCGGCGGCGATGTACTTGGACTCCCCCTGCGGCGGGGTGAGCTTGAGGATCAGCATGTGCTCGGCGAGCCAGCCCTCGTCGCGGGCCATGACGGACGCGATGCGCAGGGCGTAGCACTTCTTGCCGAGCAGGGCGTTGCCGCCGTAGCCCGATCCGTAGGACCAGATCTCGCGGGTCTCCGGGAAGTGCGAGATGTACTTGGTGGTGTTGCAGGGCCACGGCACGTCGGCCTCGCCCTCGGCGAGCGGAGCGCCGAGGGTGTGGACGGCCTTGACGAAGAACCCGTCGGTGCCGAGCTCGTCGAGGACGGCCTTGCCCATGCGGGTCATGGTGCGCATGGCGACCGCGACGTAGGCGGAGTCGGTGATCTCGACGCCGATCGCGGAGAGTTCGGAACCGAGGGGGCCCATGCAGAAGGGGACGACGTACATCGTGCGGCCCTTCATGGAGCCGCGGAAGATGCCGCCTTCCTCGCCCTTGCCGGCGAAGAGCTCCTTCATCTCGGAAGGGGCCTTCCAGTGGTTGGTCGGGCCCGCGTCCTCCTCCTTCTCGGAGCAGATGAAGGTCCGGTCCTCGACGCGCGCGACGTCGGAGGGGTCGGAAGCCGCGTAGTACGAGTTCGGGCGCTTGGCCGGGTCCAGCTTCTTGAAGGTGCCCTTGGAGACGAGCTCCTCGCAGAGGGCCTCGTACTCGGCCTCGGAGCCGTCACACCAGACGATGCGGTCCGGCTGGGTGAGGGCTGCGATGTCACCGACCCAAGAGACGAGCTCCTGATGGGTGGTGGGGACGTCGGAAGTGGTGCCAGCCGCGATGTCGCGCGCCACGATCGCTCCTTGTTGAGGGGTTTGATTTGTGTTTGCCCCGTGGGGGCCGCGACCCGGACGCTTCGCGCTCCGCTCATCCGGTGTCGACCGCACTCATCTGATCATCCGGTGCGTGTGCGCATATGTCCAGAGGGCCTCTCACGTGAGCATCGCCACTCCGGTCAATCTTCCGTAAAGCGCACTAACGGAAAGCTACGCACCCGTAGGTAGCATGGTCGCCATGACTTCTGACGCCGCTGCCGTGGCCGCTCCGGTGGTCGAACCGGCAGATCCGGAGGCCAAACCGCTCATGCGCGGTTGGCTGCACACCGGCATGTTCCCCGCCGTGGTGATCGCCGGCCTCGTCCTCATGGCCTTCACCGACTCGACCCGGGCCCGGGTCGCGTGCGGGGTGTACATGCTCACCGCGTGCCTGCTCTTCGGCGTCAGCGCCGTGTACCACCGCGGCACGTGGGGCCCGCGCGGCGAAGCCATCCTGCGGCGGCTCGACCACGCGAACATCTTCCTGATCATCGCGGGCACCTACACCCCGCTCACCGTCCTGCTGCTCCCCCCGTCCACCGGGCGGACGCTGCTCTGGGCGGTCTGGATCGCGGCCTCGGCCGGCATCGCCTTCCGCGTCTTCTGGGTCGGCGCCCCGCGGTGGCTGTACACGCCCTGCTACATCGCCATGGGCTGGGTCGCGGTCTTCTTCCTCCCCGACTTCATGCGGACCGGCGGCATCGCCGTCCTCGTCCTCGTGATCGTCGGCGGCCTCCTCTACAGCGCCGGCGGCATCATCTACGGCATGAAGCGCCCGAACCCCTCACCGCGCTTCTTCGGCTTCCACGAGGTCTTCCACTCGCTGACGCTCGCCGCGTTCGTGGCGCACTACGTCGGCATCTCGATCGCCGCGTACCAGCACTAGGGCGGGCGTCCGCGCGGCCGCCGGGCGGGCGGGCCCGGCCACCTGGGCGGGCCGGTCCGGCCGCCGGGCCCCGCGCCGCGCGAAGCGGCGGGTGGCGGCAGCCCGCCACCCCTCCCCTACTCCTACTCGCACTCCTCCGTCCCCACTGCGGTTCCTCAGGGGCTGACGGCTCCCAGCTGCTCCGCGAGCTCGGCCGGATCCGAAGTCGGCCGCGCACAGACGAAGTGCCGGCACACGTACGCCGTGGGCAGGCCTCCCACCAAGGTCCGCCCGCCCAGGAGCGGGAACTCCCCGCCGCTGCCGTCCGCCGCCCGCGGCAGCCCCGTCGCCACCACCGCACCCGGAGCCGTCCCCAGCAGCGCGACCCGGTGCAGCTCGGCCCGCGCCGCGTCCTGCGGATGCCCGACCACCGCCACCTCGCGCGGGCCGTCGACGAGCGCCTCGGCCACCGCCAGCCCGTGCCCGATGAACCGCGGAGCGCGCGGACCGAGCGCGTGCACCACGGCGAGCGCCCGCTCGGCCGCCGTGCGGTGGGGCTCCGAGCCGGTGTGCGCGGCGTACGAGAGCAGCGCGCCGGCGGCGGCCGTCCACCCGGAGGGGGCGGCCGTGTCGGTCGGATCCTGGGGCCTGCGGATGAGCTGCTCCGCGTCGTGCGCGGTATCGTACAGCGACCCGTCCTCGGCGGTGAACCGGGTCATCACCAGATCCACGAGGAACCCGGCGAACTCCAGCCAGACCCCTTCCCCGGTGACGGCGGCGAGGGCCAGGAATCCCTCCGCGACGTCTCCGTAGTCCTCCAGCACCCCGGAGTTGGGTCCGACCTGCCCGTCCCGGCTCGTCCGCGCCAGCCGGGCCCGGCCGTCCATGTGCACGCGGACGAGGAGGTCGGCCGCCTCGGTGGCCCGCTCGACGAGGTCGGGCCGGTCGAAGAAGGCCCCGCACTCGGCGAGGGCGGCGATGGCCAGCCCGTTCCAGGCGGCGACGATCTTGTCGTCCCGGCCGGGCGCGGGCCGGTCGGCGCGGGCCGCGAGCAGCCTGGCCTTGATGTCCGCGACCTGTTCGGCGTCGAGGTCGGGGCCGCCCGGGGGCAGCTGGAGCACGGACTTCCCGTGCTCGAAGGTCCCCTCCCCGGTCACCCCGAACAGGGCGGCGGCGAGGTCCCCGTCCCGCTCCCCCAGCACCTGCCGGAGCTCCTGCGGGGTCCAGGCGTAGTAGGCGCCCTCGACGTGCTCGCCGGTGACCGGATCCTCGCTGTCGGCGTCGAGCGCGGAGGCGAAGCCGCCCTCGGCGGTGCGCAGTTCACGGACCATGAAGTCGGCGGTCTCGACGGCCACCCGCCGCGCCAGCTCCGACCCGGTGGCCCGCCACAGGTGGGCGTAGACCCGGCAGAGCAGCGCGTTGTCGTAGAGCATCTTCTCGAAGTGGGGCACGACCCACTCCCGGTCCACGGAGTACCGCGCGAACCCGCCCCCGAGCTGGTCGTAGATGCCGCCCCGGGCCATGGCCTCGCACGTGTCGGCGGCCATCTGCAGGGCCCCCTCCGCCCCGGTGCGGGCGTGGTGGCGCAGCAAGAACTCCAGGACCATGGAGGGCGGGAACTTCGGCGCCCCGCCGAATCCGCCCCGGGCCTCGTCGTAGTCCCGCGTCAGCCCGAGCAGGGCCTGCGAGAGTTCCCCGGGGCCGGGCGTGCCGGCCTTCCCGTAGTCCAACTGACGCCCCGCGAGGTCCCGTACGATCCGCTGCGCGACGTCGGTGACCTCCTCGGGCCGCCCGGCCCACGCGGTCCGCACTCCTTCGAGCACCTGCATGAAGGAGGGCATGCCGTGCCGGGGCTCGGGCGGGAAGTAGGTCCCGAAGTAGAAGGGCTCGGCATCGGCGGTCAGGAACACCGTCATCGGCCACCCACCCTGCCCGGTGGCGGCCTGCACGGCCTCCATGTAAACGGCGTCGATGTCGGGCCGCTCTTCCCGGTCCACCTTGATGTTGACGAAGTGTTCGTTCATATAGGCGGCGGAAAGCTCGTCCTCGAAGGATTCATGGGCCATGACGTGACACCAGTGGCACGAGCTGTACCCAACGCTCAGCAGAACGGGTACACCACGCTCCCGCGCCTCCGCGAACGCCTCGGGCGACCAGGGCCACCAGTCGACGGGGTTGTCGGCGTGCTGGAGCAGGTACGGCGAGGTCTCGTTCGCGAGGTGGTTCGGCATGAGGTCATCCTGCCGCACGGGCCCGGAAAGGTGCCGAAGGAGGAGGGCCAGGTCGCGGGTCCAGGTGTCGCGGACGCGGATCCAGGTCCCGCCGCAGGCGGCGCGCTCCGGGGTGGCGAGGTCCCGGCGCTGGGCGGGGGCGCCTCGTGGACCGCGCAGCGGTGGCCTTCCGCTGGGGTGGCCGCTCGACCGCAAGGTCTTCGTGAAACGGCTCGACGAGTTGCGGAAGATCCGTCGCGTGATCGCGGTACTGGGGAAGTACGGCGGCTAAGGGATGCCGACGCCGGCGCGTCGAAGTTCGTGCCTACGTCGAGTCCGTGCCTGCCGTTGCCTGGGCAGAAAGTCGATCCTGCCAATAGTCGGCGGCGGCCGGTCCTGCTCGCATCGCGGTGAATTCACCGGTCCTCTGGGCGAGCGCGGCAGTCGGCGTATTGCCCTCGATGTTTGCGGCCGAGCTTTGGAGGCGCGGTGCGGAACAGGGCGATGACGAGTGTGCCGTGAAGTACGGCAACCTGTTGCGGCAGCAATACATAGTGCTGGACAACCGAGGCGCCTGGTTGAAAGAAGCCGCTGATCGAGGCATGCCCGCGGTGGCACTGTCATTCGCCGGCTGGCTTGCGTACCGGGAGCAGCAGGGGGCTGCGGAGTCCTACCTGGTTCAAGCGCGGCGAGGAGCTTTGGCTGCGGCTGAGGACGGCAACCCTGACGCCATGATCACGCTCAGCACCATTCTGGCGTGGGAAGGTGATCCGAAGAGCGCTGAATCATGGATCCGTAGAACCCAGCAGCGCACCCCCTTGTTGATGCCCGACTGGCGAATCGTCCGTGCGGAAGCCGGCAGGGGAGGACTCCAGACCCTGGCGGTGAGCAAGAGCACCGAGGAACGGCTGGCGGACGGGCAACTTGCCCACGTAATGGAGGGCTTGTGGCCACTTGATTGCCAGTATTGCGGGTTTTCCTTGGGAATGGGGGTGCCAGCTCTTCGAGTTTTCGAACATCCTTGGGGCGCGACCGCCAGCCTCTACCACTTGGGGATGTGTCGCTACCCTGAATGGACCGATAACGACGGCACACCTCGTGACAGCAGTCTGGGCATCTTCAAGCTCATCGGTCCGTCGGAGCCACGCCTGACCTGGACCGCCAGTGCGGCTCACACGCCTCAGATCACGCTGGACGACATGAGCCCGGTACTCATGCTGGTGAACCCGGGAGTGGAGTGCGTGGCGCTGGCTCGGTCTGAGGACGGCCAGTGGCGGATGGCGCCGTTCTTTTGGCATCAACAGCACGGAATGATGACTGCCGACCATGCCCTCAACACCGTTCCCGGGACTGCGACCGTCGCTCGGCGCCGGCTCACGGGGAAAATGGGCTTCGAGGAGTGGTCGTCGGATATCTCTCGCGACATGAAACGCTTGATTAAACGACAAGGCGGATTGCTGCTCGTTATCACGTCGGGCCTGGCGCCCGGCGAGCCGAGCGCAGCCGTTCTGAACATGGCCCTGTCGGCTCCGGACGCCGTCGCCGGGTGGATTCCGGTATCCGCGGATGAACGCGGACGGACGTCACGCTGGAGGAGCCGGCCATAGATCCCCGGAGCCATTCCCCACCGCAAGGGCCCAGCCGCATCGGGTTGTCGGCGTGTGCAGCAGCGCCGGCCCACCAGCACCTTCAGGCTTGCGGCTGAACGGTTTTGAGCATCTGCAGAGCGACTTCTATCTCCTTGACCGCACTGATGCGGTCATCGTCGCTCGTGTGGAAATGCATGGTCTCGTTACGAATTTTCCGAACCCGGTCCAAGCGTTCGGCGAAGCTCTGCTGCGGGAACTTCCAACCCGTCGCCTGCCATACGTCATCCCGCTTGAGCAATGTGATGTAGTCGGAGAAGTTCATGCCCTGATTGGCGAGCTTGACGATTTTCGCGGGATCTCCGGGGAGGCCGTACTCACCATGGATCTCCTTCACCTGCATCAACGCCTTGCTGAGCGCTCGGCGCAGGCGCAGTTCCAGCTCTTGGATGAGGGCGTAGGGGCGCAGCTCCTGCTCGAATCTGTGGGCCAGGTCGTGACCCGTCACAATCCCAGAGAGGCTGCCGTCGGGATTGAGTACGAAGACACAGCCGTGGTCGGCTACATCCGCCAGGCAGTCCACCATGGGCTCGTCGGTGCGTATTGACCGAACCTTTAATACGGCAGCGTCTCTGACCAGCGCGGTGGCAGGGTGGTTGGTCGCGCCGATTTCCCGCCAGGTGATGGAACCGCACAAATGTTCGTCGTCGTTGAGGACCGGAAGCTGGTCGTACGCGTTCTCGGACAGAAGTTCCACAGCTCGGCCGAGCGGGTCGGTAAGCTTGACGGTCTTCAGCTCACTGCGCGCCGAGGGCAGTCTCCCCACGGTCACCAACACGGGCGCCGGATGAGCCGGCTCCTCCTCATCGTCGCCACTCTCGCCTTCCCCGGCTCCAACAGCGGTCAGACTGTTGTCGCCGATATCCATGGAGCCGGACTCCTCATCGACCAGGAGATCCGCCGCGGAGTCGTCTCCGTCCTCCGGCTCCAGTTCCAGGTCGGCGGTCTCTTCGCCCAACGACTGCCGTTCAGCTTCCGGCGCCAGGCCGATGGGAACGACGCGGACCATGTGGTCGATCGACGGGACCTCGGTGATGGGAGGGACGACTGCAAGACCAAGCCCGTCCAGATCCCTGCGAATGGTGGCGGTGGCCTTACCCGAGCGGCTCACGAAGTCCCAGATGCTGAGCAGGTCTCGTACGGCCAGTCTCACCGGCTCGCCCGCCGGGGCTGCGGTGACCTTGTGGAGCAGCTCGACAGGCTTCTCCAACAGTCGCACGTCAGCCGGGGCGTCAGGGTTCCCGGGATCGGAGTCTCCGGCCGCAAGCTTGGCGAGACGCTTCACGGCATCGAAGCGGCGCAACTCACTCACCGTGAGCAGGGAGCCAAGTGTCGCACGCAGATCGGCGCGAAGCTCCGTACGCGGTACATCGGGGCGCTTCCAGGTGACAGTGCGTACATGCCGGAATCCCGGAGCAGCCTCCGCACGGAACTGATAATCGCTCGTGATGTGTCCGATGGCGATGGTGCCCGTCTTGAGTGGCAGGACGATCAGATCCCCGGGCGACATGACGGCGCGAAAACGCCAAAGTTGCCCGCTCCAGTTGCCGAGGACGCGGGGGTTCTCACGGGGGTATGCCTTGGCGAGCTCGGCTTTGAGGTCTCCCGGTGTCATACAGCCCGCGAGGTCACCGACAACCTCGGGCCAGCCGGCGATCGTCAAGCCCTCGGAGATGGAGACGTCCTCCCGCTCACCATCCGCTCCGGCGCGTACCATCCAGGCCCGCACAGCGCCCACGTCGTCTCCCCGAACTGTCGTGATGAGTGAAAGTGCGATTTGTCGAGCCTATCCGGGAGTTCCCGATCATGAAACGCCGGTCATCAATCCGGCCCGCGACAGCCACGCGCATGCTGCGGTCGAGCCGGTATCCGACTCCGGCCGAAGCGAGGCCGAACGCGAAGGCCGAGGAATGAGTCGTGGTTCTGCGGCGGAATCTTCGCGATGTAATAGAGCTTGTCCTACACTCTGAGCATGAAGCCGACCCGAGCCGGAACCACCGAGAACATCTCCGTGTCCATGCCCACCGAGCTGGCCAGTGAGCTCCGGTCCAGGACCGGGCGCCGGGGCCTGTCCAGCTATATCACCGAAGCCGTGAGGCACCAGCTCGCCATGGACGGGCTCGCCGAGATCGTCGCGTCACACGAAGAGGAACACGGCGCGCTCACAGAGCAGGAGATCGAAGCCGCCCGTCGCGAGCTGTTCGGAGACGAGAACGCCAGGGCCGTCGAACGAGGCGCCGCGTGAAGGAGCAGCCGGCCTGCTCCCTGGTGCTCGACTCCGAGGCACTCTCCCTGCTCCTGCGCAATGACCGCAGGATGGCGGCGCGCATCGAGGCGTCCCGGCAGCTAGGAGTCCCTGTCCTCGTGTCTGTGCTGACCATCGTTGAAGCAGCTCAGGGGAAGACCGATCTGGCGCGCTTGAAGTGGGTGCTCTCCCGACTGCGAGTGGAGCCGGTCAGTCAGGAGGACTCCATGACGGCGGTAGCGCTACTTCGGGACGCAGGTGGGATGCACGGGCACAAGTACGCAATCGACGCTCTCGTCGCCGCCCTTGCGCTCCGTGTCCCGTCCCCCGTGGTCGTCCTGACCTCCGACCGCGACGACTGGTCGAAGCTATGCGGGAGCCGCGTGATCATCAGAGAGGTGTGAACCCGCCAACTACTGATTTTGCGAGTTCACTGAGACCAGTGGCACGCGGAGTAACCGACCGATAGCAGGACGGGCACATTGCGCCGCCGGGCTTCCTCGAACGCCTCCGGCATCCAGGGCCACCAGTCGACCGGATTGTCAGCATGCTGAAGCAGATGAGGCGAGGTCACACCAGCCAGCCGGTTCATACGACCCAGCCTCTCACAGCCCCCGCCCCCGACCGCGGAACCCGTCAGAAGCCGACGCGGAAGGTCGCGTCCTGCCGTTCGGTGGCCGTCGAGATCGGGTCGATGCGCAGGACGTAGTTGGAGTGCCGGATGTAGCGGGTCGGGAAGTTGTGGGAGCGGAAGGAGGACCACGAGGAGTCCGCCAGGCCGGCCGTGCGGTGGAAGGTGGCGTCTGCCGCGAACGCCGACGTGCCGTCGTTGGCGTCGAGTCGCAGCTCGTAGCTGTAGTGCCGCAGGTAGCGGGTGGGGTTGCCGACGGACTGGAAGGACACGGCGGAGCTGTCGGCGAGGCCCGGGACCAGCTTCCACAGGGAGTCGGTGTAGAGGTTGAACGGGTACGTGTCGATGCGGCCCACGTTGTTGGCGTGGCGGACGTAACGGTCCGGCAGATTGTAGGACTTGAGCCGGTTCCAGGCCGGTACGCCCCACTTGGTGAGCAGGTTGTCGTATTCGGTGCTGGTGATGGTCGTGATGCCGCAGTGCTTGGAGTTGAGCGGCTGGGTGTACGTCTTCTGGTCGAGGGGGGTCCAGGCACCGGACGCGAGGTCGGAGGTCTGCCAGGCGTAGAAGACGCCGTTGGGAGTGTAGGTGTCGCCCCACATGTACCAGGTGTTCGAGGTCAGCGACTTCACGATCGTCGGGGCTTCGGTGCCGCCATGGGAGGCCGGGCTGCCAAAGGGGGTGAAGCTGCCCGGGTTGAGCGACGTGGACCTGGCGCCGACCAACTTTCCCTGCCCGTTGTTCTTGAAGAACATGTAGTTGACACCGCCCACGCCGACGGTCATGTTCGCGTCGATGGCGTCGTAGCCGGGGTCGAAGAAGACCTGCGGGGCGGAAGCCGTGACGAAGTCACGGGTGTAGTTCACCATGATCACGTTGTGGCCGCTGGCGTTGACCGCCGAGTAGAGGACCGCGTACTGGCCCCGGCTCGCGTCCCAGAACGCCTCGGGCGCCCAGCTGTGGGTGTTCATGTCGTGCAGCTTGAGGCGCCGGTAACCCGTGAAGGCGCGCAGGTCGACGGAGTCCCAGACGTGGACGTACTGGCTGTTGTAGTTCCAGTCGGTGCCCTTGAGGTCGGTGGCGAGGACGACGAAGGTGCCGTCCTGCTTGCGCATGAGGAACGGGTCGCGCAGGCCGAGCGCGCCCGCCGTGGGGATGGCGACGGGGTTGTTCTGGTTCAGCGGCGTCCACTCCAGCGCGTCGCGGCTTGCCGCGAGGTGGAGGCCGTAGTCGGTGCCCGCGCCGAGGTCGTTCGACTCGGTGAAGTAGCACATCACGTAGGCCGAGTCGGCGGCGTGGGCGGTGCCCGCGCCCAGGCTCAGCACCCCGGTCATCGCCAAGGGAGTGGCGGCGGCCAAGCCGAGGATGGTGCGACGAGACGGCTGCGCCGGGTGGGATGCTGCGCTCATCTGGACTCCCTATGGCGTACGGGACGGAAGGGGCAACTCGCAATGGTGGCACCGCAGTTGGCGGCGTCCGGGCGAACGGGAGCTCGCACGGCAGCAAAGCTGACCCCTCCATTGACGCCTGATTGTTAGCGCTAACAATGTGGTGGGCAAGTGCTCTGGCGCGCCGTCACCCAAACGTGACCGTAACCGGCTCGCGACGTTGTCCACCCGTCCAGCCCATCAGCTCGGCACGCCGCCCGGGCCAGGACTCGACGTCGAGCTTCAGCTGGCTGGGCCCGTGCGGCGAGCAGTCCCCAAGGGGTCTCGGGACAGTTGCTACGGCTCGTCGCGGGCGTAAGCGAAGAGCGCCGCCTTCGGCCTCGGACGGAGGGTCCCGGGGTCAGTGCCGCAGGTAGGGGGTCAGGGCGTGGGTCCAGGTGTCGCGGGTGTGGGTCCAGGTGGTGGGGCAGGCGGTGCGGGCGGGGGTGGCCAGGGACTTGTGGCGGGTGGGGAAGGCGCCGTAGACCGCGCAGCGGTGGGATTCGGCGCGGGTGGCGTCCGGGGCGTGCTCGTCGGAGGGGTCGGGGGTGGTTTCCGCGGCGGCCGACAGTTCGTAGGCGCGAGCCGCGGTCAGGAGGGTGGCGTCGCCCTCGGGGTCGTGGTCGAGCAGCAGCACCTGGGCGAAACGGTCGGCGGCGTCCTCCTCGGCGCGGTCGCCCTCGTCCGGGAGGTCCAGCGCGTCGATGAGGGCATGGCCGGCCTCGTGGTAGATCGTCTCCCGGACGACCTCGGAGAGCGGCTCGTCCGGGTTGGCGTCCCCGGCCGCGGCGAACAGCTCGCGCTCCTCGGCCAGGTCGTCGTAACAGAGCTCGATGCGGTGGGTGTCCGGGTCGTAGCCGGTGCCTTCGCCGTGGCAGGAGCGGGCGACGACGGTGACCGGGTACGGGAGGTCGAGGGAGGAGTTGAGTGCGGCGACGGCGAGGTCGGCGAGCGCCCCGTCCCGCAGGAAGCGGTGGCCGGCCTTGTCGGCCGCCGCGGGCTTCTCGTAGCGGAGGGCGAAGCCGCGGTCGGGCAGGGGATGTTCGGGCGCAAGCCCGCAGCCGGTCGCAGTCATGAGCAGCGCCGCCGTCGCACACAGCCCCGGCCCCGGGGTCGTCCAGCGTCTGCTCACCGGGCCACCCTATGCGACCGCTCGCGCGCCAACTCCCGCGGCACTAGCTCAGATTCTCTCGCGCTCCCGACCGTCCCGGCGGACACTTGGCGCACGGTGCCGGAGCTCTCTGAGGGGGATGCCGATGCGTGACAGCCATCGCGGCGAGGCCGAGCGGCTGCTGGGACGGGCCGTGGACGACGAGGCCGGGCGGGGCGCCGGTGGCGCGGCCGGGACTCCCGAGGCCAAGGCGGCGCTGCTCGCGCGCGGCAGGGAAGCGCTGGACTCGCTCGCGGCGAGTGCGGCAGAGGAGTACGGGGCGTACGTGCGCGCCCTGGACGGGGCGGCCGCCGGTGAGGAGTCGCTCGGCGAGGCCTTCCGGCGCGCGAACCTCTCGACGGCCTTGCTGGTGACGGCGGTCGCGGCGGCTTCGGCCGTCGGGGCGGACCTGGCCTTCGGAGTGGCGGCCGGTACGGCGCTGACCGCGGGGGTCGTGGTCGGTGCGGCCGGGGCGACGGCGACCGTGGCCAAGGTGACGGCCCTGCACCTGCCGGCCGCGAACCGGCGGGCCGGGGAGCTGGGGCGGCCGGGCGGGCCCGAGCAGCTGAAACTGCAGTGGCTGTCGGCGCTGGAGGTGCGCGGGATCCGGCCGTTCCTGGAGCAGCAGCGCAAGGTGGCCGTCGCCGCCCGCGCTTCGCAGAAGGTGACCGGGACCGGGGCTGGGACTGGGACCGCGATCGGGAACGCGAACGGGACCGGGACCGGCGGGCGCCCCAAGCTGGTCGGGGCCAACCGCAGCGCCGCGGCGCGCCGGCGGAGCATGCTGGAGCAGTCCTTCGGACAACTCCCGCTGCTGGACGAGGTCTTCGTGGGACGGAAGGCGGAGCTGGCGCGGATCGCGCAGTGGGTGCGGAGCGCCCGGGCCAGCACCGAGACCCGTCCGGTGGTCGTGGTGCTGCACGGCGAGCCCGGGGTCGGCCGCACCACGCTGGCGCTGCGTGCGGCGCACGCGCTGCGGGACCAGTTCCGGGGTGCCTGCGTGGTGGACCTGCGCGGCGGCGGCGCGACCGAGAATCCGCTGTCGACGCGGGAGGCGCTGCTGCACCTGATGAACCGGCTGGGGGCGCCGCGCGAGCAGCTGCTGTTCCGGGAGGGCGCTTCGGCGGAACAACAGGTGTGCAGGCTCGGCGAGTTGTACCACCTGCATCTGCAGGGCACTCCGGTGACGGTGGTCCTGGACGATGCCGTCGACGCCGCGCAAGTACGGATGCTCGTGCCCGAGCGCTCCGAGAGCCTGGTCCTTGTCACGGCGCGGGAGCCGCTGGACCTGCCGGCGGATCTGGCGGCCTGGGTGTACCAGTTGCCGGTGTCGCGGCTCGCGCGGGAGGCGGGCGCCGAGCTGATGGAGGCGGCGGCCGCCGCGCAGGAGGCCCCGTACGGGGAGGAGCCCGTACGGGGCCTCCTCGCGCTCGCCGCCGGCCTGCCGCTCGCGCTGCGCGTCCTGGCACCCCTCGGGAACGCCGGGGACGCTGGGGCCGCCGGGGACGCTGGGGCCGCCGGGACCGGGAACCCCACGGATGCCGGGCACGCCGGGCACGCCGGGACCGGGAACCCCACAGATGCCGGGCACGCCGGGGACGCCGGGGCAGGGGACCCCAGGAACGCCGAGGACACCGGGCATGCCGGGAGCACCGCGAGCGCCGGGCGTGCCGAGGACACCAGGTACGCCCCCGAATCACCGCCCCCCGGAAGCTCCCTCCAGGCGGCCCTCGACCTGGCCTACGCCGCCCTGCCCGAGGAGCGGCGCCGGCTGCTGCGCCGTCTGACGCTCGCCGGGCGGGCCTCGCTGGGCGCGGCGGCCGCGGCGGCGCTGATCGACGCCGACCAGGTGGAGGCCGGGCGGCTGCTGCGGGAGCTGGCGCGGGCGGGGCTGCTGGACCACGTGCGGACGGACCGGTTCCGGATGCACGACGCGGTGCGCGCGTACGCGGCGGCGCGCCTCGCGCACGACGAGGACCGGGCCGGGGCCGCGGCGGCGCACGAGCGGCTGATCCGGACGTACGCGCAGCTCGCCGACTCGGTGATCCGGATGGTCGACGGGAAGATGTCCACGCGCGCGAACGCCCTGTCCAGGACGAGCACGGTCGGCGGCCACGGCTTCGTCTCCCTCGACGCGGCGCTGCGCTGGCTGGACGAGGAGTCGAGCTTCATCACGGCGGCGCTGCGCCACACGGAGGGTGTGGACCAGCAGGCGGTCCTCGACCTGCTGGGCGCGCTCTGCGACTTCTGCCTGCTGCGCGGGGACCTGTACCGGCTGGGCGAGATCAACGAACTCGCCCAGGCGGTCGACCAGGGGCTGCTGGTCCGCTCGGTGCAGTGGCGTACGGGTATCGCGGCGCGTCAGCTCGGCGAGCTGGACAAGGCGCGCACGACGCTGACCTCGGTGGTGGACCAGTACATGGAGGCGCACCAGGAGGCGGCCGCGGGCATGGCGCTGGTCTCGCTCGGCATCACGCTGCACCACCAGGGCAACCTCCCTGAGGCCGCGGCCCGCATCCGCGAGGCGCTCGTGCTCCAGGCTCCGCAGGAGCTGGCGGGCGACCGCGCGTGGGGTCTGCACGCGCTCGCCGCGGTCGAACGGGACCGGGCGCACCTCGCGGAGGCGCTGCGGCTGCTGCGGGAGTCCCTCGCGCTGCACCGGGAGAGCGAGAGCGTGCACGGCGAGGCCTGGGCGCACCTCCAGCTCGGGCAGGTCTACCTGCGCCTGGGCGAGGTGGCGCGCGCGGAGTCGGAGCTGCGCCTGGCCCTGGAGCTGTACGGGCGCACGCGCGACGACCGCGGTGAGGCGTGGGCGCTGACGCAGCTGGGCCGGGCGCGGGTGGTCGCGGGGGATCCGGGTCCGGCGCTGGAGCTGCTGCGCGACGCGCTGGCACGCCACCGGGTGGCGGAGGACGCCCGCGGCGAGGCGTGGACCCTGTACTACCTCGGGCAGGCGTTGGAGGAGGCCGGGGAGCGGGACCGGGCGGTGCGGGAGCTGGAGCGGGCGCGCACGATGTTCTCCCGGATGCGGGACGTGTACGGGCTGGCCCATGCCCGTCACCATTCCGGCCGGGTGACGCGCGACCAGCGGGCGGCCCAGACGGGGAACCTGAAGAACTCCGGTTTCGCCCGCCAGCTGCTGGTGGACGCCCGGGCGGACTTCCGTCGCATCGGCCTGGCCCACGGGGAGGCCTGGACCTGTCTGGAGCTCGCCGTCGTCGATGCCGGCAACGCGCGCACCGCGCAGGCCCTCGACCTGTGCGAGGAGGCGGTGCGGCTGTTCATCTCCTACGGGGACCGCCGCGGCGAGGACTGGGCGCGCTTCCTGCGCTGCACGCTCCTGCCGTACGCGCTCCCGGGAGCCCCCGACGAGGCCCGGACGGAGCTGGCGCGGCTGGCGGCGGCCCCGCACCCGATGCGGGACGGGCGCCTGGAGGACTGCCTGGAGTCCTACGCGGTGATCCTGGCGCGCGGGGTGGACCCGGCGGAGGGCTGGCAGGCGTGGCGGCTGTCGCTCGTGCCGAACCTGCACGCGCGGGAGATCATGGGCGTCCCCGTACCGCTGCCGCCGGTGTAGGGCGCGCGAGGGTCCGCCGCCCCGCCGTTCACAGCCGGCGGCGGGGCGGCGGTCCGGCGAGCGGCCCGCGGAGGAACCCCTGGGGACTCCCCTACGGGGCCCGCGTGCCCTCCGTCGGGGCGGGCTCGGGGGCTTCCTTGAAGTCGACGCGGCCCATGTGGCGGCTCATCGACTTCATTAGGCCCCACACCCCGAGGGCGAGGGCGGCGAACACGATGAATCCCAGGAGTCCCGGGGTCACCTTGTTCTTGTCGAAGGTGTCGCCGGCCAGCGGAAGGAGCTGGGCGATTGCTGCCTGCGTAGCGCTCATAACTACGCATTCTCCCGGATGCCCGCGAAGAGGTCGGACTCGGGGAGGGAAGTGTCCACGAGCGACTTCGCCAGCTCGTACTCCTCGGTCGGCCAGACGTCCTTCTGGATCTCCATGGGCACGGTGAACCAGCCGCCGTCCGGGTCGATCTGCGTGGCGTGCGCGATGAGCGCCTTGTCGCGGATCTCGAAGAAGTCGGCGCAGGGAACGTGGGTGGTCAGGGTCCGCTCGGCGCGCTGGAACTCCTTCCACCGCTCCAGCCACTCGCCGTACGGGGACTCCAGGCCGCGCGAGAGGAGCGCCTCGTGCAGGGCGATGGTGCGCGGCTTGTTGAAGCCCTGGTTGTAGTAGAGCTTCTGCGGCTGGTACGCCGGGCCGAACTCGGTCTCGGGGTACTTCTCGGTGTCGGCCGCGTGCTCGAAGGCCACCATCGAGATCTTGTGGGTCATGATGTGGTCCGGGTGCGGGTAGCCGCCGTTCTCGTCGTACGTGGTGATGACCTGCGGCCGGAAGGCGCGGATCTTCTTCACCAGGCTGCCGGCGGCCTCGTCGAGGTCGGCCAGGGCGAAGCAGCCCTCGGGCAGCGGCGGGAGCGGGTCGCCCTCGGGCAGGCCGGAGTCGACGTATCCCAGCCACTCCTGGTCGACGCCGAGGATCTCGCGGGCCTCGTCCATCTCCTTGGCCCGGACTTCGTGGATGTTCTCCTCGATGTACTTGTCGCCCTGGAGCTTGGGGTTCAGGACGGAGCCGCGCTCACCACCGGTGCAGGTCACCACCAGTACGGCCACCCCCTCGGACACGTACTTGGCCATGGTGGCCGCGCCCTTGCTCGACTCGTCGTCGGGGTGGGCGTGGACGGCCATCAGTCGAAGCTGCTCGGTCAAGACAGGATCCTCTTTGAGTCGTCAGGGCGGGCGCCTTCTATAGTGACCGAATCGGGGGGTGGAAAAATTCCGGGGGGACGCCCCGGGATTTGACGGTGTTCACCCACCTCGAAGGGAACGATCGATGAGCGCGGTGCGCGAAGGACTGCCCGAGGGCCGCTACGGCCGGTCGGCGGACGAGCGTGCGGACCGCAAGCTCAAGATCGTGGGCTCGGTCCTCGGGGTCGGGCTGCTCGGGGTGGTCGGCTGGATCGGCTGGGACTACGTGGCCGGTCAGAGCGTCAGCGCCGAGGTCATCAAGTTCCAGGTGATCTCCGACTCCGCGGTGGAGGTGCACCTGGAGGTGCGCAAGGAGGCCTCGGTGACCGGGGTGTGCACGCTGAGCTCGCAGGACAAGGAGCACGGCGAGGTGGGTCGCGCCGACTTCACGTTCGCCCAGGAGGACCGGCGCGTGGACGAGGTCGTCACGCTGAAGACGACGGGCAGGGCCACGATGATCGAACTGATCGGCTGCCGCCCGGCCGGCTCCGAGAACTGAACCGGACGGCCGCACGCCCGGACAGCCGCACGCACCGGACAGCCGCACGCACCGGACGCCCCGATGCCCTGACAGCCGCACGCACCGTGCGACGGGCAACACGCCGGGCCGCGGCGGAGGCACTCGTTCCGCGGATTCCGGTTCTTCCGGCTTCGTCACCGGGCCCTGACGCACTTCACACGCCTGGTGTCCTCCCCCTTTTCTTCCCGAATTGTTAGGCTCGTGGTTTCGTCCGCCGCTGGCGGCTTTTGTAGTCCCTGTACCGACGAGGAGCACCCGTGACCCAGACGAGCGAGAGCGTCACCTGGCTGACCCAGGCGGCGTACGACCAGCTGAAGGCCGAGCTGGAGTACCTCTCTGGTCCCGCACGCACGGAGATCACGACCAAGATCGCTGCTGCGCGCGAGGAAGGTGACCTCCGTGAGAACGGCGGTTACCACGCGGCCAAGGAGGAGCAGGGCAAGCAGGAGCTCCGCATCCGCCAGCTCACGCAGCTCCTGGAGAAGGCGAAGGTCGGCACGGCCCCCGCCTCGGAGGGCGAGGTGGCCCCCGGCACCCTCGTCAAGATCGCCTTCGACGGCGACGAGGACGACACCATGGAGTTCCTGCTGGCCTCGCGCGAGTACGCGTCCTCGGACTTCGAGACCTACTCCCCGCAGTCCCCGCTGGGCACCGGCGTGATGGGCAAGAAGATCGGCGAGGACGCCCAGTACGAGCTGCCGAACGGCAAGCAGGCCTCGGTCAAGATCCTCGACGTCAAGCCCTTCACCGGCTGATCACCCCCTTTGCGAAATTCGCCCCGCCGAGCGTCAGCCCGGCGGGGCGAAGTGCTTTCACGGCCCGTGCGGGGGCCGGGGCGGGCCTACGCCGTCGCCGAGCGGTACTTGCGCACCGCCAGGGTGCGGAAGACCACGATGATCAGCACCGACCAGAGGATCGACGCGATGACCGGGTGCTGCATGGGCCAGGCCTCCGGGGTCGGGTAGCCCTCCGGGAGGTTGCCGAAGAGCTGCCGGGCCGCCTGGACGGTGGCACTGAAGGGGTTCCACTCCGCGATGTGCCGCAGGAAGGCCGGCATGTTGTCGGAGGGGACGAAGGCGTTCGAGATGAACGTCAGCGGGAAGAGCCAGATCAGCCCGCCCGAGGTGGCCGCCTCCGGGGTGCGCACCGACAGGCCGATCAGGGCGCCGATCCAGGAGAACGCGTATCCGAGCAGGAGCAGCAGGGCGAAGCCGCCGAGGACCTCGCCGATGTTGCTGTGGGTGCGCCATCCGACAAGCAGCGCCACGATCGCCAGGACCACGAGCGTGAGGGTGGTCTGGACGAGGTCGGCGAGGGTGCGGCCGGTCAGGACCGCGCCGCGGGCCATGGGCAGGGAGCGGAAGCGGTCGATGAGGCCCTTGTGCATGTCGTCCGCGATGCCCGCGCCGGCGCCGGCCGTGGCGAAGGTGACGGTCTGGGCGAAGATGCCCGCCATCAGGAACTCGCGGTAGGCGGCGGGCGAGGTGCTCCCGCCGACGGATATGGATCCGCCGAAGACGTAGCTGAAGAGGACGACGAACATCACCGGCTGGATCACGCCGAAGATGATCATCTCGGGGATGCGGGACATGCGGATCAGGTTCCGCTTGGCCATGACCAGGGAGTCCTTGCCTCCCTGGACGAGTCCGCCGCGCGGGCGGGGTGCCAGCAGCTCCGGGGTCGCGGAGGTGAGGGTCATTTGGCCGCCTCCTTACGGGCCTTGCGGCCGCCCTTGGCGTCGGCGGCGGGTGCCTCGTCGCCGTTCTCCGGGTCCGCGAGCTGCGCCGCGTGGCCGGTGAGGGAGATGAACACGTCGTCCAGGGTGGGGCGGCGCAGGCCGATGTCGTCGATCTCGATGCCGCGCCCGTCCAGTTCGCGGATGACCTCGGCGAGCAGCTTGGCGCCGCCGGAGACCGGCACGGTCAGCTTGCGGGTGTGCTCCTCGACGGTGGTCTCGCCCGTGCCGAAGCCGGCGAGGACCTCGCGGGCGGTGGCCATGCGGTCGCGCTCGTGCACGACGACCTCGACGCGCTCGCCGCCCGTGCGGGCCTTGAGCTGGTCGGAGGTGCCGCGCGCGATGACCTTGCCGTGGTCGACCACGCAGATGTCGTGCGCGAGGTGGTCGGCCTCCTCCAGGTACTGCGTGGTGAGCAGCAGGGTGGTGCCGCCCGCGACGAGTTCTTGGATGATGCCCCACAGCGCCTGGCGGTTGCGGGGGTCGAGGCCGGTGGTGGGCTCGTCCATGAACATCACGGGCGGGCTGACGACCAGGGCCGCCGCGAGGTCGAGGCGCCGGCGCATGCCGCCGGAGTACGTCTTGGCCGTGCGGTCGGCGGCGTCGCCGAGGTTGAACCGCTCCAGGAGTTCGGCAGCGCGGACCTTCGCGGCCTTGGCGCTCATCTGGTAGAGCTGGCCGACCATCTGGAGGTTCTCGCGGCCGGTCAGGTATTCGTCCACGGCGGCGAACTGGCCGGAGAGGCCGATCGCGCGGCGGACCTCGTTGGGGTGCTTGAGTACGTCGATGCCCGCGACGACTGCCTTGCCGCTGTCGGGCTGGAGGAGGGTGGTCAGAACGCGCACGGTCGTGGTCTTGCCCGCCCCGTTCGGGCCGAGCAGACCGAGGACGGTGCCTTCGGGGACATCGAGGTCCACGCCGTCCAGAGCCCGTACGTCGCCGAAGGTCTTGACCAGACCTTCGGCGTAGATGGCGCCTGGCATATGGATTCCCCCAGTGCGGATCGAGCCGAGCAGAATCGTTACATTTCTACGCAGATCCTAGGGGCGCCGGGTGGATCAAGCCCGGCCGAACGGGCGAAGGGTATCGCGTCATATCGCGTTCCGCCACGGCTCTGAACCGCCGGGCTAGCCCATGACCTTGTACCCCGCGCCGTGCAGCGACCGCGCGACCTCCGCGCAATGCTCCGGCCCCTTCGTCTCCAGGTGCAGCTCCACCTCCACCTCCGTCAGCCCGAGCCGCGGGTCGGTCCGTACGTGGCTCACGTCCAGCACGTTCGCATCCACCACTGACAGCACCCCCAGCAGGCCCGCCAGCGCCCCCGGCCGGTCGGTCACGCGGAGCCGCAGCGACAGGTAGCGGCCGGCCGCCACCATGCCGTGGCGCAGGATCCGCTGCAGGAGCAGCGGATCGACGTTCCCGCCGGACAGGACCGCGACCACCGGGCCGTCGCCGTACCGTTCGGGCTCGCTCAGCAGCGCGGCCACCGGGCTGCACCCGGCCGGCTCGACCACCATCTTCGCCCGCTCCAAACAGAGCAGCAGGGCGCTGGAGAGCGCGTCCTCGGACACCGTACGGACGTCGTCGAGGAGCTCGCCAATGATTTTGAAGGGGATGTCGCCCGGGCGCCCGACCTTGATGCCGTCGGCCATCGTGTTCGGGTTCTCGATCGACACCGGGTGCCCGACCTTCAGCGAAGGCGGGTACGCGGCCGCGCCCGCCGCCTGGACGCCGACCACCCGCACGTCCGGCCGCAGCGCCTTCACCGCGACCGCCACACCGGCCGCGAGCCCGCCGCCGCCGATGCCGACCAGGATCGTGCGCACCTCCGGGCACTGCTCCAGGATCTCCAGGCCGACCGTGCCCTGGCCCGCGATGATGTCGCGGTGGTCGAAGGGGTGGATGAACACCGCCCCGGTGCGGTCCGCGTACTCCTGGGCGGCGGCGAGGGTCTCGTCCACCACCTGCCCGTGCATCCGCACCTCGGCCCCGTAGTCCTGGGTCGCGGCCACCTTCGGCAGCGGCGCCCCGACGGGCATGAACACCGTCGAGCGGACCCCCAGGAGGGAGGAGGCCAGGGCCACGCCCTGCGCGTGGTTGCCGGCGCTGGCGGCGACGACTCCGGCGGCGCGCTGCTCGGGGCGCAGACCCGCGATGCGCACGTACGCGCCGCGCAGCTTGAAGGAGCCGGTGCGCTGGAGGTTCTCGCACTTGAAGTGGACCGGGGAGCCGGTGAGCGACGAGAGGTACCGGCTGCCCTCCATCGCGGTCACCCGGGAAACGCCGGAGAGCATCTTCTGGGCCCCCCTGACGTCGTCGAGGATGACCTGCGGAACGGGCTGCGGCACGCGGTAGTTCATGCGGCCAGTCTCGCAGCCGGTCCGCCGCGCGGCGCGGGACGCGGGACGCGGGGGCCTGGGGACGGGGGACGGAAGACGCGGGGCCGGAAAGAAGCGGACGGGCCCGGGGCGGAAGGAAGGAGGGCACGGCACGGCACGGTAAGGAGGAGGGACGCGGGAGGGCGCGCGGGCGCCTCGCGCGGAGGGGCTGGATCCCGCCATCCGGGACGGCTCGCGAGCGGGGTTCCGCACCGGCCGTATCAGTTCTCGTACGAGGAGTACGAGCCGCCGCACGGCCGCGTACTCTGTCCCCCGTCCTTGTCGGCCCCACGCGAAGAGAGCCCACGGCCATGCCTTCCACCCCGGCCAGTTCCGACCTGCCCGCACCGGCCGAAGCGCCCGCCGAAGCCGGTCTCCTCGACGCGCTCCAGCACCAGGTGGCGGTCTTCGCCCGGCGCGCCGAGCAGACCCGCCTGGGCGGGGTCGGCCAGGTCCGCAACTCCATGGACCGGGCCGCGTACCTGCTGCTGAACCGGCTCGACCTGGAAGGCCCGATGGGCGTCAAGGCGCTCGCCGGCGGCATGGGCATCGACTCCTCGACCGTCACCCGCCAGGTCGCGCCGCTCGTCGACAGCGGCCTGGTCAAGCGGACCTCGCACCCCGAGGACGGGCGGGCCGTGGTGCTCGCGCTGTCCCCGCGCGGGCTGGCGCGCCTGGAGGAGGTCCGCTCCTCGCGGCGCGAGCTGATGGCCCGGGTGACGGACGGCTGGAACGAAGGGGAGCGCGAGTCGTTCACCGCGCTGCTGACCCGCTTCAACCTCTCGCTGTCCGAGCTGATGTCGGCCGGCGCCGAGGGCGGGGCCGACCCGGCCTCCGAGGCGGGCCCCGCCTCCTGATCCCGCTGCGCCCGACCCCTTGACCGGGGTGGTCCCACCGGCCGCACTATGTGGTCTGTGGACCACGGCCCGGGCCCTTACGCGGAGTTCGAAGCCTTCGTCGCCGGTGCGGCGGGGCGGCTCCTGCGCGTCGCGATCCTGCTCACGGCCGAGCCCGACACGGGAGCGCCCGGCGCGGCCGACGCCCCCGCCGCGCGCCGGCTCCTCGGGGGCGCCCTGGCCCGTACGTACGCGAACTGGCGCAGGCTGCGCGGGGACGACCCGTACGACTACACCCGCCAGGAACTGTGCGCCGCCTTCGCCCGCACGGGCCGGCGCCACCACGGCGGCAGCGGGATACTCGCCCGGCTGGGTCCGCTGGAGCGGCTCGTGCTGGTCCTGCGGATCTACGAGGGGGTCGCGGAGGAGGTCACGGCGGCGCAGCTGGGGCTGCCGCCCGAGCGGGTGCGGGCGCTCTGCGGCCGGGCCGTGGCCGAGCTGCGGGCCGCTCCCGCGTCCGGTCGGGCCCCGACGACGGCGGCCGGGCCGGCTGCGGCAGGTGCCGCATGAGCCAACCGGAGCCGAAGGAAGCGCGGGTCAGGCAGCTCCTGGAGGGGCCGTACCCGACGGTGCCGGCCGGGCTGGCGGCGGGCGCGGCCGCACGCGGGGACCGCGTGCTGCGGCGGCGCCGGGCGGTGCGCCGGATCGGGTGGATGGTGCTCTTCGCGGCGGCGGTCGCCTTCTTGGTCTGGGCCTCGCTGACCCACCCGTGGGCGACGCCGTCGAGCGAGACGTCTCCGCCGTGGCGGGACTGGTGACCGGCGGCCCGCGCCGGGACCGCTGAGCAGCGGGTCCCGGTCCGGGTCCCGGTGCCGCTGCCGGTGCTGGCCCCCCGGCCGCTCCGCACACGGAGCGGCCGGGGGGGCCGGGCCGACGGCTCGTACAGGCCCGGCCGGCCCGCGGCTAGCCCAGCGCCTGCGTCAGGTCCGCGATCAGGTCGTCGGCGTTCTCGATGCCGACCGAGACGCGGATCAGGTCCGCGGGTACTTCCAAGGCCGAGCCGGCCACCGAGGCGTGGGTCATGCGGCCCGGGTGCTCGATGAGGGACTCGACGCCGCCCAGGGACTCGGCCAGGGTGAAGATCTTCGTACGGGCGCAGACCGCGACGGCCTCCTCCTCGCCGCCGACGACCTGGAAGGAGACCATGCCGCCGAAGTTGCGCATCTGCTTGGCGGCGACCTCGTGGCCCGGGTGCTCGGGCAGGCCCGGGTAGAGGACCTTGGAGACCTTCGGGTGGCGCTGGAGCACCTCGACGATCTTGGCGGCGTTCTCCGCGTGCCGGTCCATGCGCACGGCCAGCGTCTTGATGCCGCGCAGCACGATCCACGAGTCGAAGGGGCCGGCCACCGCGCCCATGGCGTTCTGGTGGTAGGCCAGCTCCTCGCCCAGCGCCGCGTCCGCGGTGACGAGCGCGCCGCCCACGACGTCGGAGTGCCCGCCCATGTACTTGGTCAGCGAGTGCACGACCACGTCCGCGCCGAGCGCGAGGGGCTGCTGGAGGTAGGGGGACGCGAAGGTGTTGTCCACGACCAGCTTGGCGCCGGCCGAGCGCGCGATGTCGGCGACCATGGCGATGTCGGTGATGCCGAGGAGCGGGTTGGAAGGGGTCTCGACCCAGATCACCTTGGTCTTCGGGGTGAGCGCGGCCCGTACGGAGGCCGCGTCGGAGGTGTCGGCCACCGACCACTCGACGCCCCAGCGGGAGACGACCTTCGCGAAGAGGCGGAAGGTGCCGCCGTAGGCGTCGTTCGGGATGACCACGTGGTCGCCCGGGGAGAGCAGCGTACGCAGCAGGCAGTCCTCGGCGGCGAGCCCGGACGCGAAGGCGAGGCCGCGGCGGCCGCCCTCCAGCGCCGCGAGGTTCTCCTCCAGCGCGGTGCGGGTCGGGTTGGCGCTGCGGCTGTACTCGTAGCCGCCGCGCAGTCCGCCGACGCCGTCCTGCTTGTACGTGGACACCTGGTAGATCGGGGGTACGACCGCGCCGGTCCGCGGGTCCGCCGTATTGCCCGCGTGGATGGCGCGGGTCTCGAAGCTCTGGTGCTCGTGGCTGTCGTCGCTCATGGCCCGATGCTAATGCCCCGGCGGCCCCCGTCCTCTTCTCTCCCCCCTCACGCCGGCCCGTCCGTATTGGCGTTCGTACGGGTGGGTCTGGTTCGCTGGGGGGTATGGAGATTCTGTGGTTCCTGCTCGCGATGGGCCTGCTCTTGGCCGCCGTCGGACCGTACCTTCGGCGCAAGCGCGGCGGCCTGCGCCTGGCCGTGCCCGGCAGCCCCGACGCCGCCGACCCCGCGGACTACGGATTCGCCCTCCAGGAGGAGCTCGACGTCCGGATCCCCGGCCCGGACCAGGACCTGATGGACGCCTTGGACCACGTGCGGCGCACCGGGCAGTGGCAGGCCGCCTCCCAGCTGCTGGCCGGTACCCCGAAGGAGGGCGAGGTGCGCTGGCAGCGCGTCCAGGCCTTCGCCGGTTCGGCGGCGCTGGAGCTCGCCCGGGAGCCCGGTCTCGGCGCGCCGTGGTTGAAGGCGTGGCGGCTGGAGGCGCCGAAGGACGCGGGTGGCGCGCAGGTGCACGCGGAGCTGCTGGCGCAGCAGATGTGGCGGCGCCCGGAGGGCGTGAGCGACGCCGACGTCCGGATCATCGCGGAGGAGGCCCGGGAGTCCTGCCGCACGGCCGCGCTGCTGGCTCCGGGCGACCCGGTCCCGTACATCGTCGAGCTGGCCGTCGCCCGGATGCTCCACTACTCGGAGGCCGAGTACGACGCGCTGTGGGCGAAGATCATCGACCGGGCGCCGCAGCACATGGGCGCGCACCTGGCCGCGCTGAACTACTGGTGCGCGAAGTGGCACGGCTCCCGGGAGAAGGCCGACGCCTTCACCCACTACGCGGCGGCCCGCGCCCCGCGGGGCTCGCTGCTGGCGGCGCTGCCGCTGTTCGCGCTGTACGAGCACGTGCCCGACGTGGTCCTGATCCGCAGCTTCCACCAGAGCGCGGCGGTGACGCGGGCGGTGGAGGGCGCGCTGTACGCGGTCCACAGCGCGCGCCCCGACGATCCGATGCTGGCGCACGTACGGCACTTGCTGCTGCTGTTCCTAGTCGGCGGCGAGCGGTGGGCGGAGGCGATGGAGCAGGTCCGCCACGTCGACGGCTACGTCGGCGCCCTCCCCTGGTCGGCCGACCCGGACCCGGCGGCCTCGTACGCGGTCTACCGCGCCCTGGCGGTGGCGGGCTACGAGGCGAACGGCGGCTCCCCGGCGACACTGCCGCGCTGACGGCGGTTCCACGGACATACGGCGACGGCCGCCCCTCCCGGATGGGAGGGGCGGCCGTCGTCATGCTGTGGTGCTGGTACTTGTGCTGGTGCTGGTGCTGGTGCCGGTGATTCCGGTGGCAGCGGTGCTACCGGTGGGTCACGGTGCCGCGTCCAGGGTGGGTACCGGCAGCGGCGCGGTGGCCAGGGTCGTGATGGTCCAGCGCTGGGCGTTGGAGGGGTTGCAGTCGTACAGCCAGAGCTGGGTGCCCGGGGTCGTGTTGTAGTTGCCGAGGTCCACGCAGCGGCCGGAGACCGGGTTGTAGATCGAGCCGTCGGCGCGGGGCACGAACTTCTGGGCCGGGGTCGGAGTACCGCCACAGGTCCGCAGTTCGAGCAGGGTGAGGTTGGCGGTACCCGAGTTGGTCGCGTTCACGCACTTGCCCTGGATCCGGAGGGATCCGTCGGCCCGTACGTCGAACTCCTGGGCCACGGTGCCGTTGCAGCCCGCGATCTGGATCTTGTTGCCGTCATCGGTGCTGGCGTAGTCGTTGTCCACGCAGATGCCCGGGGCCGGGGCCGCGGTGAGCGTGATCCGGCCCGTGGTCGCCGGGGCGGTGGGGGCTGCCGCGTACTGGTAGGCGGCGAAGTTGCTGACGCCGCCGTTCAGTACGTCCGAGTTGGCCCCGGAGACCTTGTAGCGGCCGAAGACGATCGGACCGCTGGGGGCGGGGCTGGTGGCTGCGGCGTGGTGTCCGGTGCTGGCGAGGACGCCGTTGACGTAGAGGCTCATCAGGCCGCTGCCGGCGTTGTAGACGGCGGTCAGGCGGGTCCAGGCGTCAGGGGTCCACCGGGCGGCCTGGTTGGCCACGCTGGTGTAGTCGTAGGGCCAGCCTCCGCCCTGCGCGTTGGCCATGGCGAAGTGCCACTGACCGGTGTTCTTGTCGCCGTAGATCATGAACGAGCTGTTCAGCGTGCCGTCCTGGCTGACGACCATGCTCGTCGTGGGCCCCGGGGTCGTCGACCCGTGCTTGGCCCAGGTGGTGATGGTGAAGTCCTTGCGGGTGTCGAGGCCCGGACCGCTGGTGGTGATGGTCGACCCGGCGCCCTTGAACGCCGCGTAGGAGGTGCTACGGCCTTCGATGGTCTCGGCGGCGGGGTAGGTGATGCCCGCGGTGGTGGCGGGGTACTTGTTGCCGCCGGCGCTGGGGGTGCTGGTGGCGGTCCCGGCGTTCAGCTTCCACTGGTAGGCGGGGGTGTTGAGGTTGCCCTGCAGGGTGACGCCCGGGGCGACGGCGGTGACGGTCGGGTAGAGGACCGAGGTGCCGTTGGGGGCGGTGCCGACGCCATTGAAGGAGAAGAGCTGCTGGGTGGTGTCGACGGCCCAGAGGTCGGGGATGTTGTCGCCGGTGAGGTCGCCGTCGGAGCCGACGCGCGGGTAGCGGGCCGGGTCGATCTTGCCGGTGATGAGGCCGGCGGCCGGATCGGCGATCCCGGTCAGGACGGGTGCCTCGGGGGTGCCGCCCGTGATGGTGAAGGCGTGGAGCGTGCCGCCGTCGGTCTTGTTGCGGGCCCACAGGGTCGCGTAGTTGGTGCCCTTGGCGCGACCGGGGGTGAGCAGTTCGTAGCCGTCCCAGCGGGTGTCGTTGCCGGAGATCAGGTACGCCGGCGAGTCGAGCTGGTTGGTGGCACCGGGGATGCCCAGCCACAGGCGCCCGTTCTCCACGAACAGGAGCGAGCTCTGGGGCAGGGAGTTCGGCTGTCCGGCCTTGCTGTCACCGGTGACCGAGCCGTAGGCGGCGATCTGGGTGACCTTGGACCAGTCGGTACCGAAGCCGTAGTCGGCGCAGTTGATCGGGGTGAAGTCCGCCTTGGCGCAGGAGCCGGGCTTGTCCACCTTGTTGGGTGCCTGGCCGTCGACCAGTCCCGTGCCGCTGTTGGTGAAGACGTACAGGTTGGGCTTGCCGGGCTCGTGGGCGAGGAGGTCGTCGACGTTCTTGTTGCCGAGGCTGCCGCGGTGGGTGAGCTGGATGCCGTTCCAGCCGTTGCCGCTCACGCTGGAGCGGGCGAGGGCGACGGGGGAAGCGGCGGGGTCGCCGCCGCCGTTGATCTGGCGGATGTTGCCTGCGGCGTCGGCGAGGACGACGTCGGCCTTCTTGTCACCGTTGATGTCGCCGAAGATCGGCGCCGGACTGTTCGGGTTCGACGGGACGTAGAAGCTGTAAGCGACGGGCTGCGACATGTTGCCCGCGTTGTCCTGGGTCTGCAGGTACAGGTAGTTGGTGCCCCAGGCCCGGGGGGTGTACTGGACGGTGGCCTTGCCGGCCGTGAACGTCTTGATGATCCCGGGGTCGCTGTCGGTGCAGTTCCAGTCGGAAGCCGCCTTCACCGGGTCCGTGGTCCAGCGGGCACAGGCCAGGCCGGAGCTGCGGTTGGTGCCGGTGATCGGGGCGTTGTCCGCACCGGACAGCGTGAAGGTGCCCGTCTCGTCGACGCGCTTGGGGTGACCGCCGGTGGTGCCGGAGAGCGGGAAGTCGCTCGACGTGACAGCCGCGGACGGCGCGGTCCGGTCCACCCGGAAGAAGCACCAGCCGGTCTCGGCGCTGGTCAGCGTGCCGTCCGTGGTGCGCGCGGTCCAGCCGTACTGGTGGCCTTCGATGAGCATGCCGGCATCGACGACCGCGTCGCCGGAGGAGCCGTTCCAGCCGGTCTGGTGCCACACGGACTGGCCGGCGGCGTCGTCGTCCCAGATCTGGAAGGTCGTCTGCAGCTGGCGGCCGGTGGGCGACCAGGTGTCGGACGTCAGGTAGACGTTGGAGTTGGCGCCGATCCAGCCCGGGTTGTCCCAGGGCTGGGCCGCCCCCGGGGTGGTGCAGGCGGAGTAGGTGCCGGTACCCGCGAAGCCCGGGGTGGGGCTGGTGCGGGGGCTGCCGACGTGGGGCTGGAAGTCGTACGTGGTGACGATGTGCGGGGTGTTGCTGAACCGCTGCCGGTAGTACATGTTGCCTTCGTCGTCCGGCGCGAGGCCGAAGGTGAAGGTCGAGGCGCGGATGGCGGCGTGGCTCTTCATCTGGGAGGTGACGTCGTACTGGATCTCACCCGTGCCCGAGATCGTGGCGCCGCCGATCTTGGTGCAGCCGCCCATGCGCGAGTTCTTGTCGCAGGGCTGGTTGTTCCAGGTCGTGGGGCTGCTGATGCCCGTGGGGCTGTGGTAGAGGCCCATCGGGGTGGCCGTGCTGGGGCTGGAGGAGGAGACGACGGTGGCGTACAGCCGCGCGTCGAGGACCTCGGCGCCGTGGATGGCGGAGTTGATGCCGATCTGGAAGTACGCGCGCTCGCGGCCCTTGCGGGTGCAGGTCGAGTAGCCGCAGTAGCCGGTGGCCGGCGTGTTCTGGCCGTCAGCGGTCCCGTTGAACTCGTTGGTGTCGGGGTACGCCTCCTGCACCTGCGACCAGGCCTGGTTGGCGCTGTCGGCAGTCGGGTTGACGCCCGGGTCGATGTACCAGGGGCCGGTGCCCTGGCCGAGGAGGGAGGTGTCGGGGGTCAGGTCGATGCCGGTGGCGTCGGCCTTGACGGCGATCGGCTTGACGTTGGCGGTGTCGCCGGGGCCGTCGGGGGTGGAGGCGGCGACCGCGTCGGCGGCGGCGGGGGCGGGGGCGGACTGGGGGGTGACGTCCGCGCCGCTCGTGCTTGCCGACTTACTGGTCTTCGCGCTCTTCGGGGCTACCGCCTCGGGGGCGGCCTTCTTGCTGGAGTCCCACATGAAGGAGGTGGGGCTGGTGAAGCGGGCCTTGCCCTGGGTGTCCTTGAAGGCGATGTTGCCGGCGGCGTCGGCGGAGGTGTTGAGCCCGGGTGCGTCGACGTCGAGGCGGATCTTCTTCAGGGCCGGATTGGCGGCGGCCTGCGCGGTGCGGACGATCAGGACCTGGCTCCAGCCGCCGAGCTGGGTGGCGGTCAGGCGCAGGTCGACATCGGGCAGGACGTTCTTGTAGAGCGCGTCGTTGCCGTCAAGCACCGGCTTGGGCAGCTTGAACGGTGACTTGACGGCCAGCTTCTTGCCATCCGCTGTGGTCATCGTCGCCATCGGGCCGGTGCCGCCGCCGGAGATGCTCAGCGGGGACGGCACGACCGCCGGGGATATGGTGCCGTCGGCGTTGACCCGCAGCGTGGTGTCGATCGCCCGCCAGGACCCGTCCTTCTGCTTCACCCGTTCCGGAGCCGAGGCGGCGTCCACGGTGAGGGTGCCGCCCGGGTTGGCGAAGGTCTGCGAGTTCCCGGTCGTCAGGTGGTCGACGGCCACCCGCTTGCCCATGGTCTTGGCCTGGGCCAACGCGGCTTCCACGGCCTTCTGCTGGGCCGTGGGCTCGGGCCTGGCGGTGGGAGCCGGCCAGTTGTGGTCGGCCGGCCCGTTCGACGCGAAGGCGTCCGGGGCGGCGATCAGCCCGGCCCCGAGGGACAGGGACAGTACGGCCGCACCGGTCACGGAAAGCGTCGCGGCCGCGGATGCCCGCCGACGCCGGAGGGACCCCCGGCCCGTCCTGGGGTCAGGTGATGAAGAAGATGGCCTCATGGGCAGGAGGTCCTCGCTATGCGCGTCGGTGAACGAAGGTCACGCGCACGCTCCTTGCTCTCCGCAAATCTGTCAACACTTTGTCATATCTGTATGTCCGCTTCGGGATGCGAAGGGTCAGCTTGCCCTCACGTGACATTGATCATGTAAGCGAATGTTAAAGAAATCCTATGTGAAGGGTTGCCTCCCTCCTTAGGGTGCGGCTGTCCGGACTCTGTCAAAAACGGACTCTCGTGTTCCTTTTCTGTGGGGGGATTTTGTTGTCTCGTCAGGGTGGTTCGCTTTCGCGCGTGCGCGCGAGACGGCCACGTGTAGCGATGGTCGCCGTGCTCGCGGTGCTCATCTCCGGCCTGGGTTTGCCCGCGGCCGAAGCGGTGGCGAAGCCGCCGAAGGTGTGGGTGCCGCCGAATACGGCGCTCCCGCAGACCCAGCCCGTCAAGGGCTCGGAAGCCAAGCCTGTCGACGCCAAGGCGCCGGCGAGCAAGCCGTGGAAGCCGGATGCGAAGGCCAAGGCTCCGGCCGGCTCCGCGACCGTTCCGCTCGGCTCGACCGGTGGTTCGGGAACTGTCGCTGGTGCAAAGCCCGTTCAGGCCGGTGAACTTCCGGTATGGCTCTCCGCACGCTCCGGCCCGAAGCCCTCCGCGAAGCTTTCCGAGCTCGCCACGGCGCCTGCCGCCGGTGACCCCGCCTCGGGTGAGGGTTCGTTGCGGGTGGAGGTGAAGGACGAGGCGAAGACGCGGGCGGCCGGTGTCGAGGGCGCGCTGGTGGCTCTGACCGATGCGGCTGGTTCGGCTGCTTCGGGCAAGGTCCAGGTCGGTTTCGATGTCTCGGCGTGGTCGAAGACCACGGGCGCCAACTGGGGTGACCGCGCGCGTGTGGTGCGTCTTCCCGACTGCGCACTGACGACCCCGGGCGCGGAGGGCTGTACGGCCCGTACGCCGGTCGCTTCGCACAAGGACGCGTCGGGCCGCCTGGTGGCGGAGGTCGACGCTCCCAAGGGTGTGACGTCCACTCCGAGCATGCTGAAGTCCGGTGGGTCTTCGGCTCTTTCGGCGTCTCCGCAGATGCTGGCGCCGCAGGCGGTCGCGCTCGCGGTGGAGCCGGGCCCGTCGGGTGCGAGCGGTGACTACACCGCGACGCCGATAGCGCCTTCCATGTCCTGGCAGTCCGGCTCGAACGCCGCGAACTTCACCTACGGCTATACGGTCGAGGTTCCCTCCGCCATCGCGGGCGCCGGTCCGAGTGTGGGTCTTGCCTACGACTCGTCTTCGATCGATGGCCGTACGGCGTCGACGA